>JANXBN010000001.1:0-307335 GCA_025060635.1 Candidatus Kryptonium sp. | reverse complement strand
CGAGATCTTTTCTTCCGCAGTGAGAATTTTTTCTTCATACTCTTTTAATTCGGGTGTTATAAATCTCTCTGCATTTACAAGCGTCTGCTTGCGAATGTAATCTGGCGGAACTTTGTCAAGATGTGGTTTCGTGACCTCAATGTAATATCCGAAAACAGAATTATAATCAATCTTCAAACTCGGGATCCCCGTTCTCTCTCTTTCCTTTTGCTGTAAATTTGCTATTAATTCTTTGCTTGAACGAGTAATATAGCGAAGTTCGTCAAGTTCAGGATTATATCCATCTCTTATAACTCCGCCATCTGAAACAGTTGCAGGTGGATCATCAACGATTGCGCTTTCTATTAAAGAGACCGCATTTTCCAACGGATTTAGAAGTTTTGAAATTTTCTGGAGCGTCTCGGATTTCGCATCAACAAGAAGGGACTTTATCTTTGGAATTTTTTTGAGGGATTCTTTTAGATTTATCATATCTCTTGGGTTCGCTCTCCCTGTTGTCCCCGGAAGATGCGCACGGATTGCGATCCTTGAAATCAATCTTTCAATATCACCGATCTCGCCGAGAATTTCATAAAGTTCTTTTCTTAACTTTTGATTTTCGTAAAGTTCCTTAACAGCTTCAAGTCGTTTTTGAATTGGTTCAAGTTTCTTTAAAGGTCTCAAAACCCATTTTTTTAAAAGTCGTGCCCCCATCGGGGTTTGAGTTTTATCAATGATTGAAAAAAGAGTCCCATATGTTGTTTCACCTGAATATGAAGTGGCTATTTCAAGATTTCGCTTCGTTGCGGGATCAAGAACCATATAATCGCTGTTGTCATATCGTGAAATTTTCCTTATGTGAGTTAACCTCGTCCTTTGTGTCTCTTGAAGATAATGCAAAACTGCGCCAGCGGAAATAATTCCAAGTTCAAGCTCTTCAATGCCAAAACCTTTCAAGGATTGAGTTTGAAAATGATTTGTCAAAACCTCAAATGCATAATCATACTTAAAAATCCAATCTTCCAGCCTTGTTAGCGCTGGCTTTGTTTGAACTTTTTCAAGAGTTTGTTCCAACAAACTTTTTGAAGATTTACTGTAAATAATTTCACTTGGAGTTATCGTATCAAGCAAATTTGGAAGTTCTTCAAGATAAATCTCGCTCGTATAAAATTCCCCAGTTGAGACATCAGCGAAAGCGACCCCAACTTTTCTATCTTTGAAAGACAAAGCACAAACGAAATTGTTCGCCCTATTATCAAGAAGTTTATCAATAACCGCAACTCCTGGGGTTACGATTTCAATCACATCTCTTTTTACGATCCCTTTGGCAAACTTTGGGTCTTCAAGTTGCTCGCAAATTGCGACTTTATATCCAGCTTTAACAAGCTTCGGAAGATATGTGTCAAGCGCATGATGAGGGAAACCAGCAAGCGGGACATCAGCTGCAGCTCCGTTTGCCCTTCTCGTTAAAGCTATGCCGAGGACCTTTGCGGTTATCTTTGCATCTTCTTCAAATGTTTCGTAAAAATCCCCCATTCTAAACAAAACTATCGCATCAGGATATTGCGCTTTTATCTTTCTATACTGTCTCATCAATGGCGTTGACATAGTAGCAAAAAATTTATTTTGACAATCCCTGGAACATTAAACTTTTTCACCATACTTCATCTCAAATTCAAAGCTCTTGAACGCTCTTATGTTGGGATATTCTTCACGCAAATATGTTTCAACTTCAGGCGAAAAATAATAACCAACGACAAAGGCGTAAACATCGGCATTTAAATAACTTCTCAACCTTTCCATCTTCTTTGCAAGTTTTTCTATCTCTCTTTTGCTCGGCCTTGACTTACATTCACCTATTATGTAAACTTTTTCTCCATTTTTCTTCCCTTCAATATAGATGTTCACCTCATCATACCTTCCATCGGGATAAACCACATTCCTTCGGTCAACTATTTCAGCTTCAACTCCATACTCATACTTTGCAAATTTTTTCGCAAAGAGCATAACTTTATCTTCAAGCCCATAGCCGACGGTATCTGAAATTCCAGCGAGGATTTCTCGTGTCCTTTCGTGTTCGTTTATTAGCCAGATTAACCTCTCTTCCGTTTTCCTTTGCGCCTCAGCTAATTGTTCTACTTTAATTGCAAGCTGATTCAATCTTTCCTCCGTTCTTCTCTGTGCTTCAGCTAGTTGATTTAATCTTTCTTCTGTTCTTCTCTGCGCTTCTGAAAGTTGGTTTATGCTTTCCCAAACTCGCTTGAAATTCTCCGACGTCTCACGCTTGAAAAATTCCAAACTCTCCTCCGTTCTTCTCTGTGCTTCCGAAAGTTGGTTTATACTTTCCCAAACTCGCTTGAAATTCTCCGCCGTCTCACGCTTGAAAGAATCCAAACTCTCCTCTGTTCTTCTTTGCGCTTCAACCAACTGATTTATACTTTCCCAAACCCGATTAAAGTTTTCTTCTGTTGTTTTCCTAAATGACACAAATTCCTCTTGAGATCTCCGCTGGATCTCGGAAAGATAAGAAAGATTTTGGCTCGTTTGTCCAACTAATTCTTTTAACTCGGCAAACTCACTACGCCCTACATATATTGCCTGCATCTTTTCATCAATTAACCTCGTTATCAACGAAATTAACTCTGGTGTTATTTCCAAACCCTTCTTCCTCGCCTGTGGCATTGAAATTAAAAATTTTTTGATTTGATCACTTTAAAGCGCTTACTAAAAATTAAAGATTTTTCCGCTTAAAAAAAACTTTCGCTTACTGAACTTTCAAGTATTGATTTTTTACTGCAACTTTTTTAATTTTATAACGATCCTACCTGCCCCTGTAGCTCAGCATGGATAGAGCAGCGGTTTCCTAAACCGCGTGTCGCAGGTTCGAATCCTGCCAGGGGCACTTTTTAATTTAACAAATGTATATTCCCCACATGAACTCTCTTTAAACCTGCGGATATCGCAGATTCAACACATTCTCTCATCAACTCTTTTGATGTTATCGGAAGGTCATAGAGATAAAACTGCGGATAAAAGGCAAGAAGTGAATAAGGAATGTTTTCATCAATTTGACTTATGAACCTCGCTATCTTGTAAACTTCATCAGCGTTTATATAACCAGGTACTATGAGCGTGCTTGCGACAACAAGCGGTGGTTCGGGACGCTGATCTATAAAACGACAAGCAAACTCAAAATTTTCAAATACCTTACGATTGCTCACAGCACATAAAGCGATGTTAAGATTTTCATCATATGCTTTCAAATCAAATTTTATACATCCTCCAGATTCAAGGGAAAGTTTAACGGCCATCTCCAGAAATTTTCTATTCATATTTCCGTTCGTTTCCCAGCAAATCCTTACATCTTTTCTTTTCCTGAGGATTATTTTTGAGGTTTGGATCGCGTGAACTATTTGCGTTGATGGATCACCACCGAAATAACAGACGCAAAAAGTTTTCTCATCAACTATACTTGCAAGCTCTTCAGATGAAATTTTCCTCGCCCTTTTTATGTTCGTTTCTCTAAAGTGCCAATTTTGACAAAACAGACAATTAAAACTGCAACTACGATAAAACACTGCAAGATTTTTCTTACCAACTTGGTTTGAACCTTCACAAACCCATTCAGCAACGCAATTAGTCGGCAAAGGATCAAAATACCAATCAAGCAGTCCACTTTCGGATGTACCTGCAAGATGTGAAATTTTTCCATTAAAATTTGCTCTTAAACCACAATATCCCCTTTCCCCTTCTGGTATAACACACTCATTGGCGCAAATTTTACACTTTATCCCTTCTTTTGAATTAGGCACACTACTCGGAAGTTCAAATTCTTCCCTCGTGATCCTATGAAATTCAAGAATTTTATCTATCACGCCTTTTTTATTTTGACGGATGCAATCAACACAAGCGCCAATTGCTTTCGCAACAAGTTTTCTTCCTCTACAGACACCGCAAAGGTTCATTTCTCTGACGGGCGGGATAAAACCCGCCCAGAAAATTTATTTTTCAAAAACTTCATCAACAGGAATTATCTTGAAGTTTTCCGCTCTCGCATTAAGTTTATATTCTTGAATTATCTTATCTTCGTCAAGAATTGACTGCGAAACAGGGCTTACATAGGTTATCGGGCTTGGCTTATTTGAAATCAAATCCTGCATATAAGATTGCGCATCTTTCGTAACGGCGACTATCTTTATGTTTTCAAAGTTAAGATATTTCTTTATCGCATTATTAACATCTTCAACAGTTAAATTTCGTAGCTCTTTCTGAACTTTGTCAATAAAATATTCAATCCCATACCAATCAGAGTCCATCATATACCCGAGGCGTCGGTTAAGAGTTTGAACCCAGAGCTTTGAGTAATTAAGCAAAAATTCCCTTGTTGATTCAAAATCTTCCTTGCTTAACCCATTTTTCACAAGAATTTCAAGCTCTCTTATTGCTTGTCTTAAGACAAAGTGTCTGTTTTTATTCTCAACTGGTCTTATCCAGACGCTGAAATACTGCTGTCGCCTCGGTATGTTCGGCACAGGGAAAGTTGAACCGCCATCCTGAACAAAATGTTCAATATATGAGTAATTTCCATAATTTAACCCACGCTGACCTCTTATCTTTTGCATTAAAATACCATTGAAAGTTCTATGTTCACCAAAATATGAATTAGCAACCATCAAAGCATAGAAATCTTTATGTGAACGATTGATCGCGATTGGAAAACCGAACGAAATTGCTGTTGATCTTGTCTCTTTTTCAATTAATAAAAATTCAAGCCCATTAACTTTCTCTGGTTCTGGAAGTTGAACAGATTCAGGTTTGCCTTTTGGAAGCTTAGCGAAATCTTTCTTTATCTTTCCTACCAAGCTTTTGGGATAACTACCGGCAATTCCAAAAACTATATTGCCCTGTGTGAAATACTTTTTGTAAAAATTCTTAACATCTTCAAGCGTGATATTACTCAGTCCTTGCACGGTTCCAAATTCTGGCGAATGATACGGATGATTTTCATATATAAACCACACGAGCGCCTGCTTCCCCAACTCCTCGTCATTTCCGCTTCTTATCGTCGCACGAATGTAATTCAAAAGTAAATCTTTGTTCCTTTTGAAATCTTGTTCATCAAATCTTGGATTCAAAATCAAATCCGAAAAAATTTTGTAAAACTTATCAACATGATCTCTATGAACCTCGCCAATTATGACGCTGACTTCTTTATCAAATTGATAATTGATCCTTGCTGCCAAGGGATAAAGTCTCTCTTGGATCTCTTTATATGTCAATTCTTTTGTTCCACCCTGCGCAAGCATTAAAATCGTCAACGCATTCAGCCCCTCTTTACCCTTTGGATCATTCATAGATCCGGTTTCAATCATAACCCTAAATGTCACGATCGGATAATTCGGACTGTAAAGTTCTTTAACTCTTATTTCCGAATTTCTTGCAAATGCGAGAATTGAGGTTATCATCATTAGGAAAATTAATTTTTGTGTTCTCATTTTTTCTCCTCCGTTAATGTTACGATTGTTCTATTTTCCTTGGTAAAGTATTTTTGGACTGCCCTCATTATGTCCTGCGGTGTGACCTTTTCATAAAGTGAATAGAGCTCGTTTACTGATTCAGGATCCCCGGTTAATTGAAAATAATTTCCAACTATGTAAGCGACGCTGTTTGGATTATCCAAAGACATCGCAAAGGAATATCTCATATACGACTTAACCTGTTCAAGTCGCTCTTTTGAAACAGGTTTTACTTTCAGCTCTTCAATCGCTTTGAAAATTTCGCTCTTTACTGAGTCAATCAAATCTTCTCTTTTAATTCTCGTCATGATAATAAACAAAAACGGATCCCTTCTATCTGGTGCATCACCTTGAATAAAATCAACCCACTGTTTTTCAATTACGAGCTTTTGATAAAGTGGTGCTGTCCTTGAGAAGAGAAGTTCGGAAACGAAATCAATAGCTGCGCGATCAACATTTTTAGTTGAGAACTCTGGTATACGATAACCGATCATAAGGTAAGGCAATGTTTTACCTTTCCAAGCGATGTGCCCCACCTTTTCCTCTGTCTGCGGTGGTTCAACAGGGATCTCTGGTTTAAAGTTTCCTCTCTTCCATTTGCCGTAATATTTCTTTATAAGATCAATCAATTTTTTCTGATCAAAATCTCCAACCACAACAATTGCACAATTTTCAGGACGATAATAGCGATCAAAAAATTGCAAGCTATAATCATACTGATTTGGCATATCAAGTATATCTTTTAAAAATCCTATCGTTGTATGTTTGTAAGTATGAGTTGTGAAGGCAAGATCTTGAAGTTTTTCATAAAGCGCAAGAAACGGGCTTGACGCGCTTTTGTTGTACTCACCAAGAATTGCACCTGCCTCGGTTTTAAATTGTTCTTCGGTATACTTTAAATTCATAAAACGATCTGATTCAATATCAATTATTGTCTCAAGAGCATCGCTACTTGCCACAATATGATATGCAGTCCAATCAGCACTGGTAAATGCATTAAAATCCGCCCCGAGCCGTTTTAAAATATCGTTGTAAACCTGTTCTGGATACTTCTCAGTCCCACGAAACATCATATGTTCAAAGAAATGTGCAAATCCGGTTTTCCCAGGTTCAACTTCATTTCTTGACCCTGCTCTTACGACGGTATAATAAGCTATTATCCCAGGTGAATCAAATGGAACGGATAAGACGGTTAAACCATTTTCAAGCACGACCTTGTTGATTTTGAACGGGAAGATCTTACCTTGCGAAAACAAAAGATTTGAAAGCAAAAGCATCAGAATTAGTGTTATTTTTTTCATTTTTGAGTTAGGTTTTGTTTTAAAGTTAATGTCTTATTTCACTTCTGTTAATTTTGAATCACGACCGATATGTCGGTTAAACCAAGCGATTATCCTTTTGCCAATGTCAACAATAAATTTCGGCTCTTGAACACCATGCGGAGTTCGCGGATAGATTATCATTTCCGTTGGACAACCCTGACGCTTTAAAGCATTGTAAAACTCTTTACCTTGCGATACAGGGACTCTTACATCCGCCTCACCATGAATTATTTGAGTCGGAGTTGTTACGCCTTTAACATTAAAGATAGCCGAATGTCTGATATAAACATCAAGGCGATCCCAAAACTCACCAGAGAAGTAATCCGGCAAAAAGCTCGGAATATCAGCCGTTCCTGTGAAGCTTACCAAATTTGTCACACCAGCACCAACGCTTGCTGCTTTAAATCTTTTTGTTTTCGTTACTATGAAAGATGTCATATAACCACCATAACTCCATCCAGCAACACATAAGCTTTCTGGATGAACAACTCCCATATCAATTAACTTATCAACCCCAGCCATTAAATCATCATAATCACCAAATCCCCAGTCATTATAATTTGCAAATCTAAATTCCTTGCCGTATCCAGTGCTACCCCTTGGATTAGGTCTTAGTATAACATAGCCTTCTTGTGCGAAAGCTTGAATTGGATAAATGGCACTTGCCGCTGTGTAGTTCTGTGTGAAAACACTAGCTGGACCACCGTGGATGAGAAGGACAAGAGGATACCTTCTTCCCTTTTCATAATTTACTGGATAAGTGACAAGTCCTTCAATTTCATACTTTCCATCTTTTGATTTCCAAGTCAAAATTTCCGTTTTACCCATCGGAAGTCTGGGGAAATCAGAGTTGACATCTGTCAACCTTCTCGGTTCAAATTTCTTCAAACTTGTTATATAAACATCAGGCGCAGTTTCAGAATTTTGATAAACAAACGCCATCGTTGAACCATCTAAACTAAATGAAACATTTGTATAATTACCATTATCTGGAGTTAAAGCCCTTGGCTTTCCACCATCAATAGGTAAAGCATAAACACGCATAGTTGTCCTATAGGCTTCGCTGACATAGATTTCTTTCCCATCTTTTGACCATGAAATTATTCTACAATTTTCATCAGGTGTTGGAGCTAATTTTTTAGCTTCCCCACCAGATAGAGAAAAAACATAAACATGTCTTAACCCAGCCCACTTTATCATTCCACCGTCGGATTCAAAAGCAATCCACTTGCCATCAGGTGAAAATCTCGGATTTGCATCAGAACCTTTCCATTTTATCAATGCCTTTACTTCACCGCTATCGGCTGGAATAATTGAAATATCGGAAGTTGTCCAGACATCTGGGCTTGGATTTATCTGATGCGAGAAAACGATAAATTTTCCATCCGGTGACCAATCAAACGAAGTTATGTGGAACTCCCCCGAAGTTAAACGCTTAACAGGATATTCACCTTTTTTGTCCTTTTCAAGTTTGACGATGTAAAGATGCGCATATTTATAATTTTTATCAACAACTATCGCATCAAGTTTTTCCTTTTTCGCTTTAATTTCTTCTTCCGTTTCAGGATCAGCACTTGTGAAAGCAATAGATCTTGAATCAGGTGCCCATCTGTAAGATATAACTCCCGACTTTGAATTAGTTATTTGTTCAGCTTCTCCACCTGTTAATCTTAAAACCCATATCTGATTTTTACCATCTTTTCCCCGCGCCGAGATAAAAGCAAGATATTTCCCATCCGGAGAAAAAGATGGATTTGTGCAAGATTTTTCACCAAATGTAAATTGATAATTCATCTTACCATCCGATGAAACGACCCAAATATGAGTAAGATATTCCGACTTTTCCCCTTCCATCAACGGGACCGAAACAGTGTAAGCGACAAGCTTTCCATCCGGAGAGATAGCAGTTTCACCAACGCGTTTGAACTTTATCATAACATCTGGAGTCCATCTATCTTGCGAAAAGATAAAACCGAAAACAACCAAAATTAAAACGATCTGGATTGCAAATATACCTCTTCGCATTGTTTTAACCTCCATTGTTTTTGAAAATTTTAATTGCCAATTAGTGCAAAGAACGAATTCAAGATTATGGCTTCACAGAAGCATTTCTTGCTGTTTTTGTCAAAAATTATTTTGTCTGTAGTTATAAAATTGCTTTCTTTTTGTGATCGCTAAAAAGCGATCAAACATTTTTCCTTTTAGTTTGCCAAAAATCCTTTAGGTTTAAGTTTTGATTCAATAACTTTCCAAAACTCAGCTGGTTCACCGTCAAGTCGCCATATGGCGATCCCAGCAAGATTGTATTTTAGCACAAGATCTATTTTTTTAGATAAACTTTTTTCGTCCTCAAAATAAATCACATTTTCAACCCCATTTTCATCTTTGAACTTAAAGTATGGCGATTCAGCTTTCCTGTCCCATTTTTTCTTCAGATTGTATTTCTCAATCACTCTTACAAGTTCGGGATAATAAATTCCACGCCCTTGTTCATTCCCTTTCCACCATCTTCCATAAAATGGTACTCCAAGCACGATCTTTTGTGGTTTTATTCCCTGTGAGATTGCAAATTTTATCGTTTCTTCAACCCACCACTTTGGCGCAATTGGCCCTGGCGGATCAAGTCGTCCCCTATAATCATATCCCATTATAACAAAATAATCTACAACTTCGCCAAGTTCAGCGTAATCATAAACACCAGCCCAACCAATGAACTTTTCTTCTGTCTTTGAAACAACATCAACGCTTACTATTCTACCGTAATTATGAAGCTTCGCACAAACGAGCTCAACGAACTTGGTATATCCGTCACGCACATTCACAAATGGTCCTTCAAAATCAAGATTTATTCCAATGAAATTGCCATTAAGAACAATTTTTAAAATTGAATCAGCTACCCTTTCCCTTGTTTCTGGTTCGGAAAGCAAAGCTTCCGCAACATCAACACGAAACCTTTGATTTACGACAAGTGGCATAAGTGGTATATCATTTTGAAGTGCAAAGTTTAAAAGATTTGAATCAACATCAGCGATTATGTTTCCTGCGCTATCAATACTAAACCATGTCGGCGAAGCAATGGAGATCAAAGCAGAGTTTCGCTGAAGCGAGAGAAAACTTGTAGTGTCAAATTTTACAACCCAAGCTATCACTATTTTCGGTTGAGGCTCAAAAGGTGGTCTTAATGTTGCACAAGATGAGAAAAGCAAAATTAAAAGTGTTAAAATTGCATTCTTCATCAAAGAAATAAGTTTAAGTTTTTAAACCAGCCATCTCTGAAATAACTTTATAAATCGCGGAGTAATCAAGATCTTCATATCCTTTGGAAAGAGCCGCAATGTAAATCTCACGAATCGCAGAAACAACTGGAAGTGGGACTTTCAACTCTTGCGCTGTTTCAAGAACTAAATTTATATCCTTCAAAAGATGTTTGACATAAAAGCTAGGTTGAAAGTTTCCATCAATTATTGACTTTCCCTTGACTTGATACATCTGGGAATTTAACGCGGAATTTTCAAGAACCTCAAGGACAGTTTCTTTTGGAATTCCAGCTTTCTCAGCGACGATGAACGCTTGCACCAACGCCATAATCATTGTTGCAATCATTGAATTCATAGCAAGTTTTAACCTTGCTGATTCCTCAACAGAGCCAAACTCCCAGATTCTTTTCCCAAGAACATTGAAAATTCCTTTACATTTTTCTATTGCCAACTTATCACCGCCGGCAAAGATCAAAAGATTTCCGCTTTCCGCTTGAGCTTTCCCACCGAGCACAGGTGCATGGATGAAATATGCGTTGAAAGCTCTATAATCATTGTAAAGCTTGCGTGTCGTTGCAGGAGAAATTGTGCTCATATCAATGTGGATGAAACCACTTCTGACGCTGTTTAAAATTCCGTCTTTATCATATACAACGCTTTCAACAGCTTTTGAATCAGCAAGCATTGATATAACGACTTCGCAATTTTTTGCAACTTCACCAGGTGTTTCAGCTGGGATAACTCTTGAGGAACCAAGATTTGAGATTTTATCCTTCGTTCTGTTATAAACAACCAATTCAAAGCCATTGTTTAAAAGTCGCTTCGCCATCATTTCACCCATTATTCCAAGCCCAATGAATCCTACTTTTTCCATTTTTGTTCTCCCAATTTTTATTTGACAAATACCATAAACTTTGACGCTACAAAATCACCAGCAAAGATCGTATAAACATAAACTCCACTTGCAAGACCATAAGCATCAAAAACCGCATAGTGAAGCCCTGGCCCTTTTTCTTCATCTACGAGCGTTTTAACCTCTCGCCCAAGTAAGTCATAAACTTTCAAAACGACGCGCCTTGTTTCAGGAAGATAGTATCTTATCACCGTGCTTGAATTAAATGGATTTGGATAATTTTGATAAAGTTCAAATTTTCCTGGCTTAAGATCATCTGCAACATCAGTTGGAGGATCTGCGCTAACAACTTGTCCAGCTCTTACTGTCACAGTCCTTGTGTAAAGTCCGTTAAGAGCTGTAATCGTGTAAGTTCCAGGTTTCACTTCCCCAATTGCATAATTTTCCTGATAAATATCATCACTTCCAATATATGGGTCGTTGAAGTTATAAGTCAAAGCATAACTGAAAGTTGTATATGGTGGTCTTGGCTTTGGATCTGGGCTTATGTTAACACGCGTTGAGTTAGGAGCATTTGGAATTTTGCCATAAATTGCTCCCGTTCCATTCATCGCAAACCACAATTCGGGATTTCTTCTTGTTCGGTAAGCGTCATACCTTGGAGTTCCAAGACGAATTTCAAAATGAAGATGCGGCCCGGTTGAGTAACCTGTATTTCCTGAAATAGCAACTGGTTCCCCTGCTTTAACACTATCCCCTTGATTTTTTAAAGGTCTTGACAAATGTCCATAAAGTAAATATAAATCTCTTCCCTCCCATCTTCCTTTGATAAAAATATAATTTCCGGCTCCATTTGGTTCATAACCTCCAATGGTATCGTATGGATTATATGCAACGAAATAGATCACCCCATCACATGCTGAATAGACGGTATCATATCTTACAAGAATATCAACACCAGTGTGAGCTCTGTTTTGAGGATCACGGATGTTTGGTTCACCGTATAGGTAAGAGCCATTGATCTGGATATGATCTGGGACCGGGCGTCTTAATCTAAACGATTGAGAATTAAGAAGTTGAACGAATAGCAGAAAAAGGATCAAAAGTTTTAACATTTTTCAATCCTCAATTTTTTCAAGTATGTTTTTGTTGAGGAAATCCGCGTAAATATTTTCAATCTCGGCGTTTTCAAGCGACATTTTAACGAGTTCATCCCAATTAAATTTTTTTTCAACTTCAAAAATGTCATTTAGATTTGCCCAAGTTTCTGGATGTCTCCCTGTCAAAAAGCTACAACAATCATCGTAAGGTTGGCTTGAGATCTCGTAAGTTCCTATTTCTCTTGCTTTTTGGATTATTTCCTCTTTATCAATCCCGATTAATGGTCTGAGTACAGGCAGAGTTGCAATTTGATTTATAACTCTTATATTCCTTAATGTTTGAGAAGCGACCTGACCTAAGCTTTCACCCGTGACAAGAGCTTCAGCGCCTTCTTTTTCCGCTATATTTTCGGCAATTTTTATCATCAAGCGTCTGTAAAGAATAGTTCTCAACTCAACAGGCGCGTTTAAAACAATTATCCTCTGTGCTTCAGCTATTGGAACGATGTAAAGTTTTGAATGGAACTGAAATTTGCTTAAAATCTTAACAATTTGTTTTACTTGCTCAATTGAATCGTAAGAAGTATAAGGATAACTATGGTAATGGACGAAAATAACTTTTGCCCCGCGTTTCATCATTAGGTATGAAGCGATCGGCGAATCAAAACCCGCTGATAATAAAGCGACAACTTTACCACTTGAGCCAACAGGTAATCCACCCGGACCTTTAAATCTATCTGCATAAACATAAGCTTCTCTGTCAACTATTTCAATATGCACTGTGATATCCGGATTTTCCAAATCAACATAGATCTCTTTGCCGTTGTTTTTAAATCTTTCAAGTATAAAAGCTCCAACTTTGCGATTTACCTCAACCGAGTTCAGTGGAAATTTTTTATTTTGTCTTTTCGTTTTTACGCTGAAGGTTTTAAAATTTTTATTCTTTAAAACTTTTAAACTCGCCTCACAAATCTTCTCCACATCAAGAGCTGATACGATACCGATTCCAAAGTTTGTCAATCCGAAAACATTGTTCAATCTTGACTTTACAATTTCAATTTTTCCCGCATCTTCAAATCCAAATGGTAAAACAACTTTCAATCTTCCATACCCACGTTTCACCATGTTTTGCTTAATGAGGTCAGAGAGCATAAAGGCGATGTTTGTTCTAAGCTTCTTCTCAAAAATTTCCCTGTTTCTTTGCTTCAGTGCAACCTCGTGGTAATGACATATGACAACCGCTGAGCTCATAGGCTCTCGTTCTTGGTTTTATCGCAGGTAAATTATTTTAAATTAAAATCAAAATCAAATTGATCAAACTTCACCCTACTTAGATAATTTTAAAACTCCATTCCAGCTCAACAAAAACAAACAAATTTTTCGCTTGAGCGATTTTGCTCACTTTCTACTTGACAGATAAAACAAAGGCTATTAAATTGAAAGTAAAAAATAAAACAGGTAGCCTGCCATGAAACGATTTATACTGATTTTATTAACAATTATTGGGGTAAATTACCTCGCAATAGGGCAGATAACTACCGGTAGTATTGAGGGGAGGGTAGTTGATAATGAAGGCAAACCATTATCAGATGCTCAAATAGTGGCGAAGAATTTAGAAACAGGTTTGGTAAGGGGAACGATCACTGCAAAGTCAGGAACTTATCGCATCCTTGGTTTGCAACCAGGGAAATACGAAATCACGGCAATGTATGTTGGTTATAGAAAAACCACGAAGATAATTGAAATTTTAATGGGTCAAGTGGAGACTATTAATTTTACACTAGTACCCGAAGCAATTGAGTTAGGAGCAGTTGAGGTAGTTGCTGTTTCATCGCCTATAGAATTAAAAAGAACTGATGTGTCAATGCCAGTAAGAAGAGAACAGATAGTTAATTTACCATTAGATACAAGAAATATCATGAATCTTGCTGCTTTAGTTCCGGGAATAAAATACTATTCACCTATTGGTGGTAGGGCACTACCCGAAGCAGGTTCATTACCACCGTTAAGATTTATACAATTATATGTTGATGGAGTTGAGTGGAAAAGCTATTTTAACGGTAACATAGTTGGAATTCCACAAACAGGGTCACCTCTTCCGCAAGAGGCTGTAAGAGAGTTTAGAGTTGTTTTAAATGCCTTTGATCCTGAGTATACTAGAGGAACAGCTTATGTGATTTCAGCTGTCACCCAAAGAGGAACTAATGAATTTAGAGGAATGGTATTTGCAAATTATAGGCATAAAAATTTAAATGCTCGCGGTCCATTTCAATCAGTAAAGCCAAACTATAATCGTCAGCAAGTTGGGCTTTCAATATCTGGACCCATAGTGCCTGACAAGCTATTTTTCTTTGGTTCGTATGAATTAAATAATGAAAAAAATTACATTGATGTTGTCCCAGGTAGACCAGCATATGCCCCAGGAATTTGGGACCAATATAGAGGAACATTTGATTCACCAACTGCTAATCACACGGGTGTGGTAAGGTTAACATATCAACCAACGACTGCGCACACTTTTGACCTTATATGGGCTACAAGATATATGGATAGCAAATTTTTCTTTGGGGGAACATTTGCATATACCGCTGGTATATATGGAAGATATCACATTAACTCTTTTTTATTCAGAGATACCTGGATAATTTCTTCAAATGCTATGAATGAACTATCGCTCCACTATTTGAGGTGGAGACACGATGAACCATTAATAAAAACAGGTCCTGCGTATATCTATCCGAGCATATCTTTAGGACGTGGAACATTCCCAATTCGCCTCGCTGAGGATCATTACAGGTTAGTAAATAAATTCACGTATAACCTTACAGATTTTTATGGGGAACATGTTTTTAAAGCTGGTTTTGAAATTACAAGAACCACATCATCTCCTTGGTTTCCATACTTTTACTATGGTCAATTTGTCTTTGATACCGATACCAGTACACTTCCAAGAACTGCAACAATAGGAATTGGTTTCACTGATCCATATACTACAAAAGATGCGGAAGGATCCCTCGATGGTTGGACAATTGGTGCATTTATTCAAGATAGATGGACACCTATACCGCAATTAACACTTAGCTTTGGGGTTAGATGGGATGCAGACATTAATACTATGAACAACAAATTTAAAGTAAGATGGGCTGATAGCACAGAATTAACGAGCAAGATACCGGAAGAATATTTTAATAGAGGAAATAGAGAAAATGATCTTGATAACTTTGCTCCAAGAATAAGTTTTACTTGGGATGTATTTGGCACTGGCAAAACGATTCTGCGGGGTGGCTATGGAATTTTCTTCGATAGGTTACCCAACTTTATTGCATATTTTGAACAATTATATTCAAAATGGGGAATCTATACTTTCATAAATCCAGGAACTACCGATCCTAATGTGTTACGCCAAAGAATTCTAGGAGGACAAGGGACAATAAGACCAACTGTATATCTACTTCACAGGCGAATGCTAACACCAGCAGTGTACCAATTTTCACTGGGGATTGGACATCAACTTACTTCAAATCTCGGGATAACAATTGATTATATTAACAATCGCGCAACTGCTCTATATGTGCAAACAAATGCAAATTACTATATACCAAGTCAAAGGAAAAGAGCAATTTCTGATAAGTATAGCGACATATATCTCTGGGGTAGTTATGGACGAGCATTTTATCACGGATTTTTAACTAACCTTCTTTATAAAACTGCTTCAATAAGTGTTCAATTATCTTACACTCTCTCATGGGCCTATTCAGATTTTGATGGAGTAACTCCACCAGCTTATCCATTTGCATCAAGCTACAGAAAACAAAGAAGTAGCGCCGACGAGAGGCATAGATTTGTCCTAAACTGGATAATTAATTTGCCCTTCGGAGTTCAATTCAGCGGTATAGGTATTTTTGCATCGCCAAGACCATATAATGTAATTGTTGGAATGGATTTAAATGATAACAATTTCTTTGATGATGATTGGCCAAATGATACACGGATTAAAACACTTGACTGGCGAAAAATAAGAAATTGGTATAAACAAGTTGACATTAGATTGAGCAAGTCAGTGACTTTAAGGAATACAAGGTTTGAAATTATGTTCGATGCATTCAATGTGTTTAACTGGTTTAATGCAGCTGGTTACTTCAACAGAATGTATGATGCAAGAGGTAATCCACTTGCAAACTTCGGTTTGCCAAATAGTTCATATGCCCCGAGATATCTGCAAGTTGGGATAAGATTTTTCTACGAATAAACCTTCAGCTCGGGCTCCACTAAAATTTATTGTGGAGCCCGATTTTTGCTTTATTAGTTTTAATATATCATCTTGTACCCCCTACCGAAACCCCGAAACATCCCTTAACTTGAGCATTTTCCAAAAATAAAATTGATTTTTCGCAATTTTGTTGATATAATTAACTCAAATTAAAAACAAAAAATAAAAGCACCATGTCCACTACAATAGTTGATATTCAAGCACGAGAGATCCTTGATTCAAGAGGAAATCCGACAATTGAAGTTGATGTCCACCTTGAATCAGGTGCAATGGGACGCGCAGCTGTACCAAGCGGCGCTTCTACAGGTGAAAATGAGGCACTTGAGTTGAGAGATGGAGATTCAAAAAGATATCTCGGTAAAGGAGTTTTAAAAGCAGTTGAAAATGTTAACAATATAATTTCAGAAGAACTTGAGGGATGGGATGCGCTTGATCAAGTTGGAATTGACAGATTTTTAATTCAACTTGATGGGACTCCGAATAAATCGCGTCTGGGGGCAAATGCAATCCTCGGCGTTTCGCTTGCAGTTGCAAAAGCAGCTGCAAATCACCTTGGAATTCCTCTCTACAGGTATATCGGCGGTGTAAATGCGAAAGTTTTACCTGTCCCCTTGATGAATATTTTAAACGGCGGTAGACATGCTGACAATAATGTTGATATTCAAGAATTTATGGTCGTCCCTGTAAATGCTCCATCATTTTCAGAAGCTTTAAGAATGGGGGCGGAAATCTTTCACTCGCTTAAATCAGTTTTAAAATCAAAAGGCTATAATACCGCAGTTGGTGATGAAGGTGGATTTGCGCCAGATTTAAAATCAAATGTTGAAGCTATAGAAATCATACTTGAAGCAATAGAAAAAGCAGGTTACAAAGCTGGCTCTGATGTTTATCTCGCACTTGATAGCGCAGCAAGTGAATTTTATCAAAATGGCAAATATGTTTTCTTTAAATCAGACAGAAGCGAGAAAACATCCGAAGAAATGGTAAAATTTTATGAAGGCATTGTAAAACAATATCCAATAATTTCCATTGAAGATGGAATGTCCGAGCATGATTGGGAAGGTTGGAAAATGCTAACCGAAGCACTTGGAGACAAAATTCAACTCGTTGGTGATGATATTTTCGTAACAA
The DNA here is from genome assembly GCA_025060635.1 of Candidatus Kryptonium sp. Classification (NCBI taxonomy): domain Bacteria; kingdom Pseudomonadati; phylum Candidatus Kryptoniota; genus Candidatus Kryptonium; species Candidatus Kryptonium sp. The sequence goes on along the minus strand of JANXBN010000001.1, from coordinate 289,907 downwards.
ATATTGAGATATTTTCAAAAGGTATTGAAAAAGGAATCGCAAACTCAATTTTGATAAAGCTAAATCAAATCGGAACACTAACCGAAACACTTGACTGCATTGAGCTTGCGAAGAAAAATGGATATACAGCTATCGTAAGCCATAGATCTGGCGAAACAGAAGATACAACAATTGCTGATCTCGTTGTTGCAACAAATGTGGGACAAATAAAAACAGGTTCCACCTCAAGGACAGATAGAATTGCTAAATATAATCAACTATTAAGGATTGAAGAAGAACTCGGTGAAGATGCAGTTTTTGCAGGTTTGAAAGCTTTTAAAGTTGCAAAACAAGGTTGAAAAATAGCGGTTTGGTTTTCCTCTGATTTTTTATTATTTTTACAAAAATTTTGAGGAAAAATCTAAAGATCCCTGCTTCATATGGAGAAGATAAAAGTTAAATTGCCTGATGGTACTTTTATTGAAGTTGATAAAGGAACAACGCCTCTTCAAATAGCTGAAAATTTAAGCAAACGACTTGCAAAAGAAGCAGTTGCAGCAAAAGTTAACGGTGTTGTTATAGATCTTACTAAACCGTTGGAATCCGATTGCGAACTTCAAATTCTCACATTTGATGACCCTGAAGGAAGAGAGGTATTCTGGCACAGTTCTGCTCATCTTATGGCTCATGCGATAGAGGAACTCTTTCCTGGAGCAAAGTTTGGAGTAGGACCGCCAATTGAAGATGGATTCTATTACGATGTTGATGTTGATAGACCCCTGACCCCAGATGACCTTGTTAGAATTGAAGAGAAAATGAAAGAACTCGCGCAGAAAGATCAACCCTACATTAGAAAAGTTGTCACAAAAGAAGAAGCTCTTGAGTTTTTCAAGAAGAAAGGTGATCCATACAAAGTTGAAATTATAGAACAAATTGATGATAACGATACAATAACTTTTTACAGTGAAGGAAGTTTTACGGATCTATGTCGCGGTCCACATCTTCCATCAACAGGTAAGATAAAATATGTTAAACTATTAAGTGTTGCTGGAGCTTATTGGCGTGGTGATTCAAGAAACAAGATGTTGCAAAGAGTATATGGAGTTGCATATCCAAAGAAAGAACTCCTTGATGAACATTTAAAACGGCTTGAGGAGGCGAAAAAAAGAGATCACCGACGGCTTGGCAAGGAACTTGAGCTTTTTGTATTCCATGACATCGCTCCAGGTGCGCCTTTCTGGCTTCCAAAAGGAATGATAATCTTTCGTGAACTTGAAAAATTCATTCGTGAAGAACTTGATAAAAGAGGTTATGAGGAGATATCAACGCCTATCCTTGTGAAGAAAGATCTTTGGGAAAGATCAGGGCATTGGGAGCATTACAAAGAGAATATGTTCGTTCTGGAGGTTGAAGATGAAATTTATTCGCTCAAACCTATGAATTGTCCCGAAAGCACATATGTTTATAAAATGAAAACAAGAAGTTACAGAGATTTGCCTTTGCGACTTGCAGAGATAGGAAGATTGCACAGGAATGAAATCTCCGGCGCACTTGGTGGGATGTTTCGTGTAAGACAGATAACAATGGATGACGCACATATCTATTGCAGACCTGATCAAATTTTAAACGAAATCAACGAGCTAATTGATTTTATAAACTATGTCTATGGCATTTTCAAATTTGAACCTGCCTATTATCTTTCAACCAAACCAGACAACGCAATGGGCGATCCAAGCTTGTGGGAGCAAGCTGAACAGGCGTTAAAAACAGCGCTTGAACAAAACGGAATAAAATACGGATTGAAAGAGAAGGAAGGAGCATTTTACGGCCCAAAGATAGATGTCCAGATAAAAGATGCTCTTGGAAGAGATTGGCAAGTTGCTACAATTCAACTTGACTTTGTCATGTTGCCCGAGAGGTTTGATTTAACTTATATTGATGTTGATGGACAACCTAAACGCCCAGTTGCGATTCACAGAGCCATATTTGGTTCATTTGAGAGATTTGTCGGAATTTTAACGGAACATTTCGCAGGAAATTTCCCCGTTTGGCTTGCTCCTGTGCAAGCTGTTGTCTTACCTATAACAGATGCCCAAAATGATTACGCAAAGGAAGTTTTTGAAAAGCTTAAAAATGCAAAGATCCGTGCTGAAATTGATTTGAGAAATGAAAAAATAAACTACAAAATAAGAGAAGCCGAGACGAAAAAGATCCCATATATGCTTGTGATCGGTGAAAGAGAAAAAGTAAATCAAACTGTTTCAGTAAGAAGGCATGGTAAAGGCGATCTTGGTGCATTTGATTTGGAAAGTTTTATATCACGGATTAAATTTGAGATAGAAAGCAAAGCTGTGGAATAACATGAATTTCCTTGAGGCATTGACATTTGGTGGAATAATAGCCACGATACTTGGTGTTTTCCTGACGCTGTATGCAATTATAAACAATAAAACTCTGAAAGCGGAAGCGAAAAATATAAGTGAATTAATCACCGAATTTAGAAGAGAACATGCGGAAACAATGCGAATTATGATGGAGCGACTTGATGATTTCAGACGAGAACATGCAGAAACAATGCGAATGATGGCAGAAAAAATAAACGAATTTAGAAAATCGCACGAGGAGACGATTAAATATATCGCAAATTTAATCGTTACAAACGGAGAAAGAACACGGCAAGAAATAAGAAGGAAAAAAGCAAAACACTAAAAATCTTTAAAAATAAAAAAGGGAAGTCATCATAGAAAGAGAATTACGCATTAATGAGCAAATTAAGGTTCCAAGAGTTAGAGTAATTGATGAAAACGGACAATCACTCGGCATAATGAACACGCGCGATGCATTAAAGCTCGCTGAGGAAAGAGGTTATGACCTTGTTGAAGTTGCTCCACAGGCCAATCCGCCAGTTTGTAGGTTAATGGATTATGGCAAATACAAGTATGAGAAACAAAAAGAGGAAAAACTTCAGAAGAAGCAGAAGTCCGCGTCGGTTTTAAAGGAGCTAAGATTTCATCCAAATACAGGTGAACACGATTTTCAGTTCAAGGCGCGCCACGCAAAAGAATTTATACTTGATGGACACAAAGTTAAAGCGCAAGTTATCTTCAAAGGCAGAGAAATTTTACACACCGAATTCGGAGAGAGAATTTTGAAAAGGCTGATTGAATTTCTTTCTGATGTTGCGCGGGTCGAGCAAGATATACGACTTGAAGGAAGTTCTATGAGTGTTATATTTGCACCTGATAGAAAGAAAATCCAAATGTTAAAAGAACAGGAAGAAAAAAATAAACAATCTGGAGGACAACCAAGCGATGCCAAAGGTGAAGAGCAAACGAGCAGCAATGAAAAGATTTAAACTCACTGCAACTGGCAAGATAAAAAGGCAAAAAGCAGGCAGAAGCCATCTTGCAACAGGCAAATCAAGAAAAAGAAAAAGACAGCTTCGTAAACCAACTCTTGTTCATCCATACGAAGAAAAAAGAATAAAACAATTAATCCTTGCTTGATTTTTTTTAAAAACTAAATTTATGACTGGAACAGATGAGAGCGACGAATAAGCCAGCATCAAGGAGAAGAAGAAAGAAAATACTTGAGAGAGCGAAGGGATTCTGGGGGATGCGTGGCAACACCCTCAGACAAGCAAAAGACCATGTCGCTAAAGCGCTTCAATACTCATATCGCGACAGAAGAACTAAAAAACGAGAATTTAGACGGCTTTGGATAGCAAGAATAAACGCAGCTGCAAGATTAAACGGCACAACCTATTCAAAACTTATCTCCGCTCTAAAGCAAAAACAGGTTGAAATCAACCGCAAAATGTTAGCTGATCTTGCTGTAAACAATCCTGATGCCTTCGCTGAAGTTGTAAAGTTCGCTTTTAGTTAAAATTTCACTCCCATCGTTCGGGTCCTTGCAACAAATCTTCAACCCCGATGATGGGAGTTTTTTATTTTAAAAAGTTTGAACAAAGTTTCCTGAAAAAAATGATTAATCAAATTGAGGAAGCCAAAGCGAAATTCTTAAAAGAGATTGAAACGATAGGCGACGAAAAACAACTTGAAGAATTCAGAGTTAAATACCTCGGGCGAAGGGGAATCATCCAAACATTATTTGACAAACTTAAAGAGATACCACCTGAAGAAAAACCCTCCATCGGAAAACTTCTAAACGAATTTAAAGAACTCGCCCAAACAAAGTTCAATGAGAAAAAGCGGGAAATTGAAAAAGGCAAGAAAAAAGCTAAAGAATTAATTGACTTAACAATCCCTGGTAGATTTCAATATACCGGCCGGAAACATCCACTTACCCAAACGCTTGAAGAAATCAAGAAAATTTTCATATCAATGGGCTTTGAGGTTGCTTCAGGTCCCGAGATAGAAGATGATTATCACAATTTTGAAGCGCTTAACATACCTCCGGAGCATCCCGCAAGAGACATGCAAGATACATTTTTTATCAAGGAAAATATCATTTTGCGAACTCACACATCTCCTGTTCAAATAAGAGTAATGGAATCAAAGCAACCGCCGGTGAGAATAATCGCACCTGGCAGAGTTTATAGAAACGAAGCAATAAGTGCAAGAAGCTATTGCCTTTTTCATCAAGTTGAAGGACTATATGTTGATGTTGGAGTTTCATTTGCAGAGTTAAAAGGCACTTTGCTTTCCTTTGCCAAGCAAATGTTTGGAAGCGATGTTAAATTAAGGTTTAGACCAAGTTTCTTCCCATTTACTGAACCAAGTGCAGAAGTTGATGTCAGCTGCTTCATATGCGGTGGTAAAGGCTGCAGAGTTTGCAAATACGGAGGATGGCTTGAAATACTTGGTTGTGGAATGGTTGATCCGAATGTATTTAACTTTGTCGGATACGACCCCGAAAAATACACTGGCTATGCTTTCGGAATGGGAGTTGAAAGAATAGCAATGCTAAAGTATGGAATTGATGATATAAGATTGTTCTATGAAAACGATTTCAGATTCCTTGAACAATTTTAGTCACAAAAATAAAAAAAGAACCTGAAGAAGTGAAAATCTCACACAAATGGTTGAAAAACTACATTGAACTTGAAGCAAATCCAGAGGAAGTTAAAGAAAAACTTACAATGCTCGGACTTGAAGTTGAAAGCGTTGAATATCTCGGGGAAAAGTTTAAAGGTTTTTATGTCGGAGAAGTTCTTGAGGTAAACAAACATCCAAACGCAGATAAATTAACAGTTTGTAAAGTCAATGTTGGAAACGACACACTTCAAATTATTTGTGGAGCTCCGAATGTTGCAACAGGGCAGAAAGTTCCAGTTGCCCTCGTCGGAGCAATTATTCCAAGAAATCAGCATGATCCCGAAGGCAAACCATTCGTTCTAACGAGAGCTAAAATTCGTGGTGTTGAATCATTTGGAATGATATGCTCAGAATATGAGCTCGGACTTGGCGATGATAAAGAAGGCATAATGGTCCTTGATCCAAATGCAAAGGTTGGACAACCACTTGCGGAGTATTTCGGACTTGACGATGTGGTTTATGATATCAGCATAACTCCAAATCGTCCAGATTGCCTAAGCCATATTGGGATTGCCCGAGAACTCGCAGTCGCTTTCGGACTGAAACTTAAAAAGCCAGAAATCAAAATTATTGAGTCAAATAGAAAAATTACAGATTTCGCTTCCGTTGAAATTATTGACTCAGTAAACTGCCCAAGATACGCAGCGAGAGTTGTTTTTAATGTTAAAGTAGAGCCATCCCCAAAATGGCTTCAGAACTATCTTCAATCCGTTGGTTTACGACCGATAAATAACATCGTTGATATAACAAATTTCGTTCTCTACGAGATTGGACATCCACTTCACGCTTTTGATTACGATAAGCTCGCAGGCCATAAAATCATCGTGAAATGTGCTAATGAAGGCGAAACTTTCATAACTCTTGATGGTAAAGCAAGAACATTGAGAAAAGATACACTAATGATATGTGACGCCGAAAAGCCAGTTGCTATTGCAGGAGTGATGGGTGGAGCAAATACCGAAATCACAAGCGAGACCAAAAATGTCTTGATAGAAAGTGCTTATTTCAATCCTATAAGTATAAGAAGAACATCAAAATATCTCGGGTTATCAACAGATGCCTCTTATAGATTTGAACGAGGTGCAGATCCAGAGGCTGTTATATGGGCGGTAAATCGCGCTGCTCAACTTATGGCTGAGATCGCAGGTGGCGAAGTTTTACAAGGTATAATTGATGTTTACCCTGTTAAAATTGAAACAAAAATCGTTACATTAAGATTTGCACGATTAAATTCCGTCCTTGGGGTTGATGTTCATAAAAACGAGGTCGCAAAAATTCTTGAGGGGCTTGAATTTGAAATCTTAAATCAAGACGAAGAAAGATTAACCGTTAAAATTCCAACTTTCAGACCGGATATTGAGCGAGAGATTGACCTTATTGAAGAAGTCGCAAGAGTTTATGGATACGATAAAATTCCCGATAAAATGCAATCAGTTATTCATTTTTCAGATAAGAAAATCAAAGTTGATTTCCACGAGATTGTGCGCGAAAGACTGATCGGAGCTGGTTTTAAAGAAGTCGTTACAAACAGCATGCTTGACGAAAATAAAACTGCGCTCTTCGGGAAAAACTTCGTTAAAGTTTTGAATCCATTGAGCAAGGAAATGTCAACTTTAAGGACAAGCCTAATCCCAAGCGCCCTTGATGTCGTTAAACACAACTTCGGCTACGGAATAAAAAATTTAAAGTTCTTTGAGATAGGAAAAGTTTATAGAATTGCTTTTGATGAAGATGAAAAACCAAGGTATGTTGATAACTATGTTGAAGAAGAGCGACTTTTAATTTTAATCACTGGTTTAGCCGAGCCGATCTCCCACGATATAAAAGAGAGAAATTTTGACATCTACGACTTAAAGGGTGAAGTTGAACGCTTGTTTAGAAGCATTTTTCTTGAAAATTATCAGTTTATTTATTATTCTAATAATAGTGGACTTGCGGACCTTGAAATAGGCGTTGAAATTGCAGGAAAATACGCAGGAAGATTAATAAAAGTAAGCGACGAGATCTTGGAAAAATTTGATATAGAATCAGACATATATATTGCTGAAGTTGATTTTGATCTGCTTTGCAAACATTCAAAGATTGAAGAAAGACGATATTCAGAGTTACCGAGATTCCCAAGCGTTTACAGAGACCTTGCGTTCGTGGTTGATGAAGAAGTCCCTGTTGGAGAAATAGAAAAAGCGATAAAAGAAAAAATCGGCGAGACATTGAGGTCAATTCGTCTATTTGATATATACAGAGGCGAGAAAATTGGCGAAGGCAAGAAAAGCGTCGCTTTTTCACTTGAAATTTTATCAAGGGAAAAAACTTTGACAGATGAAGAAGTTAACGAATTAATCAATAAAGTCGTAAATTATATAAGTCAAAAATTTGGTGCTCAACTCAGAACTTACTGAAATTTAGAGATGGATGGTAAAAACACTAACTCAAGTTTCGCAAAAATTATAGAGGATCTTCAAGGCAAATTTGATAAAGTTTTTGAATATGTTAAAAATTTGAAAGAAGAAAACGAAAATTTGAAACGGAAAATATCTTCGCTTGAAGCGGAGAACGAAGCCCTGAGGCAAGAGAATGAAGCAATGCGCAAGAACGGTGTGGTTTTGTTTGATTCCAAAGAGAGAGAAGAATTGAAAAATAGAATAGCCATTTTGCTTGAAAGATTAAATCAGTATCTTTGAAAAATTTTGACGCTGGTTTTCCTGGAAGAACAGAAAACGAAAAACTTTTAAGGAGAAAACTTGGACTTATCACAACCAAAGATAGTTAAGGTAAAAATTTTTAATACTGAATATACCTTAAAAGTTGAAGACGAAGAAATTGCTTATAAAGTCGCTGAATACGTAGACAAGATGATGAACGAACTGCATAACAAGCTGCCCGAGCAATCTGTTTTGACCATTGCAATTTTGACTGCGTTAAATATCGCCGAAGAGCTATTTCGCGAGCGGATGAATAGAGGTTATGTTGAAAGCGAGATAGAGAACATGTTACTTAGTTTGTCATCAAGGGTAGATAAGATATTAAGTTTATAGACCGCGCTGTCAGCTCAGTTTGAGCTTAAGGGAGAACCAGCGTCAAAGTTCAAGGGTAGCCTGGCTCTTGGATGCGGATTACAGGCCACAATCTCATCCCTGTTCTCACTTTCAGGGATGGGATTCCGTTGTTCTGGTTTAGCCAGAACTTAAAAAACGGACGGTGGAAGTAAGAAGTATCCAGGCAGGCACCGGTTCTCACTTATTAAGCTTGCTGGGCTGGCAAGCGCGGTTTTTAATTTTTTAAAGTTAATTGAAAAATAAATTGGAGGATCAGGGAATATGGTTGTATACATAGTTATTTCTGTTGCTGTTCTGTTTGCATTTCTACTTGGCTGGTTCTTCCATTCAAAAATTGAAGAAAAAAAGATCGGAACAGCAGAAGCGCGAGCCCAAAAAATAATTGAAGATGCCGAACGCGAAGCAAATAACATAAAAAAAGAGAAACTTCTTGAAGTAAGGGATGAATGGTTCAAGAAAAAACAAGAATTTGAAGCGGAAGTAAACCAAATCAAGCAAAAGCTTCAATCCTATGAGAAACAACTTTTATCAAAAGAAGAGAAACTAAACGAAAGATCCGAGGAGCTAAATAAAAGAGAACGCGAGCTGAACAAGATTCAACAGCAACTTGATGAACAGAAAAAATTAATTGAGTTAAAACAGAAGGAAGTTGAACAACTTATTGAAGAACAAAAGCTTCAACTTGAAAAAATCGCTGGTTTGACCAGCGAAGAAGCAAAGAAAATGCTTATTGACAAGATGGTTTCAGAAGCCAAAGCCGAAGCTGCTAAAATGATCCGCGAAATTCGTGAGCAAGCCAAAGAAGAAGCCAAAAAAGAAGCTCAAAAAATAATAGTCCAAGCAATTCAAAGAACAGCAGCCGATCACTCAGTTGAAACGACCGTAACTGTTTTACATATACCAAATGACGAATTAAAAGGAAGAATAATAGGACGAGAAGGAAGAAACATCCGCGCTTTTGAACAGCTTACTGGATGCGATATAATAGTTGACGATACCCCAGAAGCAGTAATAATCTCTGGATTTGACCCATTTAGAAGAGAAGTTGCAAAAATTGCGCTTGAGAGGTTACTCGCTGATGGACGAATTCATCCAGCAAGGATAGAAGAAGTTGTTGAAAAAGTTAAGCAGGAGCTTGAAGAAGAAATGTATAGAGTTGGTGAGAACACATTACTTGAACTTGGAATTCATAATGTCCATCGTGAGATTGTCCGGCTTGTCGGAAAGATGAAGTATCGTTCTAGCTATGGTCAAAATGTTTTGCAACACAGCATAGAGGTCGCATACCTTGCAGCTATAATGGCTTCTGAACTTGGGCTTGATCCACATCTTGCCAAGCGAGCTGGGCTATTCCACGATATAGGCAAAGTAGTTGATAAACAAGAAGGGCCTCACGCATTGATAGGCTATGAAATTTTGAGTAGATACGGTGAACATCCTGTTGTTGTAAATGCTGTCGGCTCGCATCACGAAGATATACCAATGGAAACCCCGATCGCAGCAATCGTTCAAGCAGCGGATGCAATAAGTGGAGCAAGACCCGGAGCAAGAAGAGAATCAGTTGAAGGTTATGTGAGAAGATTACAAAAGCTTGAAGAAATTGCCAAATCATTTGAAGGCGTTGCGAAAACCTACGCAATCCAAGCTGGTCGCGAGGTAAGAGTTATAGTTGAACCAGACAAAGTAGATGATAACCTCGCCGATCAACTTTCACGAGATATCGCTGCAAAAATTCAAGAAGAAATGGAATATCCTGGACAAATCAAGGTCACGGTCATAAGAGAAGTTCGTGCAGTTGCATATGCAAAGTAAGAAATTTCAATCCTGAAATTCTCACCAACAGAAGTGGGGGCTAATCAAGCTCCCACTTTTTTATTTTTTGAAGAATTTTTAATTTTTAGAAAAAAACTGAAAAATTGCATTTCAAACACGGGATCTTAACCGTAGGCGTCACTGGAGGAATCGGCTCTGGGAAAACAACAGTTTGCAAGTTCTTTGAAGAACTTGGGGCGAAAGTTATTTATGCAGATGACCTTGCCAAAAAGCTTATGGAAGAAGATGAAAATCTCAAGAGCAAAATTAGAAAAATGTTCGGTGAGGAAGCTTACATCGGGGGAAAACTTAACCGAAAATTCATCGCTGAAATAATTTTTTCCAACGAGGAAAAGAAGAAACAACTTGAGTCCATCGTCCATCCAGCAGTGATAAAAAAAATCATCGCTGAATTTAAAAAAATTTCAAAAGAAAAAACACATAGCTTTGTCATCGTTGAAGCTGCACTTATATTTGAATCTGGCTTTGACAGCGAGCTTGATTATGTTATCGTCGTTGACGCCGACGAGGAAGTTAAAATTAAAAGAATAATGGAACGAGATGGTTGTTCAAGAGAAGAAGTTTTAAAAAGAATGAAAGCACAAATGAATCCGACCAAGAAGAGAAAGCTTGCGGACATAGTGATACAAAACAACGACGACATTCAAACGCTAAAAGAAAAAGTGAAATTTCTTTACTCACTCCTTCAAAAATTGTCAAAATTAACAGGGGAAAACTGATGCAAATTTTTGAGATTGAAAAAAACTTGTTCTTTCAAACCTATAAACGACTTGGGGTTCACATAAAATATGGCGATGGAGTCTATCTCGTTGATTCGGAAGGAAAAAAATACATTGACATGATCGCTGGAATCGGGGTTAATGCACTTGGCTACGGCAATGAGAAAGTTAAAAAAGCAATTTCCCAGCAAATTGAAAAGTATCTTCACCTTTCAAATCTTTTCATACAAGATCCACAGATTGAACTTGCGAGCTTGCTTATACAAATTTCAGGTTACCGCAAAGTTTTCTTTACCAACAGCGGTGCAGAAGCAATTGAGACCGCAATTAAACTTACAAGAAAGTGGGGCAAAAAATTTGACAAAAACGAAATCGTTGCGTTTTCAAATTCATTCCATGGCAGAACGATGGGAGCTCTTTCCTTGATGGACAAAGTGAAATATCGCGATGGCTATGAGCCATTTCTACCTCAAATTTTCGTTGCAAAATACAACGATGTTGAAGATATGGAAAACAAAATAAATCACAAAACAGCTGGAGTTTTTATTGAATTCATTCAAGGCGAAGGTGGAATTGTCCCAGCAAATGAAAAATTTGTAGAAAGAATTTTTGAACTGCGTGAAAAATTCAACTTTCTTGTAATAGCTGACGAAATTCAAAGTGGCTTATGGAGAACTGGCAAACTTTTTGCCTTTGAACATTACGGTGTAAAACCCGATGTTGTAGCACTTGCAAAACCTCTCGGCGGTGGATTACCGCTCGGAGCTGTGCTCGGAAATGAAAAAGTCGCTGATGTGTTTACAACTGGTGTGCACGGCTCAACATTTGGAGGAAATCCCGTTGCTTGTTCAGCTGGCTGTGCTGTTATAAAAGAAATTCAAAATGGAATCATTGATAATGTTAAAAACATTGGTAAATATCTACTTGAAAAGCTTTCCGAACTCAAATCAAAACACCAAGAAATAGTGAAAGATGTCCGCGGAATTGGGTTAATGCTCGGGGTTGAACTTAACATTGAATGTTTTGATATCGTCAATCGTCTAATAGAAAAAGGCGTGATCGTAAATTGCACAAGCAATAATGTCATCAGGTTATTGCCACCGCTTATCATACAAAAAGAACATGTTGATTTGTTTGTTGACAAATTTGATGAGCTCTTGAGCGAGATTAAACAACAAAGTTCAGGGAGGGCAAAATGAAAAAAAAGAAATTAAAAATTTGGAACGAGCAAGATTACCTCAACTGGGTTAAACAAGAAACACCTTTGAAAGAAAAATACTTCGCAATGTATTCAACAGTTTGGGACGCTGTTGTGACAAATCCAAATCTTATGACCATCCCCTTTGACGATCACATGGTACATCGCGGAGATGGAGTTTTTGATAACTCGCTTGTTGTTAACGGAAAAGTTTATCTACTTGACGAACATCTGGATAGAATTATTCGCTCAGCAACCTCAATCGGCATAAAAATACCTCTGACAAAACAAGAAATGAAAGAAATAATTCTTGAAACTATTGCCATAACAGGAAAGAGATACTGCATAGCAAGGTTTTGGATTTCAAGAGGAACTGGTGGTTTCAGCGTCTACCCAGATGAATCGCCAAGGGGGCATTTTTATCTGATCATAACTTCATTCCCGAATTATCCAAAAAGATATTACGAAGAAGGTTTAAATGTTGTCACGAGTCCGTTCAGGTTAAAGCAACCTTTTACTCCACAGGTCAAAAGTTGTAACTATCTATCAAATGTTATGATGGAATTTTTCGCTCACAATGTTGGAGCTGACACCGCAATTGGAATTGATTCCGAAGGTTATCTTACCGAAGGCTCAAATAAAAATGTCGCAATTGTAACCCACGATAAAATTTTCAAATACCCCCGACTTGAAAAGGTTTTACATGGGACAATGCTTAAACGAGCAATTTACTTTGCAAACTTGCTTAAGGAGGAAGGGATTTTGAAAGATGTTGTATCAACTGATATTCCGATAAGTGAGGCATATAACAGCAGTGAAATGATGTTTTTCAGCACTACTCTTGTTGTCGCACCAATAGTAAAATACGATGGGATCACCATAGGAAATGGAAAGCCTGGCGAAATCTATAAAAAGTTGTCAGAAATGTTTAAAAAAGATATGAATGAAAATGACGAAGTTTTAACCCCTGTTGATTATGATTAAAGTGAGCCCGGGAGGGATCGAACCTCCGACCTCCTGCTTAAAAGGCAGATGCTCTACCACTGAGCTACGGGCCCAAAGCACTACAAATATACAAAATTTTAAACTCGTAAGCAAATTTACTCCACTTCAAGCCAAGTAAAAAAGCCCTTTATAGAAAAGTATTCATTTGTGGATTTTTCGCCGCATAACAACTTGATTATTACTTCTTTCCGCATTATATTTTAATCAAAATACGAAATCCAATTTCTCAAGATGGAAGAACCGAGCCTAAAAATTGAAGAAATTCGCAAGAAACTCGGGATAGATACGAGATTATGTGTATTTGAGCTATCTGAAGGTTTGATCAAGATATCCGATGAGGAAGTTATGAAAAAAATTCTCAAGCTTTATCCAACCGACATCCCAATAAAACTCCTGCCCGCTGAAGATATAACCTTGAGATACGGAGTTTGCAATGTTGGAACTGCTTCAGTTTTTAAAGAGCCATCAATGCGGAGCGAGCAAACAACTCAAATCATACTTGGCGAAACTTTTGATGTGCTTGAAATAAAAGATGATTGGGTTAGAGCAAAACTGCATTTTGATGGATACATTGGCTGGATCTATAAACCGCAGGTCGTTCTGATGGACGAGCTTAATTTCTCGGAATATATCAAAAAACCAAAACTTGAGTTTATTTCAAATTCAGGATTTGTTTACTCAAAACCAGAAAAAAACTCGCTTGCAGTAAGAGATATCGTTATTTGTTCTGTTCTAAATTATATTGGTTTTCAAAACGGATGGTTCAAAGTTGAACTTCCCGATGGAACATTCGGATTTATCAGAAAAAACGAAGCAAGAAAGTTTAAACCTTCGGAAAACTTAAACATAAACAACATAATTCAAACGGCGAAGAAATTTCTCGGTGTATCTTATTTGTGGGGCGGTAAAACTCCAAAGGGATTTGATTGCTCTGGTTTTGTTCAAACTGTTTTTAGAATAAACGGATTGCAACTGCCGAGGGATTCCGATATGCAATGGAGGGTCGGGAAATATGTTGGCAAAAATTTCAAGAAATTTAAAAAAGGCGATCTTTTGTTTTTCAGCTCCGATGGAGAAAGGATCACTCATGTTGGAATTTACACTGGAAAAGACAAGGAAGTAATTCATGCGTCTGGCTTTGTTAGAATTAATAGTTTAGATAAAAAAAACCAAATTTTCAGCGAACGACTTGCGAGAACTTTTGTAGGGGCAAGAAGAGTTTTAAATTTTAAATAGAAACCTTAAAACTCCTCAAGGAGGTGAATTAAATTCAGAGAAGAAGTCCAATTCAAATTTCGGCTGTACGAAGAAAAAGAAATGGTTTCAAATCCGTTACACCGAAAAGTCCTCGTCTTGAATCAAAACTACGAGCCAATGAGCATCTGTCCCGTTAAGAAAGCAATAAATCTTCTTTATCTTGGCAAAGCTGAACTTGTAGCAGCAAGAGAGGGACAATACATAAGGTCTGTTTCTTATTCAATTCCATTTCCGACAGTCGTAAGGTTATCGTATTATATTCATATGCCATATCGCAGGGTAATTTTAACGAGAAAGAACATTTTGAAAAGGGATAATCACAGATGTCAGTACTGCGGTCGCACAGGAGTTCCTTTAACTGTTGATCATGTGATACCGAAATCAAAAGGTGGCGAAGATACTTGGGAGAATCTTGTGTGCGCCTGCGTGCAATGTAACAATAAAAAAGGTGATAGAACCCCAGAAGAAGCTGGAATGAAATTACTAAGGAAACCCAGAAAACCTAATCCAATTTTTTTCCTTAAGAATTTCGTTGGTGAAATTGACGAGAGTTGGAAACCTTATCTATTTTTGTGAATTTAAACAGTTCGTGAAAATATCGGTTTTTCTTTCATCATTTTTTCAAGATATGCGTCAAAGCACATAGCTATATTCCTTATCACAAGTCGTCCCATCAAAGTGACAATTATTTTATCATCTGTTAATTCAACGAGTCCATCATCAATAAATTCTTGAAGTTTCGGAAGCGAATCCGCAAAGTATTCATCAAAGTTTATCCCAAATTTCCTTTCAACTTCACTTTTAGTTAGTTCCATATCACACATCAAGCGCATTATCACATGCTTTCTTATGATATCATCTTGGCTCATCTTATATCCAACCACCGTTGGAAATTTTTCTTCGTCAATCCTTGCGTAGTAATCTTTCAATTCTTTATAATTTTGGGCATAGATGTTTTGAAATTGACTTATTGCTGACATTCCAAAAGCATACAAATCAGCCCCAGCGCGGGTCGAATAACCTTGGAAATTTCTATATAGAGTCTTCTCTCTTTGTGCAATTGCAAGCTCGTCATCTGGCTTCGCAAAATGATCCATCCCGATATAAACATATCCAGCTTCTGTTAATTTTTCAATCGTCATTTTCAAGATTTGCAATTTAACTTCCGGAGTTGGTAGATCCTCTTTTTTTATCACACGCTGATGAGGTTTAAGCCATGGGACATAAGCAAAGTTGAAAACGGCAAGCCTTTCAGGCGAGAGCTCAATTATCTTGTCAATTGTTTTCTCAAATGACTCAACTGTTTGAAACGGCAAACCATAAATTAAATCTATGTTTATACTTCTGAAGCCCAATTCGCGCGCCCAATCAATAGCTTGCCTTGTTATCGTTTCAGGCTGAATCCTATTAACGGCTTTTTGAACTTTAGGATCAAAATCTTGAACCCCCATGCTTATTCTATTAAATCCAACCTCTTGGAATGCCTTCATATGTTCATATGTTAAACCTCGTGGATCAATCTCAACCCCTACCTCAGGCTCATCAACATATCTAAATCTCTCGTTGATAAAGTTTCCTAATTCTCTTATTTCATCAGGATCAAGGTAAGAAGGAGTTCCACCACCCCAGTGCAATTGTGTTACTTTTCTTTCTGGAGAGATTAAGCGCCACACCATATCAATTTCCTTTTTAAGATAGTCAAGATATTTTCTTATGGTCTCGCGCCTATGTGTCACAAGCATATTGCATCCGCAAAAATAACACAGCGTATCACAGAAAGGAATGTGGAAATAAAGTGATAGATCAGATTTTGAATTTTGAAGATTATTTTCAACTATTGCGTTTCTATAATCATCAGGACCGAAATCTTTTGAAAAGGCCGGGGCTGGAGGATAACTTGTATATCTTGGCCCAGGGCGATCGTATTTTTTCAAAAGCTGTATATCAACACCTGTAAATTTCATAATTTCCAACGATCATTTTGTTTATGATATTTTCTGCTTTCCGTCTTTACTGTTTCAACAAGAAGTTTAACATTTTCAACGGGTGTTTCAGGTAAAATTCCATGACCGAGGTTAAAGATATGTCGGTCGCCACTACCATACTTTTCAAGTATCTTTATAGTCTCACGAACAATCACTTCTGGCTTCGTGAGAAGAACAACTGGATCAAGGTTTCCTTGTATGGAAACCTTATCATATGATTTCTCCCTGGCCTTTTTAATATCAAATGTCCAGTCAATACTTATAACATCACAACCTAAGTTAATAATTTCATCAATCCACTGCCACACACCTTTTGAAAATAAAATCAACGGGATATGGGGGAATTGCGCCTTAACTTTTTCAATCACATATGAAATGTAATTCAAAGAAAACTCTACGAAATCATCATGGTTTAGGATACCACCCCAAGTGTCAAATATCTGGACTGCGTCAGCACCATATTCAATTTGTGATATTAGAAAATCAGAAACAGCAACGGAAATTTTTTCAAGGAGTTTATGAGCAAGTTTGGGCTCGGTATAGATAAACAATTTTGCATTTTTAAAATCCTTTCCAGGCTCACTTTCAACCATGTAGGCAAACAAAGTCCACGGCGAACCGGCAAAACCAATAAGCGGAACATCAATGTTTCGTTTCGTTAACCTTATCGCTTCAAGAACATATTTTAACTTTTCAGTCGGATCTGGAATGATAAGATTCTCAATATCCGCCTCGCTTTTGATATTTTTTTCAAATCGTGGTCCCCTGTTTTCTTCAATGTAAAGATTTAAACCCATAGCTTCCGGAAGGACAAGTATATCAGAAAAAATTATTCCAGCATCAACACCAATTATTTCAATCGGTTGGATTGTTACCTCCGACGCAAGTTCCGGAGTTTTTATCATTGTGAGGAAATCGTATTGTGCTCTTATCTTCCTATAATCGGGCAAATATCTTCCAGCTTGGCGCATTATCCAGATCGGAGTTCGCTCCGCTTTATCGCCTCTACAAGCTTTCAAAAATATATCGTTCCGCAAGTCCAATTTCAGAATTTTGTTTTTTCTATGTTAATTAACTCAGCAAGAAACTTCGCACTTGGTTTGGGATTGATCTCCATCGGATTTATATCAACACTTAAACCAAACTTTTCACATTCTTTAAGGGTAGTTTCACCTATAACAGCGATCTTTTGACCATTCAATTTTAGATCTCCTAAGATCTCAAAAAAATTCCTTACGCTTGACGGGCTGAAAAAAGTTATAAACTTTATCTCTCCACTTTCAATCATTGACTTAATTTCATTCCTACTTTTTTCGTCTATGTCAGGTTTTATAGTTTTATAGACAACAACATCGTCAACTTTGAAACCGCTTTCCTTCAAAAGTTTTATAAACATCTCATCCGAAAGATTACCTCGGGGGAATAGAAATTTAGCTTCGTCGGATGCTAAAATTTTTGCGAACAAACTCTCTTTATCAGATTTTTCTGGTAAAGCTTCAACTCTAAAACCATACTTCTCAATCTCGTTTTTCGTCCTCACTCCAACAGCGTGAAATCTTTTCGTTTTAAGTTTCTCAATCGGATAAAACCTGACAAACCTTTCAAAGAAAAATCTAACTCCATTTGAGCTAGTGAAAATTATATCGGTATAATCATCAATTCGCTTAATTCGCTCGTCAACTTCTTCCCAAGAATCAGGCTCAACTATCTCAATTGTCGGAAAGAAAATAGGAACGAGGCCGAAAGATTCAAGATAGTTTGCAAACTCAATTGCTTGTGATTTATCTCGTGTTATCAAAACTTTCATTTTTTAAGTTATCTTCCTTATTTCATCAAGAATTTTTGATGCACCTTGTTGAAGAAGTTTTTCGGCAAGTTCAAATCCAAGGTTTTCAACTTGATCATTTACATCACCCTCAACCGAATCACGTACAAGGAATGTGCCATCAAGATTGCTTACCATTGCGGAAAGTTTAATTTTCCCATTTGAAACATAAGCGAATGCCCCAATTGGAATTTGACATCCACCTTCAAGATATCTCAAAAGTGCTCGTTCTGCTCTCGTTGCGAGTTCGGTTTCAAGATGGTTTACTTTTCTTACAAGATCAAGGATTTTTTCGTCTTTCTCCCTGACTTCAATCGCAATTGCGCCTTGACCAACCGCAGGTAAGATGATATCCGTTGAAATTACTTCAGAAACTCTACTTGTATAATTCATTCTTTTGACACCAGCATAAGCAAGTATCATCCCGTCCCAGTTTGACTCATCAAACTTTCTGAACCTTGTGTCAATGTTTCCGCGAATTTCAACAAATTTAAAATCAGGTCTTATATTGAGAAGTTGAGCCCTTCGCCTTAAACTACCTGTAGCTATCACAGAATTTAGAGGTAGATCAGCAAGTTTTAAATCATTTCGTGAGATCAAAACATCCCTTACATCTTCTCGCTCCGTTACAGCACCGATAGTCAATCCATCGGGCAACTTCGTCGGAAGATCTTTTAAGCTATGAACCGCCATGTCAATTTTGCCATCCAAAAGTTCAATTTCAATTTCCCTTGTGAAAATTCCTTTATCGCCAATTTTTGAAAGTGGGGAGTTAAGAATTTTATCTCCCGTCGTTTTTATGATTTTGATTTCAAATTCAATATCTGGAACAACCTTTGAAAGTTTTTCTTTAACGAATTCCGTCTGCCACAAAGCTAGTTTGCTACCACGCGTTCCAATAATTATTTTTTGCATTATCACAAGAGTTTATTTTTATTCCAGTCCAAATAATTCCCTGACAAATTGTATAAATTTTATCCTCTCAGATTCAGGTTTCCCGTTGGACGATTCCCGTATGCTCACAGTTGGAGTGTGAAGTAATTTATTTACCAATGACCTTGTCAAAGCGTCAACCTTTTGAAAGTCCTCTGGAGAAAATTTGTTTCTATACTTTTCAATTTCAATCTGTCTTATCTCTTCAAATCTCTCACGCAACAATTTTATTGTCGGAGCGACTTGATAAGATTCGTACCATTTGATAAAATTCTTAAGTTCCTCATCAATTATGCGTTGAACCTTTGGTATTTCGCTCAACCTTCTCTCATAATTTGCCTTTGCAATTGATTCAAGTGAATCAATGTCTTCAAGAAAAACATTTTCAATTTCCTTAACTGATGGTTCTACATTTCTTGGGACGCCGATATCTATGATAAGAATTGGTCTATTACCTCTTTTTGACATCGCATTTTTCACTTGAGAAAATGTAAGGATATAATCACTCACAGCTACGGAGCTAACGACGATATCAACTTCGGAAAGTTTATCTGTTATTTCTTCAAGTGTTATAACTTTTCCATTAAATTGTTCTGCGAGTTTTTGAGCCCTTTCTATTGTCCTGTTTGCGATGTAAAGTTCGCTCATACCATGAGAGGAAAGATGCTTTGCTGTAAGTTCAGCTGTTTCTCCCGCTCCGATGAGCATTCCTTTCTTTTTTGAAAGATCTGCGAAAATTTTTTCAGCGAGTTCAACCGCTGCATAGCTTATTGAAACAGCGCCTTCACTTATTGATGTTTCCGACTTTGCCCTCTTTCCAGCTCTAAAAGCGGTATGAAAAACTTGGTGTAGAAGTGTTCCAACAACTCCACACTTCACAGCAACCTCATACGCATCCTTTACCTGCCCGAGAATTTGGACATCGCCTATAAGCATTGAATCAATTCCAGAGGCAACCTCAAGTAGATGTCTTACTGCATCGTATGAGCGCATTATGTAAAAGTGAGAGTAATCAACAATCTGATATGCTTCCTTTTTAGAAATGAGAAAATTTACAATCTGCTCTGGTTTAACTTCATCGCTTTTTAAAACCCCATAAAGTTCCGTTCGGTTGCAAGTTGATAACAGCACTCCTTCTTTTAGAAAAAGATGAACAATTTCTGGAAGAATTTCTTTGGTTTCTTCAAGTGTATAATAAAGTTTTTCCCTTACTTCAACGCCAGCGGTTTTATGGTTTAATCCAACAAGCAATAAATCCATATTTATTCAAAACTTTATTCTCAAAAAAATCTATGAAACCCAGACATCGCAGTTGTAAAAGCCATTACTATGAATGTGAGCAAGAAACCAATTATTGACATAATTGCCACCTTCTTCCCTGTTAAAAATATAGATTTCCTCATAATTAAAGCGGATCCATAAACAAGCCATATTAAGAAAGTCCCAACAAGTTTAGCGTCTGTATAAGAAAAGTTTTGAAATGCCTTCGGCAACCAGATAAAGCCAATTATTATGACAAATGTCAAAGCGATAAAACCGATCGTTGCGGATTTGTGAAGCATCGCTTCAATTGTTTCAAGATTTGGAAGGTTTTTATAAACGATGTCAAATGTTTTACTTCTGAGCTTATTGTAAAGCATTATGTAAAGAAGCCCATAGATTGCTGATAGGGCGAAAGCTGAATATCCGACGAGCGCTGAGGTTACATGTAAGGCGAGGAATTCATTTTTTAAAACATCATGTTCAAACCCATAAATGTCCCTTGAGAAAAGCCCTGCTATAATGACAAGAATTGAAGAGATCAGAATCGCAAAGAAACCTGTGTTTTTAATCTTGGTTAATGCTTCAATTACGATATAAGCAAGCGCAAGTGAAAATCCAAGAACACATAAAAGTTCAAAAACAGATGTAACAGGAGGATGTCTAAGTTCGGCAGTTCTGACGAGAAGATAAATAAAGTGAAGGACGAGTGTGAAGATTAGAAATTTCGTTTTCAGCTTTCGTGCTTTTACATCGTCTTTGAAAAATGCCCTGCCGTAAAGCCAGCATGTCGTTATATATAAAATCGGTAAAACAATTTTAAAAATTTTCAAAACCAGAAGCATCTTCAACAGTATAAATTTAATTTTCAGTGGTAAATATAACCTGTTTTTGAAAGTAAAACAAATAAGATATGAACCTTTCGGTTGGAGTTAGTGCCGAGGGCGGGACTCGAACCCGCACGGGTTGCCCCACACGCCCCTCAAACGTGCGCGTCTACCAATTCCGCCACCTCGGCATTAATCCAATTGCAAATATAAAATTTTCCAAAATCAAAATCAAATTTTGTCAATTCGCTCCGCAACCTTAAAATCTTTTTCGGTTACGCCATCCTCGCTGTGAGTTCTGAGCACAAGTTTAACCCGATTATAAAAAATGAAAATATCTGGATGATGATCAAATTCCTCAGCTTCAAAGGCAACTCTTAATACAAATGCCATAGCATCGCGAAAATTCTTAAATTTAAATTCCTTAACGATTGCGTCACCCATTTCATCGTAAAACCAACCGCTCAAACTTTGTAACTTATCTTCTATTTCGTGCCTTTCAAGTTTCATCTCTTAATCCATAACTTGTTTTAAAAAAGTTGGATTGTCATCTTCCTTGCTTTCGTCCTTGACACTTCCTACCGCTCTACTAGTGCCCGTATTCAATGTAATTCCCCTGCGAATATAAGTAGGAACATTTAAGTTTTCTTCCTGTGATGAAGCACTCTCCACTCTGTCATATACTGGTAATATTTTTTTGGAAGTAGAAGGTGGAGTTTTCTTCGTAGGATAAGTTGGAACACTAAGCCCAGTTGCTATAACAGTAACCATGAGTTCATCGCTCATTGAATTATCAAGAACGACACCATAGATGAGGTTTACTTCATCACCAGTTTTATCTCTTATTACTTTGATCGCTTCATCAACCTCCTCAAGTGTAACCTTATTTCCAACGATGTTAATTAAGACACCTTTAGCTCCAACTATTGAAAAACCTTCAACAAGCGGATTTGAAATTGCCTTTTGTGTTGCTTCTGTCGCCCTATGTTCACCTCTTGCAATTCCCGTCCCTAGAAGCGCATCTCCCATATCTCGCATAATTGTTCTGACATCGTTAAAATCAACATTAATTATCCCATGTTTAGTTATTATATCTGTTATACCACGAACAGCATTGTTAAGAACTTCATTTCCGTACTCAATTGCTGAAGGTATTTCAGAATTTCCCACAAGTGTGAGCAACTTTTGATTACTTATGACAATAAGAGTATCAACTGCTTCTCTAAGGTTTCTCAAACCCTCCTCAGCTATTTTCATTCTTATGCTACCCTCATAATTAAATGGAGTGTAAACTATTCCAATCACGAGAGCGTTCATACTTTTAGCTATACTGGCGACGACTGGAGCTCCACCTGTTCCTGTACCTTTTCCCATTCCAGCAGTAACAAAAACGAGATCACTTCCCTGCAAAATTCTTTCAATTTCATCTCTTACCTCCTCCACTGCTTTTTGCCCAGTTTCTGGTCTTGCGCCAGCACCAAGTCCTTTCGTTATATTCCTCCCTGCCTGAATTTTAATATGTGCTTTACACTCATTTAAGGATTGTAAATCAGTGTTAATACCAATCAGTTCAACATTGCTAATTCCTTTTTTAATCAAACTATTAATTGCATTACAACCGCAACCACCAACTCCAACGACTTTTATCTTAGCTCCAGTATTTGATGATTGTTCTGAACTTTCAGCTAAGGTTATCACGACACCCTCCTAAAATTAATTTTTTAGCCAAAGGTTGATTTAAAAAAATCCTTCAGTTTTCTCATCGCTTCACTAAATACATTTTCACTTATATCCTTTCCTTGCCTAATTTCATCGGCTTTATGTAAAACCAATCCAGCAACGGTTGCATAAATTGGACTTTGAACTTCGTTAACAAGTCCACCAGAAAATCCACTTGGAATGCCGACGCGAGCTGGCATTTCAAAAATTTCGCTTGCTAACTCAGTTATCCCTTTCAAAAGAGCAGTTCCACCGGTCAACACAATTCCCGCAGGCAAATTTCGTGTGAAACCTTGTTTTTTCAAGTGCTCGTCGTAAAGAATTTCAAAAATTTCTTCAATTCTTGGTTGGATCACCTGACAAAGCATAGTTCTCGTGATTTCAAAAGGTTCCCTTCCACCAATTCCATGCACCATGATCTTTTTATCTTCTGTAATAGCGTCCATAAAGGCATATCCTTCTGTAATTTTCAATTTTTCGGCAAGTTCTCTTTGAATTCTAAACGCTTTTCTGATATCTCTCGTTATTTGCTCTCCAGCCAACGATAAACTCCCTGTATACTTAAGTATCCCGTTGTCAAAAATAGCAACATCTGTTGTTCCAGCACCTATATCAATCAAGGCAACGCCTATTTCTTTTTCCTCTGGATCAAGAACAGCACGAGCCGAAGCTAACGGTTGAAAAACAAACTCGCTAACCTCAAGCCCAGCTCTATTAACGGTTTTTTTGAAATTTCCAACCAATGGCTCTGGAGCAGTTAAAACATGAACATCTGCTTCAACCCTTATGCCAACCATTCCAACAGGATCTTTTATACCTCCAATGCCATCAACCTTGAACTCCTGAGGCAATGTGTGTAAAATTACAGCATTTGATAAATTAGCTACCTTCTTTGAATCCTCTATTAAGCGTAATACATCCTTTTGTGTAATCTCATGATTTGGTGGTCTGGTTGTGATTAAACTTTTGCTTGGGATATCTTTTATTTCATTACCAACAATACCAACGACAACTTTTCTTATAGTTACTCCTGATTGCTTTTCAACCATGTTTATAACATTGCGTATCGCATCCGTAGTTTTCTCTATATTGACAATACCTCCTTGGACAAGACCATCCGAAGGAACCTTTGCAAGTCCGAGGATATTGATATTTCCTTTTTCCTCAACCGAGGCAACAAGTGCGCAAACTTTGCTTGTTCCTATGTCAAGTCCAACTATTATTTGCGACATATTCTATTCTGAAATTTTTAATTGAATTTCGCATATATTTTCCCTTCATACCTCAAATCAATGTAAACGGGATACCCGCGTTTAGATACTACCTGATTCCAAAATTCCTTCAATAAAACGAACTTCTCTTTAAAATCACCATCACCGAGAAAAACAAAAACAGCTCCATCAGAGGTCAAGAGAACAAATTCATTGTTCTTAATCTTTACTTCCGAGATCAAATCATAAACTTTTTCCTCCATAGCAACTTTAATAATTTCAATCTGCTTTCTAAGTTGATCAGCGCTGTCCAATTTAATGTTGATAGGCTTATAACCGACATCACTTAAAAGTGGAACTGGAAATATCTTCTTGACAACATCAAAAGGAATAACCTTACCTTCTGAATCAACATAGTAAATTTCATTGCCATATGTCATCATCGCTATAGGTTTTCGCTCAAAAACCTCTATAAAAAGAACATCGGGCAAATTTACATAAATCTCTGCTTGTTTTACAAAATCATGAGATTCAATCTTGCTTCTTATCTCAGATAAATTCAAACTTGAAAGTTTAGAACCTATTTTAACACTCGCAAGTCTAAGTATCTCTTCTTCTTGTATTGCGTTGTTTCCTTTGACAACTATCTTATTTATAACTCTGTTTTCATACCAATTCATCGCTCCAAAAATTAACATAAGCATGATGCCAGTAAATGGGACAAACATCCAACCTTTTATTTCTCTTTCAATTAGATTCATACCACACTTTCAATTTCTTCTTCTTTAAATCCGATCAACTTAACTTCAAGTTCAAGTTTTATCCCAAACTTTTCATAAACTTTTCTTTGTGCAAGCTTTATCAATTCAAGGACATCGCTTGCGGTTGCATTCCCTTTGTTGATGATGAAATTAGCGTGCTTCTCGGAAATTTGAGCGTCTCCGATTTGAACTCCTTTTAATCCCGCTTCTTCAATTAATTTGCCAGCATAATTTCCGGGCGGATTTTTAAAGATGCTACCAACATTTGGGAAATTAACAGGTTGAGTTTGATTTCTCTTTATCAATATCTCGCGCCTTATTTTTTTCATTTCTTCAATATCACCTTGTGGGAACTTAAATCTCGCCTGAACAACGACATCTTTTGACAAATTTGAAGTTCTATACCCGAAACCACACTCCTCTTTTTTAAGCCGAATTAAATTTAAATCTCTTATCACATCAACATCAACGAGATAATCAGAGATCTCACCTGAATATGCACCAGCGTTCATAATTATTGCACCGCCAAGCGTCCCGGGAATCCCTGCTAACATTTCAACTCCGCGGAGTCCATTTTCAATACAGAAGTCAACAAACTTGGCAAGTTTAACCCCAGCCCCAGCAACGACATAGTCATTTTCAAATCTGATAAAATTCAAACCAGATTCAAGATTTATCACAGCACCTCTAAATCCCTCATCACTTATCAAAACATTGCTACCGTTGCCAAGGATTATAAAATCAATTTCTCTCTCCTTTAAATATCGTATCAAATTCAAAAGTTCGTTTACATCCTTCGGTTCAATGTATAGATCAGCTGGTCCACCGATCTTAAATGTTGAATACTTCGCAAGTGGCTCATTGATCAAAATTTTACCTTTGACTATTTCTCTTATTTCCTCAAGATTGATCATTTTTAAAATTTTCGTTGAGTTTTTTGATAAAATCTCCACATATCTTCGTTATATCGCCCGCACCCATAAATATGATCATATCACCAGTTCTCGCAAGGCTTAGAACATAATCTGGAATTTGTTTTTTGTCTTGAACATAATGCACTTCTTTGTGTCCAAAGCTTCTCGCGGAATTTGCGATTAACTCACCGCTTACTCCTTCAATTGGTTCTTCCCTTGCTGGATAGACATCGGTTATAACACACACATCAGCGTTAAAAAAGGAGCGTCCAAACTCTTGATAAAAATCTTTGGTCCTTGTGTAAAGATGCGGTTGAAACACCGCAATGACTCTTCTTTTCCAACCGTCTTTCGCCGCCTGAAGGACAGCTTTTATCTCCGTTGGATGATGTGCGTAATCATCTACAACCATAATACCATTAACCTCCGCTCTTATTTCAAATCGCCTATACACACCTTTAAATTTTTCAACTGCGCTCTTTATTTTTTCAAATTCAATTCCAAGCTCCATCCCAACCGTTATGCTCGCAAGCGAGTTTTTGATATTGTGAATTCCCGGGACTTGTAAATTTATCCTTCCGTAGTTCTTGCCTTTATAAATCAGAGTGTAGGACGACTTCCTTTCTTTAAATTCAGGTTCAGCTGCTTGAACATCAGCTTGAGCACTTAATCCATAAGTTATGATCTTTTTATTTATTCTCGGAATTATGTCTTGAATCATAGGTTCATCAAGACAAAGAACAACGAAGCCATAGAATGGGACCTTGTTTGCAAAATCAACAAAAGCTGTCTTCAATTCCTCAACGCTTCCATAACAATCAAGATGTTCAGGTTCAAGTGTCGTTATGACCGCAATCGTTGGTGTAAGTTGAAGGAAAGATCTATCAAACTCATCAGCTTCAACAACGATAAAGTTTCCGTGCCCAAGCCGTGCGTTTGTCCCTCCAAGATCTCGTAAAACTCCACCAACAATAACAGTTGGATCCAATCCACCCTCAATTAAAATAAGTCCAACCATTGATGTAGTTGTTGTCTTGCCATGCGTTCCCGCTATACCAATTCCATATTTTAATCTCATAAGCTCAGCGAGCATCTCCGCTCTTCTGATCACAGGGATTTTTCGCCTCAAAGCTTCTTGAATTTCCGGATTATCCATTCTAACAGCGGAAGAGTAAACAACGACATCAACATCTGGCTCAACATGCTCTGGCGCATGACCTTGATAAATTTTCGCTCCAAGATTTTCAAGCCGCTCTGTTATTTCTGACAGTTGCTTATCTGAACCTGTGACCTTAAAACCTTGATCAATTAAAATTTCTGCGATTCCGCTCATCCCAATTCCACCAATTCCAACGAAATGTATTTTTCTGACCGTGCTAAACATTTCCTTTTTTTGCTAATTTTAAAATTGACTTCGCAATTATCTCTCCTGCTTCAGGATTTGCAAGGGATTTCAATTTTTCTCTCATCAAGCGAAGTTTCTCATCATCATAAATCAATTTAAAAATTTTCTCCTTCAATTTTGATTTCAATTCAGAATCAAGCAAGATTTCGCATGCTTCATTTTCAGCCAAGAATTTCGCATTTTCATACTGATGATTCACCGTCGCAAATGGGTACGGAACGAGAATTGAAGGCACTCCAAAATATGTAATTTCCGAAATAGTTGTCGCACCAGCTCTGCATATTGCAAGATCACACGCTGAATAAGCATAGTTAATCTCGTCTATGAATTTGAAAATTCTTACCTCAGTTTTATGTTTGCACTTATCCTTAACCTTTTCAAAGTCAAACTCTCCCGTCTGCCATATTACTTGTATATTTCTACCAACAAGCTCATCAATTATCCCAAGCATCGCTTCATTTATTGATCTTGCTCCAGTGCTTCCACCGAAGACAAAAATTGTTTTCTTGTTCTCATTAAACCCAAAAAATTTTAATGCTTCAATTTTTGAATAGATTTTCAAACTGCTTCGGACAGGATTTCCTGAAAGAAAAACATTGTCTTTTCTCTTCAAGTATTTTCGCGTTATATCAAAACTAATATGAACCTCGTCAACCATTCTTGAAAGTAGCCGAGTCGTGATACCAGGAAAACTATTTTGCTCCTGAATTAGCGTCGGAATACCAAGCAGAGACGCAATAAACACAGGCGGTCCACTTACATATCCTCCAGTCCCAACCACAACATCAGGTTTAAATTTTTTTATAATCAAAAAAGATTGAACCAAACTCACAACCAATTTCAACGGAAAAAGCAAATTCTTCAAGTCAAATGAGCGCCTGAAACCAGAAATCCAAATTGATTTGAACTTATATCCAGCTTTTGGCACAACCCTTGACTCAATTTTTCCTTTCGTTCCGATGAAAACAATATCACAGTTAGGTTCAATTTTTCTCAACGCATCAGCAATTGCTATTCCTGGGAAAATATGTCCTCCTGTTCCGCCACCTGCAAATAACACTTTTATCATCTCAATGTTTAATTTGCTTTGAAATGTTTAAAAGTATTCCAACACCTGCAGAATTAGCAATCATAGCGCTACCACCATAACTTACAAATGGAAGTGGAATTCCCGTTGATGGCAAAAGTCCTGAAACGACGCCAATGTGAACAAGCGCCGTCAGAAAGACTAAAAATGTAATCCCAGCCGAAAGAAACTTGCCGAAATCATCAATAGCATACTTTGAAATTCTAACACCACGATAGAAAACCACGATGAAGATAAATATCAAAATCAGAGAGCCGATAAATCCATATTCTTCTCCAAAAATTGAAAATATATAGTCATCATAAGCAAGTGGCAAATAAAACTCACGCTGTCGGCTATGACCCGGACCAACACCAAACAATCCGCCAGTCCCAAGCCCAATTAACGCTTGAAATGCTTGATAATTGACACTATTTAACCTATCACCGAAATTAAGATAAGCAAATAACCTCTGTAACCTATACGGCTCAGCTATAAGCATAATGCCGACCACAGGCAAACTTGCAGATAACCCCAAGGCGAGATGTTTCATTTTAACTCCAGCAATAAAAATTAAAACAATTCCAGTTGAAAAAATCAGAAACGCCATAGTAAAACTCTTTTGCAATAAAACGAGAGCAGATACAAGCACAACGACAGAAAACAAAGGCAAGAAACCAAATCTGAAATCATCAATTCTCTCACGATGTTTCTCAATTAAATAAGCCAAATAAATTAGCATCCCAATTTTTGCAAATTCCGAAACTTGGAAACTGATCGGACCAATTAGAAGCCATCTCTTTGCGGTCCCTTTCCCGAAAATCAAAACCAAAATCAGAAAGACCAAGGTTAGAATGAAAATATAAAGAGCATATTCTTTTAACTTTCTATAATCAACGAACACTGCAAAAAAAATCATCACCGCAAGTCCAAGCAAGACCCGAATAAAATGCTTCTCAAGGAAATAGCTAACCGAGTTATACTTTGAGCTTGCTATGTAAAGAGTTGAAGAAAAAACAACAACGAGACCAACAAACATTAAAATTATAACGGATAAAAACAAAACTCTGTCAATATGTTGCTCCGTTGCTTTCATCACAATTCATTTACAAGTTTTTTGAAAACTTCACCTCTATGTTCGTAATCTCTAAACATATCAAAGCTTGCGCACGCTGGGGAAAGCAAAACAACATCGCCAGGCTTTGCTTCCTCATAAGATTTTCTGACCGCTTCCTCCATTGAATCAACTTTGACAACCTCCGTCAAATTTTTAAACTCGTTGTAAATTTTCTCCTTTGACTCACCTATTGCAATTATGAGTTTTACTTTTTTCTTCACGAGATCATAAACTTTTGAATAATCATTTCCCTTATCCCTTCCACCAGCGATTAGAATTATCGGCTCATCAAAACTTTCAAGCGCGTACCATAATGAGTTCACATTCGTTGCTTTGGAATCATTAATAAATTTGACACCATTTATCTCCCTTACAAACTCAAGCCGATGCTCAACTCCCTCAAAGCTTTGCAAACTCTCCCTTATTATTTCATTCCTCACTTCCATAGCCCGAGCTGCAAGCGCAGCAGCGAGCGAGTTATAAACATTATGAATCCCCCTTAATTTTAAATCTTTCATTTTTAAAATTTTCTCTTTTTTGTTTTTGTAGCTCAAAACGATGTATTCGTCTTCAATGAACGCTCCACACGATAAACGCTCAACAACGCTGAAAGGCAACTTGATAACATTTAAGCTCTCGGCGTAAGGTTGAACTATCTCATCGTCATAATTGTAAACCGCAAAATCATCCTCCTTTAGATTTTTGAAAATTCTAAATTTTGAAAGGACATAATCTCCAAATGAATCATACCTATCAAGATGGTCCGGAGTTATGTTCAATAAAACAGATACTTTCGGTTTGAAACTTTCAATGTGATCAAGTTGGAAACTGCTGACCTCAAGGACGACAATGCTATTCTCATCTGCATCAAGGACAAAATCAGAAAACGGAGCCCCAATGTTTCCTGCAACGATCGTTTTAAAGCCAGCTGTCTTGAAAATATGTCCTATTAAACTCGTCGTTGTCGTCTTTCCATTCGTCCCTGTAACAGCAACTATTGGAGCTTTGCAAAACCACGAAGCAACTTCAATCTCACTCCAAACTTTTATACCAAGCTCAATTGCCTTTTTAATAACTGGTGCGTTTGATGGAACCCCAGGACTTATCACCATAAAATCACAATTATAAACCCTTTCGGAGTGCTCACCGAATTCATATTCTATACCAAGCGAATCAAGCTCAGAAGGTGCAATTTTGACATATTTTATTTCTTCAGGTTTTTTAACATCGCTTATAAAAACATTCGCACCAAGTTTTCTCAAAAGTTTTGCCACTGCGATACCGCTCCTAGCTCCTCCAATTACGCTAACTTTTTTGCCAGTGATATTTTGAGACATTAAGTTCATAATTTTTCACCTGATTTTAAATGTGACTAAACTTAAAATTGAAAAAATTATCGCAACGATGTAAAACCTTATTACTATTTTCGGCTCAGCCCATCCGAGAAGTTCAAAGTGATGATGAATCGGAGCCATCTTAAAAACCCTTCTTCCTTCACCATATTTTTTCTTGGTGTACTTGAAATAAAGACGCTGTATTATAACGCTCAATGTCTCAATTACGAAAATTCCACCGAAAACCGGAAGCAAAAGTTCTTTTTTTATCATAACCGAAACAGCACCAATTATCCCTCCAAGTGCAAGCGATCCAGTGTCTCCCATGAAAACTTGCGCAGGATAAGCATTGAACCACAAAAAACCAAGCGAGGCACCAACAAGAGCTGAAAGAAATACAGCAAGTTCTCCCGAACCACGAAGATAAACTATACTCAAATACCTACTAAACTCAATATGCCCAGAAACATAAGCCATAACTGTAAGAGTTAAAGCAGCAATTCCAACCGTCCCAATTGCAAGACCATCAAGACCATCGGTTAAATTCACAGCATTTGATGTCGCAGTTATTATAAAAACGATCACTGGAATATAAACCCACCAATAGATATAGTCCCAGTTTAAATTTTTTATAAAAGGCAATGTCGTTATGGTTTCTATCCCATCAAATTCTGGAGAATTGTAAAGCACAATCCCAACGATCAAACCAATGCTTATCTGTCCTATCAACTTATATCTTGCGATCAAACCCTTTGGATATTTTTTAACAACCTTCAAATAATCATCAATAAATCCAACAATTCCAAGCCACACTGTGACGAGAATTATCAACCAAACATACATATTTTTTAAATCGCCCCACAACAAAACTGGGACGAGAATTCCAAGATGAATTATTAAACCACCCATCGTCGGTGTTCCTGCCTTAGCCTTGTGTCTTTCAGGCCCATCTTCACGGATCGTTTCTCCTATCTGTTTCTCTTTCAAAAAGCGTATTATCTTAGGTCCAAACCAGAAACAAATAATTAAAGAAGTTAACACAGCAAGACCACTTCTAAAAGTGATGAACTTGAAAGCGTCAAAACCTGGGGGTGCATACATCTTGTTTATCCAGTCAAAAAGGTAATACAGCATTACTTTGAACCCTTAACTTTATTTATAAATTTTTCCACGACTTCCTCCATCTTCATACCTCTTGATCCTTTAACAAGAATTACATCTCCTCTTTCTACGATTTCAAAAAGTTGATACACGAGCAAATCCTTATCGTCAAAATGCATAGCGTGTTTTATCAAACCTGAAGCGATCTCATATGTGTAATGAGTCGCTGAACCATAGGTAAACAAATAATCAATGCCAAAATCAGCAACCTTTCTCCCAATTTCTCTATGCGCTTCTTCTGTATACGAGCCAAGCTCAAGCATATCGCCAAGCACGGCAATTCTTTTGCCAGAACATTTTATCTGAGTCAATGTTTTAAGCGACGCTGTCATGGAATCAGGATTCGCATTATATGTATCATTTATTATCGTTATTCCCTTTACTTTCACGATCTCCATCCTTTTTGAAAACGGTTCATATGATTGCAAAGCCCTCTTAATAAGCGAAGGAGGAACACCGAATTTTAATCCGACAGCAAACGCAGAAATAGCGTTTATAACAAGATGTTCACCTGGGACTTTCAACTTTAAACTTTGCTCCTTTCCGTTAAACTTAACTTTAAACTTGAACCTTGCGAGATCGTCAACAGAAACTATTTCACCTCTAACATCTGCATCTTTTGAAAATCCAAATGTGAGCTTCTTATCAAATCTTTCGCCCATTTTTTTCAAATACTCATCGTCAAGATTAACGAAAACGAAACCGTTTCTCTCATAAAGAAAATCAAAAAGTGTCCCCTCTTCCCTTGCAACACCTTCAACATCCCCTAAAAACTCAATATGTTCACGACCTATGTTAGTTATCAAACCATAGTTTGGTTTTGCAACCTCGCATAAATACCTAATTTCGCCGAAATGATTCGTCCCAAATTCTATTACCGCAATTTGATGCGTCTTTCTAAGGTTAAACAATGTCAGAGGAACACCAATTTGATTGTTTAAATTTCCTTCAGATTTCAAAACTTTATATTTTTGTCCAAGCACCAACGCTATCATCTCTTTCGTGGTGGTCTTGCCGTTGCTTCCAGCAACAGCAATTATCGGAATGTCAAAATCATTCCTATAAGAATTCGCCAGTTTCCCAAGCGCCTTCAAAGTATCTTCAACAGCGATTAAAATTTTCCCTTTGAATTTTTCTTTATTTTTTTCAAACCAATCAAAATTTACAACGCATGCGATTGCTCCTTTCTTGAACGCTGATAAGACAAAGTCATGACCATCAAAATTTTCCCCCTTCAACGCGAAAAATATCTCACCCTTTTTTATCTTTCTTGAATCAGTTGAAACTCCCGAGATTTTCTTTTTCCCGATCCTCTCAAGGTTCAGCGCAGAAATAAAACCCATTTCGGCTATGTGCTTAATCGTTAGGTTCAAACTTGTTCCTTTCTTTTTGTTTGAAAGAACTCAAAAACAACTTGACTATCGCTGAAAGGAATCTTAACATCTCTTACGATTTGATACTCTTCATGTCCTTTTCCAGCAATTAAAACAATATCGCCCTTTTCAGCCATCTCAAGCGCTCTTTCAATTGCCTCCTTACGATCAACAAAAATGTAATAAACTGAATCTTTCTTAACTCCTTCAAGAATGTCCGAAATAATTTTCTCTGGATCCTCAAACCTCGGATTGTCTGAAGTTATTACAGTTATATCGCTTTTCTCAGTTGAAATCCTTCCCATTATCGGTCTTTTGCCTTTATCCCTGTCACCGCCACATCCAAAAACAGTTATCAATTTACCTCCACCAACTTGTTTTCTTAACCTTAAAATTGTATCAATACACTTTTCAAGTGCATCTGGCGTATGAGCGTAGTCAATTATCACAGTGTATCCATCTGGCGAAATTATCTTTTCAAATCTCCCTTTCACATTTTCAAGATTTTCAATTCCATTCTTAATATCTTCATATTTAATTCCGAGGGCATAGCCGACCGCAACTGCGGAAAGGATATTATAAACATTAAATTCACCAATTAGCTTTGAGTGTATCTCCAACGCATCTTTCGTTGGTGTTTGAACTACTATTTTCGTCCCATCAAAGTTCATATTAATGTCTATAACTCTAACATCGGCTCTTTCGCTTTTTCCGTAAGATAACTTCGTCGCTTTAGTATCCGAAACAATTCTCTCTCCGTTTGGATCGTCAATGTTAAAAATTGCATAAGCAGATTGTTTTAAGGAATCAAATAAAATTTTCTTTGCCTGGAAATATGCCTCAAATGTCTGATGGAAATCAAGATGATCTTGTGTTAAGTTTGTAAAAACTCCGACATCAAAATCAAGCCCATAAACTCTGTCAAGCGCCAAAGCATGTGATGAAACCTCCATTGAACAGGCTGAGATACCCTTTTCAACCATCTTGCTTAAAAACAAATTAAGTTCAAGTGCCTCAGGGGTCGTTTGCCCAGCTGGTATGACCTCATCTCCGATTACATAATTTATTGTCCCGATCAACCCAGTTTTTAAACCAGCGGATTCAAGAACCGATTTAACAAGATGCGTCGTCGTAGTTTTTCCATTTGTCCCCGTCACACCGACAAGTTTCAACTTTTTTGACGGAAAACCGTAAAACGCTGATGAAATAATAGCAAGCGCCTTCCTTGAATCAGCAACTAAAATTTTTGCAACGCCTCTTTCAATGAAATACCCATCTTCTAAAATGTCATCTTCAAGGACGACCGCAATAGCTCCAGCTAACACCGCCTCTGGAACAAACCTGTGTCCATCAACATTCAAACCTTTTATCGCAACGAAAAGGTCTCCCTCTTGAACACGACGCGAATCATAAGCAATTCCTCTTATTTCTACCGCGTCATCACCTGTAAATTTTTTGATCTTAAGATATTTTAAAATTTCAGCTAGCCTCATTTGTTCTTTTAACTTGTTTATTTTAAATCATCACGACAATAGAGAGTACACTCAGTCCCGGGCTTTATCTTCGTCCCCGGTTTTGGAACTTGATCCACGACAATTCCAGAACCAACGATATTGACTTTCATATCCAAGGCCGAGACCTTTTCAAGCGCCGAGCGAACGCTTAAATTTTTTAAATTAGGCATCAATCTATTGTCCATAGTTTTTTTCACATCATCATCTTTTCTCTCTTTATAAGGGCTTCCCTGAGTTTTGTTCAAAACATAACTTTTCTCTTCCGATTCAACACTAATTAGCGAAATCTTTGATAATTGTTCGGCAATTCTTTTGAAAACAGGTGCTGCGACAACGCCACCAGCATAATTTTTCTTTGGAGATTCAAGCATAACAAAACAAACATATTTTGGCTTATCAACGGGGAAAAATCCAACAAATGACGCACGATAATGCGTCTTTGAATAAAAACCGAATTCGTATATCTGCGCTGTTCCTGTTTTTCCAGCAACTCTTAAACCATCAACCCTCGCTTGGATTCCTGTGCCCTCATTTACAACCTTTTCAAGGATGTTCTTTAAAATCTCTGTTGTCCTTTCCGAAATGACCCTCCTGACTTTGATCACTGGAAAACTCTTAACAATTTTACCCTCCGAGTCAAGTACCTTTCGCACTAATCTTGGTTGAATTAAAATTCCACCGTTTGCGATGCTTGCGTAA
This sequence comes from Candidatus Kryptonium sp., assembly GCA_025060635.1. Lineage (NCBI taxonomy): Bacteria > Pseudomonadati > Candidatus Kryptoniota > Candidatus Kryptonium > Candidatus Kryptonium sp. The sequence goes on along the minus strand of JANXBN010000001.1, from coordinate 254,699 downwards.
GCCATTGTAATTTGAAGTGGCGTTGCTCTCAGCTCATATCCAAAAGACAGGTAAATTTTCGTTGCTGGGGACCATTGATCAGGAACTTTAACCTCACCTCGCTCCTCAGCTGGAAGCAAAATTCCAGTGTAAGTTCCGAAGCCAAAGTTCTTTATATGTCTGTAAAATTCAACTTTATCAAGCTCAAGTCCCAACTTGGCTATCCCTATATTGCTTGAATACTTCAAAACTTCCTCAAAACTCAAAACTTTATTCGGTTTAAAGTCAACGACCTTAACTCCTCTTATCACGCTTTCCCCACCTTCCGCATCAACTTTTGAATATAACTTTGTAGGATCCTTTTCAAGTAAAAGTGAAGATGGGACAATTTTAAATGTTGAACCTGGCTCAAAAGCGTCAACAATAGCTCTGTTTTTGAAACTTTCTGAATCAAAAAGCCAATAGTTATTTGCATCAAAATTTGGATAATTTGCCAATCCAAGTATATCACCCGTCCACGGATCAACAACTATTACGACACCGCTCTTGGCTTCAAATTCTTTTACTGCCCTCTCAAGTTCTTCCTCAATTATTGTTTGAACGCCTACATCAATAGTTAACTCTAAACTATATCCATCAATTGGTTCAACTTTCTCAACTCCACCAGCTGCTTTGATATCTCCGAGTGCATTTCTTGTCAATTTCATATATCCATCCTTACCTTTTAAAATCTCATCAAATTCAAGTTCAATTCCCATCAATGCCTTACCATCAGTATTTACCACACCGAGCACATGGCTTGCAAGTTTGTCATACGGATAATATCTTTTGAACTTTTCTATTTTAATTAGCCCACGATAAATTTCCCTCTCGCGACGCGTTTTTAATGCATTGATAAATTCATCAAACTTTGCGATTTCCTCGCTCGTTGCATTTCTAACAAGCCAAACAAACCTCTTTTTGCTTTCTTTCAACTTCTCAATGTAATATCTTTTCTCTCCCCCGAAAATTTTCACGAGGTTTTCCGCAATTTTATCTACATCAGCACCGATCTTCTTTAGATAAAATGGATCTGCAGCTATATCAGATATTATGTGATTCGTCACAAGAATCCGTCCCTCTCTATCAAATATCAACCCGCGCTTCGCTGGCAAGGTTATCTTGGTAAAATACTGAACATTTGAAATAGAAGCATAATAATTATGATCAAAGATTTGAACCTTAACAAGTCGCAAAACAACAAGCACGACAAAAATCACAAAAAGATAAAACAAAAAATCCAATCGCCTTCTGAAAATTACCTCCAAGTCCTTCAAGGTGCTATTTTTGAACTCACCAATCACTTTCTTACTATAATTTCTTTCGGATTTTCTCTTGGAAAAGTAAGCCCAAGTTTCTGCTTCGCATATGGAACAACATAATTAACCGAGACAAGTTTTTCATATCTTGCTTCAAGAATCAACTTTTCTACATTTAACTGCTCAATCTTTCGTTCAAGTTTGATAATTTCATCGGTTCGTTTATCAACAATGTAAGAATTCCATATATACGCAACTATGATTGCACCACTGATCAGGAGAAACAACAAAATTTTTGCTCCACTTATTTTATCCTTCTCCTTGCTCATCTGAATTTAAATTGATTTTTCTCCGGCTCTTAATTTTGCACTTCTTGCCCTCGGATTTAAGCTTATTTCATTTTCGCTTGGCACGATCGGCTTCTTCGTTAAAATTTTTATAACTTGAACTTTTCCACAGATACATTCTGAAGCGCCAGATGAACAAACACACTTTTTCTCGTTTTCTTTAAAAAATGTTTTCACAATTCTATCCTCAAGCGAATGATACGAGATAACAACAATCCTTCCGCCTCTCTCAAGAACATCTATAACTGACTCAAGCGCAATTTTTAAGTTATCAAGCTCTTTGTTCACCGCAATTCTCAAAGCCTGAAAAACCCTTGCGAGAACTTTCAATCTGTATTTTTTGCTCGCAACTTTATCAATTATCTTCACAAGCTCACTCGTGGTTTCTATCTTTTTTTTCCTTCTGTATCTTACAATCTCCTTCGCAATTGCTCTAGCTTTTGGTTCCTCCCCAAATTTGAAAATTATGTCAGCAATTTCCAGTTCAGAATAATTGTTTAAAATATATTCCGCTGTCAAGTCTGAAGATCTATCCATCCTCATATCAAGCTTGTCTTCATATCTGAAGCTGAAACCTCCTCCATAGTCAAGTTGAAAAGATGAAACGCCAAGATCAAGCAAAAAGCCTGTTATTTTCTCTATTCCGAGTTCTCTCAAACTATCTTTAATGTCCGCATAATTTTTGTTAAGGATCACAACTCTGTCTTTAAAGATTTTTAACCTTTCACTTGCAAACTCTATCGCTTTCGGATCAATATCAAAGCCAATTACCTTCGCTTTCGTTCTTTTTAAAATTTCTTCGGCATGTCCTCCGCCTCCAATGGTTCCATCAACATAGATCCCATCGTCACGAGTTATCAAAAATTTCATAACTTCATCAAGCATAACAGGTATGTGGAAAAACTTTTCCGTCATTTTAATCCCAAAACTTTTTCTGCAATGCTTTCGTAACTTTCAGGTTGAGTGTTTACATACTCATTAAAAACTTCCGGGTTCCATATCTCAATTCTATCAAGTGCTCCTATGATAAGTGCTTCTTTGTCAATTTTTGCGAACTCAAGAAGATTTTTAGGAATCATTATTCTTGATTGATTATCAAGCGTAACCTCAACAGCCCACATTAAAAGAATTCTTATCAGAAGACGATGTTGCGGATTAAATGTATTTAATTCTTTTAACCTTTTCTCAAGTTTTTCCCATTCATCAAGCGGAAAGAGAAAAAGACAAGTTTCAGTACCTCTCGTTATTACAAATGTCTCGTTTGCTTCTGGCGAAAGATATTTCCGCATTCTTGCAGGGATACTCACGCGTCCTTTCTCGTCCACTGCGTATATGTAACTTCCTTTGAATGACGACATAGAAAATTTAATTTTTTACCACAATTTACCACAATTTACCACAGCACTTTAAATATAAGTTTTTATATCATTCAGTCAAGCCCCTATGGCATTTTGCCTCGCCAAAAGCGTTATTTCGTATTTACAAAAAATCTTCCTGAAAGAAATTTAATATCTCACTTGATTTTTGAACAAATGTTCAGTATATTGAGGCAAGTAAAAACCGAAGGTCAGAGAGGTTGAAAATGAAGAAAACGCTAACCGAAAAGCAAAATCTAATTCTTGAGTTCATCAAAAAATACACGCTTGAAAACCAAAAACCACCAACGATACGAGAAATCTGTAAAAAATTTAACTTCAAATCAACAAATGCCGTCTACTCAATCCTAAAGTCGCTTGAAAAAAAAGGATACATACAGCGAACGAATCTTAAGTCAAGAAACATAAACATCAACGACTTTAAACTTAACGAATCACATAACGAGTTTAAAGAAATACCTTTAATTTCAACATTTGATGCTCAAAATCCTTTAGCGATGTTTGCCAACTTGAGTGGGACTATCAAACTTGATCCAAAATTGTTTAGTTTTTCCCCACAATTTGCTCTTGAGGTCCCAGATGATGGAATGCAAAAAGATGGAATCTTCAAGGGGGACATCGCTATCGTAACACAAAATCAAAACATAAAAAACAATTCAATTGTGTTCGCCGTGGTTGGTAGCGAAGGGCTAATCCGTCGCTATAAAAACGATAACGGTGAAATTTACCTACTTCCGTCAAGCAGGGGTTACGAAACTTTGAAATTCAATGAAGGGGACAAAAACTTATGGATTGGCGGCGAGGTTTCTTTCATTATTAGAAAATTGAAAGAATAACTCTTCAAGCAAACCGTAGAACTTCACGAGATTTTGCCTTGCTGAAATTGAATACTTAAATCTTAACAACAACTTCATATCCTTGCCACTCTTTTCAAACTTTACACTTGCACCTCTTGAAAAAACATCAACAATGTCTCTAAAAACTTCCGATTCCATCACCTCATTTCGCAAACTTACAACAACATAATCCCTCCCTATTTCAACTCGCTGAATGTAGTTTTTCTCGCTCAAATGCTTTACTTTCGCAACAAGAATTAAATTTTCAACTTCTTCAGGTGGCTTTCCAAATCTATCTTCAAGTTCATCTCTTATCGCCTCAATCTCTTCAAGGCTTTCAGCATCGTATAGTTTCTGATAATAATTGAAACGCTCAGAGTCAGAATCAATGTAATAATCCGGGATGAAAATGCTCAAATCAACGGAAACAATCGCATCAAATTTCTTCTTTAACTTTTTCTCATTCTTGAAAATATCTTTAAACTCCTGTGCTTTCAATTCCTCCACCGCTTCCTCAAGGATTTTACAATAGAGGTCAAAGCCAACAGAGTTTATAAATCCCGTTTGTTCCTTTCCAAAAAGATTCCCAATTCCGCGAATTTCCATATCTTTCAGAGCGAGATTTAATCCAGAACCAAGTTCTGTGAATTCTTCAATCGCAGATAATCTTCTAATTGCGTTTGTCCCGATCGTTTCAACAGGTGGTATCAAAAGATAAGCATACGCTTGTCTATTTGAGCGTCCGACCCTTCCGCGAAGTTGATAAATTTCTGCAAGACCGAATGTATGAGCATTGTAAATGAAAATCGTATTTACATTTGGAATATCTATCCCCGCTTCAATTATTTTAGTTGAAATCAAGATGTCAAACTTCTGCTCAAGAAATTTCAACATCACCCTTTCAATTGCGGATGGTTTCATTTTCCCGTGAACAACATCAAACTTTAACTCTGGGACGATTTCCTTCAAAAATTTTGCAATATCCTCAATCTCAGCAATTTTATCAACCACGAAATAAACTTGTCCTCCTCTGCTTACCTCATAGTAAATTGCATTCTTCACGATATCTCTAAATTTTGGTGAATCCAAAGTTATTATTTTTGTAATTATCGGAAGCCGATTTGGAGGTGGTGTATTAATTATTGACATATCTCTTGCACCCATAAGTGAAAAATACAGTGTCCTCGGAATCGGAGTAGCACTTAAAGTTAAAGTGTCAACATTAACCTTCATCTTCCTTAATTTTTCCTTCGCTTCAACCCCAAATCTATGTTCTTCATCAATAATCAATAAGCCAAGATCCTTAAACCTGATATCATTTGAAAGCAACCTATGTGTCCCGATAATAATATCAATTTCACCTCTTGAAAGTTCTTCAACTATTTTCACTTGTTTTGCTTTTGGGATCAATCTTGAAATGACCTCTATCCTCACTGGATAGTTTTTTAATCTTTCTGTAAATGTCTTATAATGTTGATGTGCAAGAATTGTCGTGGGGACCAAAACCGCAACTTGCTTTTTGTCAAGAACAGCTTTAAAGGAAGCTCTAATAGCAACTTCAGTTTTCCCAAATCCAACATCTCCACAAATTAATCTATCCATCGGTTTCTCGCTTTCCATGTCTTGCTTAACTTCAATTGTTGCCCTTCGTTGGTCAGGAGTATCTTCGTAAATAAAAGATGCTTCCATCTCTTTCTGTAAGTAATTATCGGGGGAGAATTTAAAACCTTTCACATAACTTCTCTTTGCATAAAGCCATATCAGATCCCTTGCGACTTTTTTTATGCTATCTTTTGTTCTTTCTTTGAGCCTTTCCCACTCCGCTGAGCCGAGTTTATTTAGCTTTGGAACAACACCTTCCTCACCACGATACTTTTTTATCCTGTTGATGTAATTTAAATTCACATACAGAACTCCATCATCGGCATACTCAAGTCGGACTGCTTCCTGCTCAACCCCGTTTATCTTAATCTTTTGGAGCCCTGCAAATTTACCGATTCCATAATCAACATGAACGACGAAATCGCCAATCTTTAACATATCAAGCTCGTGAAGCGTTATCCCCTTAAATTTTCGGTATTTCAGGAAATTTCTCGCTTTTATCCTGTTAAAAATCTCATGCTCTGTGAAAACAGCAATTCTATCTTTTGTGAGAATAAAGCCCAAATTTAACGATTTTTCCATAAAACGAACCTTCATCGCTTCATCAAATCCCATTGTCTCCTCAACAAGATCTCTCATTCTTTCCATCTGATCTTTTCCATCACAAAGGAGATAAACCTCAAAACCATTTTTAAGCAACCTTGAAACTTCATCTGAAAAAAGGGTCATACTGCTGTTGAAAAATGGCTGTGCCTTTGAGGAAAAATCAATAACATTTTCGCTTAAATCCCCAGCTTCAAGTCGTAAGATATTGATAAGTTTTCTACATCTGATCTCGTCAAATATGTTTTCATCAATTGCTTGAACCACAAGATTTTTATCTTCAACAACGCAAATAGAACCATCTAATAATTTTGAAACCTTAATCATCTCAACATTTGCGTTCCTAATTTTCGGAACTATGATCGTACGATTCAGATTGCGCAGAGATCTTTGAGTGAAAATATCAAATTCCCTTATTGATGCGATTTCATCGTCTAAAAATTCAACTCTTATAGGATATTCGCCTATAAACCCGAAAACATCAATTATGCTTCCCCTTGTGCTGTAATCTCCTCTTGACTCAACATATTTCTTTTTCTCAAAGCCACTTTTAGCGAGAAAGGAAACAAAATGCTCGTAATTTATTTTCTCCCCAACTGAAATTGGCAAGGAAAAAGTGTTAAAATCTTTACTTATAGGAACTTCCTCATCAACTTGTTTTACAGAAAGAATGATAATTTTCTCTCCACGAGCATATTCATAAGCAAATTTCACTTTCAAAACATCAATATCATCAGCAAGCATATCTTCATCTGGGATGAATTCAAAAACTTTGTCATCACCGATAATAAAATTCAAATCGTCCGCGATCTTGCGCCCAAATTCTTCATCTTGAACAAGGACGATAACCTTTTCATTTAAAACACGATATAGGTGTGCCACAACGAAACTGAAAAAAGAACCGGCGACATTTTTCAAATTTATTTGATTATCCTCGCTTTCGCTCAAAAATCTATCTAATTTTTCAAACTTATCTATTTTGAAAATTCTCTCTATTAAGTCCATCGCTGCTAAATTTTTATCAAAGTTTTTCCTTCAATTGCAGCTCTTACAAATCCATCCGCTTTTCTCAATCTCTCTCGGGCTTCTTGTGCTGAACAGCCAGTTTTTATCATAACTATGGCGGTTTTTGCATGTCCACCAGCTTCTTTTAAGTATCTCTCCGCTGTTTCATAATCAACACCCGTAACAATCATGACAACTCTTTTCGCTCTTTCTTTTAACTTCTCACTTGTCATTTGAAGATCAACCATCAAATTTTCATAAACCTTTCCGAGACGGATCATAGCAGTTGTAGAGATCATATTTAAAATCAATTTTTGTGCTGTTCCTGATTTCATTCGCGTTGAGCCCATAATTACCTCTGGCCCAACTTCAGGACATATGGCTACATCAACAAATGGATAGTTAAATTGATTTCGTGGATTTGTTGTTATGAAAATTGTTTTTGCACCGAGTTCTTTTGCTCTTCTAACCGCTCCAACGACATATGGGGTTCTTCGGCTTGCTGCTATTCCACAGACGACATCTTTCTCGTTAACATTTTTTGCTTCTATGTCCCTTGCTCCATCTTCTTCTCTATCCTCTGCTCCTTCCTGAGCTCTGAAAACAGCTTCCGGACCTCCAGCAATTATACCTTGAACCATTTCAGGATCTGTACCGAATGTCGGTGGACACTCGGCTGCGTCCAAAATTCCGAGCCGTCCACTTGTTCCAGCGCCAACATAAATTAATCTTCCGCCTTGTTTAAATGCTTGGACGACAAGTTCAACTGCTTGTGCGATATAAGGTATCTCTTTCTCAACGGCATAGGGAACTTTTTTATCTTCGTCGTTGATGATTTTTAAAATCTCAATAGTTGACTTTGAATCAATTTCCATGCTTGCAGGATTTCTTTGCTCGGTTGTTAAATTTAAAAGTTCATCAAATAGCTCTTTGCCGGATTTTGCCATTTTATACCTTTTTTGTTCTTAATCTTAACAAGACAATTTTTTTATCTTCAAAACCTACTTTTTCAGCTCCGTTAAAGTCCAAGTCAAAAACTTCAACATTACAAACGAGCGATGTTTTCATAGCATCGTTAATTTCTTTTTCAACATCTCCTCCTTTAAAAGCGAGCAAATAACCTGTGTGAAGATAACGCTTTGACTCTATTTTTTCCAAGATTTTTTCTGGGAAATTTTCAAATTTTAAAAATTCTATAGACCACCTTACGAGTTTCTTTAACTCAGCAACAGCTCTACATAGGACGTAGTCAAATTTACCCTTGAACTCGTTTAGTTTAGAAATTTCTTCTGCTCTTCCCCAAATTGTTTTTACATTTTTAAGCCCGAGATTCTTTACAATATCACTTACTGCTTCAATTTTTTTTCTTGTCCCATCTAATAGGACGAAGTTTGAGTTCCTCTTTAAAATTGCCCATGGTATGCCTGGCAATCCGCCACCTGTTCCTAAATCAAGTATCGTAGAACCTTCCTTAATTTCAAATTTAAACAGAGGTGAAATGCAATGGAGTATATGCCTCCCCCAGATGTCGCTTTCTTTCCTTGAGATTAAATTTACTTTCTCGTTCCAATATCTTAACAAAGAGACATATTCCTTTAAGAGTTCAGATTCAACTGCGCCAATTTCCAATCCATTCAATTTGCAAATACTTATGAATTCATCAAATTCCATCGGTGCAACGGTTTTTAACTTAAATCTCAAACCAAAAATGTTTCACGTGAAACACTTTTAACCTTTCAAATAGACCATCAACACTGAAATGTCAGCTGGCGAAACACCTGAAATTCGCGAGGCTTGACCTATAGACCTTGGCCTTACCTTCATTAATTTTTCTCTCCCTTCCGCCGAAAGCGATTTTACCTTTGTATAATCAAAATCCTCTGGAATCTCCATTGATTCGTATTTTTCAAATTTCTCTATTTCCTCAAGCTGTCTTTGAATGTATCCTTCGTATTTTATTTCAATTTCAACTTGTCGCAAAACATCTTTCCTTCTCAAAACTTTTTGCAAGATGGTGTCGGATTTAAATGCCTCAAGCTCAAAAAGTTCAGATATATTCACTTCAGGTCTTTTTATTATTTGCTCAAGCTTTTCATTTTGTTCAAGCTGTTTTGAACCTATCCTCTCAAGATAGGAATTGACTTCAGATGGTTTGACGCTTCTGTTCTTGATAAAGTAAAGCGCTTCTTTGATCATTTCCTCTTTTTCAAGCAATCTTTGATAAACATCTGACGGGATAAGACCAAACTTATAACCATATTTCATCAACCGTCTATCCGCATTATCTTGTCTCAACATCAATCTGTATTCAGCTCTTGATGTAAACATTCTATAAGGCTCATCTGTCCCTTTATTTATCAAGTCATCAATTAAAACTCCGATGTAAGCTTCGCTACGCTTGAGGATAAACTCACCTTCACCTTTGATTTTAAGAGCTGCGTTTATTCCAGCGATTATCCCCTGCGCAGCTGCTTCTTCGTAGCCGGAAGTCCCGTTTATTTGTCCAGCAAAGTAAAGTCCCTCAACAAGTTTTGTTTCAAGCGTCAATTTCAATTGATGAGGTGGGAAGAAGTCATATTCAACGGCATATCCAGGGCGAAGCATTTTTACATTTTCAAGCCCAGGTATTGATTTTAAACCTTCAAGTTGAATTTCAACAGGCAAACTTGTTGAGAAACCATTGACATACATAACATGCGTATCTCTTCCCTCTGGCTCAAGGAAAATTTGATGTCTTTCTTTATCTCTAAAGCGATAAACTTTGTCTTCAATTGATGGGCAGTATCTCGGACCTCTACCTTTTATAAGCCCTGTGAAAAGTGGAGAACGAACAAAACCTTTTTCAAGAATTTTATGAGTTTCTTCGTTCGTATAAGTTAAATAACAAGGGATTTGGTCTTTAATGATTTCCTTCGTTTGAAACGAAAATGGTTCAGCATCAGGATCACCAGGTTCAACTTGAACTTTTGAATAATCAACTGTTCTTGCATCTATCCTTGGTGGAGTTCCTGTTTTCAACCTTCCACTTACGAATCCAAGTTTCTCTAAAGATTCGGTGAGCCCGGTCGCTGCAGGTTCTCCAAATCTTCCTCCAACTCTACTAATAAGTCCAGTATACATCTTACCATTTAAAAATGTACCTGCTGCAATTATCAAAGCCTTGCAAGCGATTTTAATATCAAGTCCTGTTCTAACTCCGACAACTTTGCCATTTTCTACAAAGATATCCGTCACGACATCTTGCATTATATCAAGTCCTTCTTGTGCTTCTACCCTCTTTCTTGCTTCTATTGAATACATTTCGCGATCGTTCTGAGTCCTTAATGACCATACCGCAGGACCTTTGGACTTATTTAAAACTCTATACTGAATTGCTGTTGCATCTGCGATCTTACCTATTTCTCCGCCGAGAGCGTCAATTTCCCTTACTAAATGTCCCTTAGCGGTTCCGCCAACTGCTGGATTGCAGGACATTCGCCCTATAGCAGTTATATCCATGGTCATCAGGAGTGTTTTCATTCCCATTCTTGCGGAAGCAAGAGCTGCTTCTATTCCAGCATGACCGCCACCGACGACTATGACATCGTAAATTTCATCTATGGTTGGATTTATTATCATCGCTTCTTTTGAAAAATTTGTTTTCAAAATGTTTCACGTGAAACACTTTTTTATTTACCGATACAAAACTTTGAGAAAATGTTGTTTAAAATGTCATCTGTTGTGACTTCTCCAATTATCTCACCAAGGTGATTTAAAGCGGATCTTAAATCCACCGCAACAAGATCTCCACTCATTCCTTCTTCAAGCGATTTGAGAGCGTAAAGCAAACTTTGCTTCGCCTTTACAAGAGCATCACGATGTCTTACATTGGTAACAACAACGCTTGCATCTGTCCTGTTCGTCCCAAGGAAAGATTGCTCAACCATAATTTTTTTAAGCTTATCAAGTCCATGTCCTGTTAAAGCGGATATATGAACAACAGGAAAATCTTCAAACATTTTTTCCGTCTGAAGTCCTTTGCCATTTAAAAGATCAACTTTGTTAAATACAACTATGCATTTTCTCGCTTCATTTGCTGCAAGATTTAAAACCCTGTGATAAAGTCGCATATCACTTTCATTGATCTCATCAGTTGAATCTATTACAAGCAAGATCATATCCGATTTTTTCAACTGTTCTTCCGCTCTTCTAACTCCTTCTTGTTCAATTACATCGTATGTTTCCCTTAAACCTGCTGTATCTATAACTCTGAAAAGAACGCCATCTATGTTTAAACTTTCCTCAATTATGTCTCTCGTCGTTCCTGGTATATCGCTGACGATCGCCCTGTTTTCATTTAACAGCGCATTTAGTAAACTTGATTTTCCAGCATTTGGTTTCCCTGCGATGACGACCTTTATTCCCTCACGATAAATTTTACCATATTTGAAAGTCTCTATCAATTCTTCAATTTCAGATATAGCGCTTCTGATCTTGCTGGCAAGTTCTGGTTTGTCAACGAATTCAAGATCCTCATCTGCAAAATCAAGTTCAAGCTCAACAAGCGAACATAGATTTATCAATTCCTCACGCATCTTTTTTATCTTTCGTGAAAGCGAACCCTCAAGTTGAGAAAGTGAACTCTGATAAGCAAGATCTGTCGCCGACCGAATCAAATCAGCTATCGCCTCTGCTTGAGATAAATCAATTTTACCATTCAAAAAAGCTCTCTTTGTGAACTCGCCCGGTTGAGCGAGGCGCGCTCCAGCTTCAAGAATTGCTTCAAGGACTTTCCTCGTAACAAAGATCCCACCATGACAACTTATCTCAACGACATCCTCACCAGTATATGAGTGAGGCGCCCTAAAAACAGTTGCAACCACATAGTCAACTACTTTCCCACTTAAGTCAACCAAGCTTCCATAATGTGCAGTGTGAGATTTAACTTCCTCAAGTTTTCTCTTACCTCTGAAAACTTTATCTGCAATCTTTATCGCGTCCTTTCCACTTATCCTTATAACAGAAATTCCTGCTTCCCCAATCGCTGTTGAAATCGCAGCGATTGTATCCTCAAGATATTTCATTTCTCCTGGAGTAAAAAGTTTGATTGGTTTATTTCAATTTAAAAAATTAGTCCTTTAAAATCAAAAAGAGACAAGATTTGCCAGCGCCAAAGTATATCGCAGCCTCGCTTTGTTAAACTAATGAGTCAAATTTAAACATAGTTAGTCAAAATTTGACTTTTCGGTCAAAATGTATTATATTTAGTCAGTTAAAACTTAAAAAATCTTAAAATGTCAAAGTCAAAAAGGCGTGAAATAATAAGAGAACGACACAAACAGGAAATAATTGAGTCAGCGCTCTACTTGTTCGGCAAAAAGGGATACAAGGACACGACGATTGAGGAAATAGCAGAACACGCACAGTTTAGCAAAGGTGCTATCTATTTCTACTTTTCAAGCAAGAAACAACTTTTTGATGAGATCTTGAAAAGCCTATTTGACAAGGTTCAATCGTTTGCAGATGAAGCACGAGCTCACAAAGGTGATGCTAAAGAGAAATTAAGAACATATGCTTTAAAACTTGTTCATTTCTTTTTAATTGAAAACCGATATTCCTTCCTTGTGATGATGCAGGCAATCATGCAGATGGAAGCTGAAGAAAAGGAAACGACGAAAAATTATGTCATGGAACGACTTCATCAAATCTCAAAAACGCTTACTGATATCATCAAGGCAGATATAAAAACTGGGAAATTGAAAAACATAAACCCAAACATCGTCATAATAGCTTTTAACGGAATGTTAAGAGACATAATTTACGGCTGTCTAACCGAAAACGGAATTGATATGAAACCCGAGGAAATGGTTGATACGATTCTTACAATAATTTTTGACGGAATCTCAAAAAAATAAATAAGACAAAAACATGAAGCGACTGATATTTTTACTTATTTTCCCCGCTTTTTTGTTGGCGCAATCAAAGATATTAACTATTGATGATGCGATAAAAATCGCACTTGAAAATAACAACCAAGTGAAAATTGCACGACTTGAGCTTGTCAAGTCAGATGAGAAACTTGTAGAAGCGCGATCTGCTTTGATCCCGCAAATTAGTGCTTCTGGAAGTTATTCAAGATATTTGAAAAAGCCAGTGTTGTTTCTTCCACCCGATTCACCATTTGGAAGACTAACCGGTGGAGTAATTGAGATAGGATTTGATAATTCCTACATTGGTTCGCTCAATCTTCAAATGCCCATTTTTTCATGGGCTGTTTACGCAAGTATAAAAACGGCAAACAAAGGACGAATGATTGCCGAGCAAACTTACAAAAGCGCGTATCTTAAAACGATAAGTGATGTCAAAAAAGCTTTCTACGCTGTCTTACTTGCAAAAGAAGCCCTTAAAATAACTCAAATGAGAATTGAACTTGCTGAAGACAATTTGAAAAATGTTGAAAAAATGTATCGTCAAGGTGTTGCTTCTGAATATGATTACATTAACGCACAAGTTCAATATCAAAACTTACAACCACTGCTCATTCAATCGGAAAATAATCTTGAGCTTGCGAAAAATGCTCTCAAACTTGTGATCGGAATTGATGTCAAAGAAGACATAGATGTGATGGGTGAATTGAAGGCTGACAATTTTGAGGATATTGATTACACTCAATTGTTTAAAGACCTACTTGAACACAATCCTGAACTAAAACAAGTAGAATACCAAGTTGATCTTTCAAAGGATATTGTCTCACTTGAATTATCTGGACATCTTCCCTCGCTTTTCTTCATAGGGAATTTTCAATACCAAGCGCAAGCAAATGATTTCAACTTTAATCGGTATAGATGGATAAGAACGACATTTGTTGGATTGCAAATTCAAATTCCTATTTTCAGAGGTTTCGGAACTCAGGCCAGAATTGGACAAGCAAAAACATCGCTACAGCAATCAATGGAAAGATTAATTTTCACTAAACAAGCACTTGAAAACGAATTGAAAAATACCATATACAAAATTGAGCAATCTAAAAAAAGAATTGAAGCTCAAAGGAAAGCTGTTGAGCTTGCTGAACTCGGTTATAGAATAGCAAGAAAAAGATTTGAAAGTGGTGCTGGAACACAACTTGAAGTAAGCAATGCAGAGGTAAATCTTGCGCAAGCGCGATTGAATTACCAGCAGGCGATCTACGATTATCTAACTGCTCTGAGCGATCTTGAGAGATTAACAGGTAAAACAAACTATTTGGAGGAGAGATGAAGAAAATTCTATTAGGCACTTTTTTAATAACAATGTTAACAATCATACATGGTTGCGCTTCAAAAAATGAAAACCAAAAGACAAATGATCCTATTGATGAAGCAGTCCCTGTTAAGGTCGCAAAGGCGATAAAACGAGATTATGATATTGTGCTTGAATATGCTGGAACAGTTGAACCTTATCAAAAAGCCAGAGTTGGGGCACAAATGTCTGGAACGATTGAAAAGATTTATGTAAAGGAAGGTGATTTCGTGAGAGAGGGACAAATTCTTGTTCAAATGAACACCCAACAGCTAACACAAGCAAAAATACAGTTTGAACTTGCCGAATCTGATTATAAAAGAATGAAATCGCTTTTTGAAGCTGGTTCAATCCCAGAACAACAACTTGAAAGAGCAAAGGCAAATTATGAAGCTGCGAAGGCTTCATATGAACTTATGCTTTCAAACACGCAAATCCGCGCGCCATTTGATGGAATAGTGACAGAAAAGCTAATGAACGAAGGCGAAGTTTTCACGCTTGTGCCAACTGGAGGTGGAAGTCCAGGTATAATTACGCTTATGCGAATGGATCTCGTGAAAATTAAATTAAACATCGCTGAAAAAGATTTTCCGCTGATAAAACTAAATCAATCCGCTGAAGTTGTGATTGATGCATATCCAGACAGAATTTTTATCGGGAAAGTTGTTCAGAAGAATCCCGCTGTAAGTGCAATCACAAGGACATTTACCGCTGAAATTGAAGTCCCAAACTCTCAACTTCTATTGAGACCTGGTATGTTCGCAAGAGTTAGAATAAAAGTTGGTCGCGGTCAAGGGATCATTATCCCAGAATCCGCAGTTGTTCCTCTACCTGGTTCAAATGTGAACTATGTCTTCGTTGCTAACAAAGATGTTGCCGTAAGAAGGAATATAACAATTGGGAAAAAGTTTAATGGCGAAGTTGAAGTGTTAAGTGGTGTTTCCGAAAATGAATTAGTTGTGATATCTGGGCAAACCAAACTTTCAGATGGGACAAAATTAAAAATATTTGAATAAAAATTCAGGAGGTTCAAAAGATGAGCTTACCAAAATTATCTGTAAATAGACCCGTTAGCACTATAATGTTTTACATAGCCCTTGCAGTTTTAGGGGCTTTCGCCCTTTCGCGTCTTGCTATAGATCTGCTTCCAAAGCTTGAACCACCAGCGGTAAGCGTCGTCACGATTTATCCAGGCGCTTCAGCAGAAGATGTAGAGCAAAAGGTAACGAAACTCATTGAGGATGAAGTTAGCACGATAAACAATGTCACAAAAGTCACATCAAGCTCAAAAGATAACATTTCAATCATAACTATAAACTTCAGATGGGGAACCAACATCGCAGAAGCAACAAATGATGTAAGGGACGCAATAGATAGGGTAAAGAGAAGATTACCTGACGATGCTCAGGAACCATCAATTTTTAAGTTCAGCACATCAACTTTTCCGATCATGTTAATCGGCATAAACTCAAACGAAAGCTATCCTGGGATCAACAAAATCATAGAAGACAAGATAGCTCAACCATTAAGACAAGTTCCCGGAGTTGGCTCAGTATTTTCGGTTGGTGGACCTCAGCGCGAAATTTTAGTTAAAGTTGATCCGAAGAAACTTGAGGCTTATAACTTAACAATTCCGCAGATAGCACAAATACTTAACGCAGAAAACTTTTCCTTGCCAGCAGGTGTAATTAAAGTTGGAATGAAGGAATACAGCGTCCGAGTTCCTGGTGAATTTAAATCAATAGATGAAATCAAATCAGCTGTGATTGGTAATTACCAAGGTGCTCTCGTTTATTTAAGAGATGTTGCAGATGTCATTGATACGATAAAAGAGCAAACCGTATATGTCAAAATAAATAATGAACCAGGAGTTTTACTTTTCATTCAAAAGCAAGCAACCGCGAACACAATTGAGGTAGTTGATGCAGTTAAAAAAGCACTTTCCGAAATTGAAAAAACTCTACCGAGAGATGTAAAACTTAACATAGCTTTTGACTCTTCTGAGTTCATCAAAAATTCAATCAATAACCTGCTCAATGCAGTTTCTTATGGTGCGATATTTGTTATACTTGTCGTCATTCTGTTTCTAAGAAAGATAAGGGCAAGTTTGATAGTAATTTTAACGATCCCCTTCTCACTTGTAGTTGCTTTCATCACTTTATATCTAATTGGCGGAACAATAAATTTAATCTCACTTGCATCCCTTGCAATCGCTATAGGAATTGTTGTTGACAACGCTATAGTTGTTCTTGAAAACATAACACGACATATTGAGCGTGGCGAAAACCCAAAAGTAGCTTCTGTCATAGCTGCAAATGAAATTGGGCTTGCAATTTCAGCATCATCACTTACAAATGTGGCTGTATTTCTACCGCTTGCGTTTTTAACTGGAGTTGCCGGATTTTTGTTTAGAGAGCTTGGAATCCTCGTGACCGTGATGGTTTTAACTTCATTAATCGCTTCGCTGACTTTAACGCCAACGCTTTCCTCAAAATGGCTCAAGAAACAAGAAAGAATAAAGAGCAAATTGCTTTCCAATCTCTTTGATAAAAGCGAAAGATGGTTTCAGGCAATAGAAAACTTTTACGAAAAGACCATAACTTGGGTTCTAAAGCATAAAATTTTAGTTGTGTCCGTTGCTTTGTTTGTGTTTCTCGGTTCATTTGTGTTATTTAGATTCGTTGGTTTTGACTTTTTCCCAGCAAGCGATACTGGGCAAATTCAAATAATTGCTCAATTACCTATTGGAACACGAATTGATGAAACGATAAAGGTCGGGGAACAATTGCAAAAGATTATGCTTGAAGAGATACCTGAAAAGTGGCGACGATATATTTTCATGAGAGCTGGAACAACAGAGCAAGGTTTCGCAACGATAACTGGACAAGTTGAAGGAAACAATGTCGTAACGGTTGGTGCAAGGTTAGTTCCATTAAAGGAAAGAGGTGTTTCTATTGAAGAAATTGCTGAAAAACTTAGAAAAAAAGCGGAGCTAATCCCAGGAATTGAGAAACTTGAAATCTCTCGTGGCTCCGATTTTCAAGCGGTGCTTTTCGGTGGCGGAAAACCTCTAACGGTTGAAGTCGTAGGTTTTGATTTAAACTTAACAGCACAAGTTGCGGAAAAAATTAGAGAAGAACTTGAAAAAATCCCCGGTGCAAAAGATGTCCTGGTCGGAAGAAGTGGACTCTCACCAGAGATAAGGATTGAAATTGATAAACAAAAAGCTTCCGCCCTCGGACTTAACACAACAATCATCGCAAGCACAATTAGATCAAGCATCTATGGACTTAAAGCAACCACTTACAAAGAACTCGGAGATGAATACGATATAACGATTCAGCCAGGCGCTGACTTGAGAAATAGCATTTCGTATATTAGTGAAATTCCAGTTCGCACTATTTCCGGAAATGTGATTAAGATAAAGGATGTCGCAAGAATTTATGAGGCTTATTCTCCAATTGAAATTCAACACAGAGACAGACAGCGAATTATAACAGTTGGAGCAAATGTTGAGGGTAGAGCATTGGGTGATGTCACAAGAGATTTGCAAGAGCGAATTTCAAAAATTGATATACCACCAGGTGTTGAGATAAGATTTGCGGGTCAAGTTGAAGAACAAGCAAAATCTTTCCGAGATCTTTTCCAAGTTCTGATTCTCGGTGTGATATTAACATACATTATAATGGCTGCTCAATTTGAATCACTACTTCATCCTTTTGTAATAATGTTTGCAGTTCCATTTGCGTTCACTGGTGTTGTTTTAGGTTTGCTTGTTTTTGGAGTTCCGTTTGGTCTTACAGCTTTTATGGGTTTGATAATTCTTGTTGGAATAGTTGTTAACAATGCCATTGTTCTCGTTGACTATACAAATCTTTTAAGAGCCCGTGGATATAAACTTTACGATGCTATAATAACAGCTGGTAAAACACGATTGCGCCCTGTCTTAATGACAACGCTTACGACAATTCTTGGAACCTTGCCGCTTGCAGTTTTTAAAGGAGAAGGCTCTGAATTATGGCGTGCTCTTGGGATAACAGTACTTGGCGGTCTTTCATTTTCAACATTGATCACACTTGTGCTCGTTCCAACTATATATTCAATCTTTGAACAAAAAAGGATAAATGTCAAATGAAACTTGTAATGCTTATTTTTAATCAAGCGATTGAAGGAGAAATTGTAGAAATTCTTGATAAACTAAACATTCGCGGTTTCACGCAGATAAATAATGTTTACGGAAGAGGTTCAGATAAAGGAGTACCTCATTTCGGAACACATGTATGGCCAGAAATCAACACAATTATATTAACTGTCATCCCGGATGAAAAGTTGGACAGCCTTTTAAACGAAGTGAAATTTTTGAACAATAGATTTGAAGATGAAGGATTGCATGCTTTTGTTTTGAATGTTGAACAGATGATATAAAAAAGGCGGGCTTTGTGCCCGCCTAATTAAACTATCCAGCGATAAACTCTCCACCATCAACACCGATGATATTTCCCGTAACCCAATGCATATCTTCATGACTTAAATGGACAATCGCCTTTGCGACATCTTCAGGTGTTGTTAATCTACCGGACGGATTTCTTTTAAGAGTGTATTCTATCATTTTCTCGTTTCCTGGAATTTTCCTCAAGGCAGGCGTATCTGTGACCCCGGCTCTTATTCCATTAACTGTTATACCATATTTCGCAAGTTCATAAGCAAGTTGCCTTATGTGGGATTCAAGCGCAGCTTTTGCTGCGGATACAGGTCCATAATATGCCCAAACCCTTGTTGAACCTTCACTTGTCATGGCAAAAATTCTCGTGCCTTTCCCGATCAACTTGCGATGAAATAAATCTTGAACCCAGTAAACCAAACTGTTCGCCATTACATCAAGCGTCATTTCCATTTGTTTAGGCGTAATTTGTTCATCTGGATTTTCTGAAATATATGGTCTCAATGTTCCAAAGGCGAGCGAATGAAGAACAACTTTTATGATTGATGGCTCCCCTGCAAATTTTTTCTCAATTGCATCAATAACTTCTCTCCTTTTTTCATGATCAGCAGCATTGACATTAAAAAATTCAACCTCAACTCCGTTTTCTTTTATTTGATTTATTACTCTTTCAACATTTGGCATAGTAGTAGCCCTATCAAGGTGAACTCCAAAGATGTTGTATCCATTTTTTGAAAGTTCAATCGCAGTGGCAGCTCCGAAACCGCTTGATGAACCAAGAATTAGAGCCCACTTTTTCATTTCTTTCTCCAGTTTAATTTAAAATATTTTAAAATCCCTTTTCTTTTAACCGCTCCTTTATAATTTTTATCGCCTCTTCTTCTGATATATGTAATCTTGCCCTTGCCATCTTTACCGCCATTTCCAGCGATTCAACTTTCCCCGTTAAATAAAGCCAAACATGGTATCCAAGGCGATTTATATCATTTGGTTCTTCGGCAGGTATGTTTTCAACGCTTGAGTATGCGATTTTCTCCGGGCTATCGGCGGGAAATTCCTTAATCGGAGATGGAGCTTTTGTGGTCATAAAACTTCCTTTTTTTGCAAATTTTACGATTTTATTATGAAAATTTCAAATTTAACGAAAAGCATAATGTAGAGACATTCTCTTGCGATTTTATTTGCGAACACTCCCAAATGTGCTTAACATCACTTGATTTTGTGCAAAAATGTTATTAACTTTGATTTGAAAAACAAATTAAAAGTGATTTATGAAAATCGCACTTTTTCTATTATTAATTTTTGCATTCGTGTTTGCATTAGCTAACTCGGTGGTTGAATACTTCACTGCACAAAGCCAGAACGATAACATCATAGTTAGATGGAAAACATCTGATGAAACAGGGGTTCAAAAGTTCATACTCGAAAGAAGCGTAAACCAGATAAATGAATTTACAAAGCTTGCTGAGATAAATCCTAAAGGAAATAATTCAGTTTATGAATATGTTGATGCGTCGGCGTTTAAGCAAACGGGCAACATCTACGCTTACAGATTGCAAGTTGTAAGAAATAATGGTTCATTCTATGTTGGACCTATAACTGTCCTTCACAGAGTATCAAGTGTCAAAAGAACTTGGGGAAGCATAAAAGCGATGTTTAGATAATCCCAATTCCTTGAATTGAATTTAACATTTTCATTTTTTAATTTTAATCCCGACCTCGTGTCGGGATTTTTTATTAATAAACTATACCTGAAAACATGCTAAAAATAAATAAACTCGTCGTTCTTGCTTCAGCGTCGCCCAGGAGACAAATCCTCTTGAAACAAATCGGTTTAAACTTCATCGTGCACCCAAGTGGAGTTGATGAAAACTCAATTCATTCACTACCACCTGAAGCATATGTCCTTACCCTTTCAAGGAAAAAAGCAATTGAAGTGGCAAAAAATTACAACGACGCCTTGATCATTTCAGCTGATACGATAGTGGTTCTTGACGGTGAAATTATCAATAAACCCAAGGATTCGGAAGATGCTAAAAATATGTTAAGAAAATTGTCTGGTAAAACCCATAAAGTTTATACCGGCTTCACAATTCTTGACACAAAAACGAATAAAATTTATTCAGATTTTGAAGTCACGGATGTTAAATTTAGGGAAATAGATGAAGAAGAAATTGAAGAATATGTCGCAACTGGTTCACCTCTTGATAAAGCAGGTGCTTATGGAATTCAAGATGATTACGGCGCTGTGTTTGTTGAAAAAATAAATGGATGTTTCTACAATGTCGTCGGATTCCCGCTTACAAAATTTTACCTTGCAATGAAAAAGTTTTTATCAGATGATTAAAAATCTTCACAAGAAAATTCTCACAGCAATTTTAATCAGTATTTTAATCCTTGCTCTCCTAACGATTTACGCTGACCTAAATAAGCTCATCGTGAGCTTCAAAAATTTTAAATGGTTTTTTATAATTCCCGCTTTAATTCTTTCGCTATTAAATTATCTCGTGCGCTTTTTTCGCTGGGAATTTTATCTAAAGAAGCTCGGTATAAAAATTTCAACCTCTAAAAATTTTCTCATCTTCTTAAGCGGTCTCACGATGTCAATAACCCCTGGAAAATTCGGAGAAGCTTTAAAATCATATCTTTTAAAAATCACGGATAATGTCCCGCTTTCACGCTCCGCCCCAATTGTCGTGTTTGAAAGAATAAACGATTTCATAGCTTTTGTAATTCTTGCTCTTTATGGTTCTCTCTATTTCAACTATGGCAGAGAAATTGTTGTTAGCGTTGGATTTGCGGTAATCACTGGGATTTTCATATTTAGTAAAAAAGAAATCGTCCATTTCTTAATTGAGAAGACAAGAAAAGTTTTCGGCGATAGATTTACAGCTAAAGTTAACACTGCTTATAACAATGCAATTGAATTATCCGATTTTAGAATTTTAGTTCCAATGATTTTGATCTCAATTCTATCATGGTTTTTTGAATGCGTAGGTTTTTACCTCGTGATTTATGCGTATTCAATAGATGTTTCACTTGATCTCGCAACTTTTATTTATTCTTTCTCCACAATTGCTGGTGCTATCTCAATGTTGCCGGGCGGACTTGGACCAACGGAAGGAAGCATGACGGCTCTTTTAGTCCTAAACCAAGTTCCGAAAGAGATTGCTGTTGCAATTACGATAATAATTAGATTTGCAACGCTTTGGTTTGCTGTCTTGCTCGGATTAATCGCTTTATACTTACTCCAGAAAAAAATTGGAAAGATTGAAAATGTTTGAAAAAGTAAAAGAAAGCGTGAACTCCATCAGGATAAAAACAAATGACTTCAAACCAGAAATAGCAATAATCCTTGGTTCAGGGCTTGGGGATCTTGCAGAAGAGTTTGAGGACAAGATAAAAATTAAAACCGTTGATATCCCAAATTATCCAATTTCAACAGTTGAAGGACACGCTGGAAATTTGGTCTTTGGTAAACTTAAAGATGTGAATGTCCTCGGATTTCAAGGAAGAATTCATTTTTACGAATCTGGAAAAATTGAAAATGTCATTTATCCTGTTCTTGTGGCATATGAGCTTGGGACGAGAATTTTAATTGTGACAAATGCAGCGGGTGGGTTAAATAAAAATTTTAAACCTGGTGATCTGATGGTTATCGCCGATCATATAAATTTTATGTTCCTCAATCCACTAAAAATCTTCCGAGCTGATACAAGATTTAACAAACCAGCTTACGATGAAAATCTGCGCAAGATAGCAATAAAAACCGGGATTGATCTTTCCTTGCCCGTGCGTGAGGGAGTTTACTGTAGTGTTCGCGGTCCAAACTATGAAACACCGGCAGAAGTTGAAATGCTAAAAAAGATCGGAGCTGATGCGGTTGGGATGTCAACTGTTCCAGAAGTTATAACAGCAAATTATCTTGGAATGAGGGTTCTCGGAATTTCATGCATAACAAACTACGCAGCTGGAATAAGCCCAACGAAACTTTCGCACGAGGAAGTTACAGAAGTAGCACAAAAAGTTAAAAATGAATTTTCACTTTTAATCAAAGAAACAATCAAAAAAATAAAAGAGAGCGAGTTGAAAACATGAGAATTCTTCTAACTGCATTAATCTTTTTGTTTGTTTGGGGTTGCGGAGGAAATACAAACCAAAAGGTAAACAATAAACATAGCACCGAGCGGATTGAATTATCTGGAAAGTGGCTTTTCAGAATTGGTGATAATAAAGAATGGAGCGATGTGAAAATAGACGAATTCGGTTGGGTTGAGATTCAAGTCCCTTCGCAGTGGGAAAAACAAGGCTACAACTTTGACGGCGTCGCATGGTATAGAAAACATGTCAAAATACCTTCATCGTTTAAAGACAAAAAAATTTATCTTTATCTTGGCAAAATTGATGACAATGACAAAGTTTATTTCAATGGTGAACTAATAGGTATTACAAGAGGCTGGACACAGGAAAGATTTTACTTTATCCCAAATGACTTGATAAAGTATGATGAGGACAATGTAATAGCCATACGAGTTGAAGACCTTGGATTTGGTGGCGGAATCTATGAAGGACCGATCTTGATCGTCTCAAGAGATGAACTTTGGCGAATGAGAGGTGAAAATAAAAAAATGGCAAAACCAGATGAATACAACGCTGTCTTCTTAACAGTTAAAATCATGGACACGCTCCTGACAACTGGAAAATTCGCTTCATATCTTGCCTTCATAAGCCCAACTTTTAGAGAAGACGAAAAAGTTTATACGATTTGGAAAAGGGAAATGGGACAAATCAGCAATTTTCTAACTGAAAACAGATACTCAATTGGTTATGTTGATTTCAAAGTTTATCATTCACCTGAAAATGACAGCATCCTCGTTGCGGATTATGTTCGTTTGATCAAAGATACACTTGGACTTGTTAAATTCAGCGATGAACAGGTGAGATATTTCAAGATTGAAAATGGAGCTTTGATTGAAATTGGGAACAGAAGCAGATTTTTCAGAACAAAGTTCTATTCACGATGGCTCCAAGAGGAAAGAAATCTTTATGTTTATCTTCCACCAAGTTATGATATTGACCTTGGCAAGCGTTATCCTGTTTTATATTTATTGCACGGATACGGCGGAAGCGATGAGTCCTGGAAATACGATAACATCAATTTAATCGTTGATAGTTTGATCAACATCGGTAAAATAGTTGAAATGATAATAATCATGCCCGACGCTGACACATCATTTTATGTGAATTCAAAGGATAAGAAAAGAATGTATGAACAATATATAGTTGAGGACCTAATAAATTATGTTGATGCCACTTTTCGCACGATACCATATCGTGAAACACGAGCAATTGATGGTGTCTCAATGGGTGGAGGTGGAGCAATGCGGATTGGCTTGAAATACTTTGATAAGTTCATATCTATTGGCAGTATGATGGGAGCTCTTGATGTCCCATTTGAAAGGGTGAAAAATAGAACTTACATTCACGCTGGCGATTCAATTTACTGGCGCTCAATTCAACCAACATCAATCGCACAGGAATTAACAAAGCAACATTTTGATAGTTTATACATATTTTTCTATGTTGGGGATAAGGATTGGCTTAAAGATGGAAATTTGAAAATGCACGAGATATTGAAAAGCAAAGGAGCAAGACACGAGTTCAAAATCTATCCTGGCGAGCACAACCGCGATTTTTGGTTTTCTCACTTCACCGAAAATTTAATCTTTCACTCAAATAACTTCTACAAAAGCAAATATGTGAAAATTAAAGAAAGATTAAAAACACAGTGAAAAAATTCTTAATTTTTTCGGTGCTTTTCGTTTCAATTCTTTCGGCTCAAGATTTCAAGCTAAAGCTAAACCTTGCTGGTGAATGGCTTTTTAAAACAGGTGATGATCTAAAATGGATCGCTCCAGATTTTGATGATTCACAATGGGCTAAGATAAAAGTTCCAGCAACTTTTGAAAGCCAAGGTTTCGCAAACTACGATGGTTTTGTTTGGTATAGATTACACTTTGATGTCCCATCAAATCTTTTAAAAGAAGATTTAATTTTTTTGCTTGGAAGCATAGACGACGCAGATGAAACATATCTAAACGGTGTAAAAATTGGTGAGACAGGAAAATTTCCGCCCGAGCGAAGAACTGAATGGACCACCTTACGAGCATATCCAATACCAAAAGGTTTACTGAAAACGAAGGGAAATGTCCTTGCGGTAAGAGTTTGCGATTTCGGATTTGATGGTGGAATTTTCAAAGGTCCAATTGGCTTGATTTTGAAAAAAGATTTTGACATCAAATTGAAAGAAAACACAAAACCACATCGTTCCGCAAAAGCACTTGTTTCAAGCAACGGATTCACAGCGATAGTTTATAATGTTGAACGACATCAAATTGCATCAATGTATGAACATATCTACAAAGTCATATCCCCCAACAACTTCACGAGAAATTTGATAAATGATGCAAACTTCATCGTTGAACTTAATGGGAAAAAATATGATTTATCAAAGATCTCTGAAGATGAAATTGGTTATATAAACGGAACGAACATAATTTTTGCGAACTACAAAAAACTTGGAATTCAAACTTATTACTTTGCCCCATTTCAAATTGATGCACCTGTAATGGTCGCAATCTGCAAAATCAATAAAAAATACAAGCAAAGTAAAATTTATTTCAGAGCAAATACAATTCAAGGAGAAATAAAATCAGAAGATGATTTAAGCAATGTATTTGATCTCCAAACTTCACCAATTAAAAAAATCGTTAAGACAAAAACAGTGAAACGAAGCGATGGGACGGGTGGAGAAATTGAGAAGAGAGTATTTATAACTTTTGATCCTTCAAGAACGAGCGAAGAAATAGAAAAATTTTCAAAACTTGCCGACAACGATAATATAGTTGAAGATGAAATAAAATTTTGGGAAAGTTTTATATCAAAGGCGAAGTTTAAGTTAAAATTGACGAAGAAAGAAAACGAACTGTTCAGACAATCGCTTGCTGTAATAAAAATGGCACAATGTCGGGAAGAAGGAAGTCCGTATGGACAAATTCTCGCCTCACTTCCACCTGGGGAATGGACATATACTTGGGTTCGCGACGGAGTTTATGCAATAAACGCCCTGATTGAACTTGGATATCTTGAAGAAGCGAAATCAGCTCTTGAATTCATGCTTAAAGCAAAAGCTGGATTTTACAAAAACTATATACACAAGGACGGAAAAGATTACGGAGTTAAAAAAGATTACAAGATAACCGTTTGCAAATACTATGGAGCTGGAATTGAAGAGTCAGACCATAACGAAGATGGACCGAATATAGAACTTGACGGATTTGGACTTTTCCTTTGGACTTTCAAGAATTATGTTGAAAAATCAGGCGATCTTGACTTTGCAGTTATGTATTGGGATACTTTGACAACAAAAATCGCAGATGTTTTAATTGCTTCAATTGATAAATACGGAGTTATTCGTGCTGAATCAGGTCCTTGGGAAAGACATCTTCCTGGAAAACACTATGCATATACCACTATTGCAGGAATTAAAGGTTTAAGATCAATCGCAGAGCTCGCGGGATTTTTGAAAGATAAGACCGCTGAAAAATTTTACAATTCTTTTGCTGATTCAATTCTTAAATCTTTTCTAAAAAATTTCGTTGATAAAAACGGAGTTATAAAAGGAACGATTGAAGCGAAAGATGAATCTGATTTTGAATACTTTGACGCAAGCGTGGTTGAAGCAATAAACTTTGACCTGATCCCGTCAAACAGCGAAATTGCAAAGAAAACAATAGAAGCGATAATAAAGAATCTCAAAATTAAAAATAGATTTGGATTCTTCAGAGTTAACAATGGCGATTGGTACGATAGGCAAGAATGGATTTTCATTGATTTAAGGGTCGCAGCAGCAATGCATAAATCAGGGTTCAAAAAAGAAGCAGAACAACTTATTGATTGGATAACTTCCCAGTCAAATTTAAACTATAACCTTATCGCTGAGCTTTACGATGAATGGAATTCTGATTATCAAGGTCAATATCCGATGGTTGGTTTCGGTGCAGGTGCGTATATACTTGCACTCCTTGAAATCAAACGGTGAATTTAAATGAATCCAGATCATGACACAATAAAACAAATTCCTCTCTTCTCTGAATTATCAACTGACGAGCTTCGCAAGTTTACTCAGATATCCCAGTTGAAGAAATTTTCAAAAAAAGAAATCATTTTCTCCGAAGGAGATCCTTACCTTGGTTTTTATATACTTCTGAAAGGTGTCGTACGAATCTTTAAGCTAACTCCTGACGGCAGAGATATAACCTTGCAAATAGTTGAGCCGTTTAATCTCGTCGCTGAAATTCCACTTTTTGATGGAAAGACATACGATTCAAACTGCGAAGCACTTGAAGAGTCAACATTGCTATTTATACCAAAAGAAAAGTTTTTACAACTATTCGTAAAGAATCCCAAAATTTCACTTAAAATTCTCCAAGGTTTCGCAAAGAGATTAAGAGAATTAACACAACAGATTGAGACGCTAACTTCAAAAGATGTCCCACAGCGACTGGCAACTTATTTGCTGGAGGAGTACGAAAAACAACGCACAAATAGAGAAAAAATTGAAATAACGCTTAACATTTCAAGATCAATGCTTGCTTCATATCTTGGAACAGTCATTGAGACACTTTCAAGAGCGTTAAGAAAATTGCAGGATGATGGGTTGATTGAAGTTAAGGGAAGAAAAATCACTGTTTTAAACTTGGAAAAATTAAAAAATCTTGCAAATTCTAAATGAATTTTTAGACCTAATCTCTCAGGACATTGATAGCTATTGAATCAACCATCATAGAAGCAAACGCGTCATATAGATTTTCAAGCCCAGCGCTTAAAGCACCTCTATTATAGGTTTACAAAGAGCTATTCAAATACATCGTGAAAATCACGGTTTAGATAAAAAAACTATTCATAATAACTGACGCCATTAGGTATAACAACGAACTTTACAAAAGCATTATAAAAACTTATTGGGAAAGTCTGCTTAAAAATAAACTGGTGATAGTATCAAAATATGTTTTTCTGAAACCCAAAACTAATCTCGCTCTTCTTTTAATGGAAGTTTCAAAGCAAGATGTGAAGATAAAAGACCAATTGACCCCTGTCTTGCGATTACACCCGAATTCGGACATTAAATTAACTTATCACCTGAACAACCAACCAAAACGAAATAAAACAGGGTTAAAGCCAAAGCTAAATTTTTTGTTTTCACGACTCTCAATTAATTTTGTATAAGCCCATAAAAGTCTAACAATCGCAATAAGTTAAAAACAAATCAAAGCCGACTATGTTTAAAAAATCAATTTTTGTCTTAATTTTCCATATTTCTTTTTCCCTATCGCAAAATTTAATTGTCCTTAACAAGTTTGACAACACTGCAATGATTTTTGATCTGAAGACAGATAAGTTGATAACTCAATTTCAAACGGGAGAAGGACCGCACGAGGTTGCAATTTCACCAAATAGAAAATATGCTGTCATAACAAATTACGGAACAAGAGAAAAACCAGGGAATTCGCTCACGCTTTACAATCTTGAGAAATTAACAGTTGAAAAAACTATAAATCTTGGCGACTTTCGCAGACCACATGGAATTGAATGGATTGATAATGAAAAGGTTATAATCACGGCAGAAACAAATAAATCAATAATCATAGTTGATGTTAAAAATGAAAAGATCGTTGCTTCTGTCAAGACAGAGCAAGAGGTTTCACACATGCTTGCTCTTTCCGCTGACAAATCCAGATGTTTCGTTGCAAACATTGGCTCTGGCTCCATGAGCGTAATTGATTTAAAAGAAATGAAACTTGTCAAGAACATATCAACCGGAAGAGGTAGCGAAGGAATTGATGTCTCTCCAGATGGAGCCGAAATATGGGTCACGAACCGAGCTGAAGATAGCGTCGCTGTGATTGATGCGAAAACTCTCGAGGTTAAACTAAAATTTAAAGTTGAGGGTTTCCCAATTCGTGTTAAGTTTTCAAAAGATGGGAAATACGCAGTTATATCATCCGCAAGAAGTGGTGAAATCACAATTGTTGATGCCAAAAGCAAGGAAATTTTAAAGCGAATAAAGACAGCGGAGAAATCAGATGTAGAAAAAACAGGAAGATTGTTCGGATCAGCCTTCGGAGATAGCCCCGTTCCCATCGGTATAGCAATCGGACGCGATAACATAATTTATGTAGCAAATTCTAACGCTGATATCGTAAGCGTAATTGACATTAAAGCTGGAAAAGTTGTGAAAACCATCGGAACCGGCAAGGAACCCGATGGAATTGGACTATGGTAAAGATAAGTTCGCTCTTACAAAATAAGATAAAGTAACAACTCTGGTAAAATAAAAAAAGGCTAATTCTTCGTTGATTACTTCATCTTATATCAAATCTCAAAGGCAATGGACACGCGTTTGAAAATGTTGCGACCATAACAAATTCACCAAATTCAGAAGCTTTTTTATATGCATCTTGTAGTGCTTTAAAAACCAACTCATCTTCACCGTAAACGAGCGTGCTCATTGAACCGACATGCGTTTCAAGTCCATATGATTTAAAAATATCAATTACATTGTTAATTGGTTCTATTATGTCCATTTGCCTTAATGGATATAAACTAACTTGAAGTGCAACTGCCATTTTGTTAACTGTCCTGTTTCTTTTTTTCAGAAAAGAATGTCCAATAAACCCCGAGCCCAGTAATGGCTCCATAGAGCGTTGAAAGATATGGATCGCTTGTAATGGGACAGGTTTCAACCCTACAGCCGATAAAATAGTAATAAGCATAACCAGCAATTGCACCTACCAATGGAAGTATAAACTTTATTTTATTCACTTTTGCTGTTCCTCCTTTTCTTTTAAACCGAGCACTTCATTTAACTCATCAATTATTTGTTCCATCTCGTTCTCTTTCCCTTTGTCTTTTATCGCCTGCTCCAATGTTCCCCAAATTGGCTCACCACAGACGATACATTTAATACCTTTTTTCATCAGGAAACCAACAGATTCAGGAAATTCGGTAACAAGATCTTCAATCGTTATATCTTTTGTAATCTTCTTCATTGCTTTGCCTCAAATTGTTTTTTCCATTCATTGATACCACCAGAAAGATTGTAAACATATTTAAATCCATTTTTAACTAAAATTTCACCAGCCATTTTACTTCTAACGCCACCCTTACAATAAACGATAATTTCAAAATCTTTATATTTTTCCAACTCATCCAATCTTCCCTCAAGCTCCTGAACAGGGATGTTTACGGCATTTTTAAGATGCCACTCCGAAAATTCCTCCTTCGTGCGAACATCAAGAATCAAGACCTTTTTGTTTTGCTCTATCTTTCTCTGGGCTTCAATTGGAGTAATATCAGTATAAATGCTTGGTTTTTGTTGGACTAACTTTACAGCACAACTTGAAAAATAAACCGCAAATAAAATTAAGATCAAAAATTTGGAGAAATTTTTCATTTCTTAACAGAAATTATCTTGTAGTGCGATTGATTTATTTCGCTATGTTCAACGATTGAAAGGTTAAGTTTCTCCAGCAAGGCCAAAAGAACATCTTGAGAGATCCTTTCCTCATAAGGCGGACCGTTCTCCTCATGTTGTTTCTTCCATTCAAGAATAACAATCTTTCCTCCGGTTTTCGTTATCCTTCTAACTTCACTTAAAAACCTTTCAATGTCCTCGTTTTCATGAGCAACAAATCCAAGAAATGTGAAATCGCTTATTTCATCATCTATCGGAAATTCATAATCATTTTCAGCAAGAATTGAAGTTACATTATCTGGTAAATTATTTTGCCTTAATTTCTTTATCATTTCTTCTTGAACATCAATTGCATAAACTTTGCCATTTTTGCCCACTATTTTTGAAGCTGGAATTGTGAAATAACCACTTCCGCAACCAACATCAACTATGGTCATGCCCTCTTTTAGTCCGCTTGAAATTAAAATTTCCTCAGGTGGAAGAATTTTTCGTCTCTCATCATCAAGAAGTCGGTGCGCATTTTCTGGGTTGAACTTATGCATAGATTTACTTTGACTCGCTTAATTTAATTTTAACGCTCACCGCACCTCTGAAATCCCCTGCTTTATAACCTGTTGCCTTATCTTCTGGATATTTTTCCTTCAAAAAATCTTTTATTTCCTTTTTGATAAATTCATCCGTCCCATGACAATTCAAACACATCGGCTGGACGATCAAAGGTTTGAAATATCTCAAATACTTCTTGCCTTTTTCAGTGACAACTTCATAATATTCCTGGGGTAGTTCATTTCTTTGGTTAAGTTCTTCAAGATTCTTCAAAATCTTGGCTTCGTAATCGTCTGGCTTGTCAAGCTTGGTTCTATATTTATCGCTTACTCGTCTTACATACACTCCATACTTTTCTTGATGAGCTTTTATTATTTCTTGTGCAAGATTTGAACATGCTTTTATCGCACCAACATAGCCACCTTTGCCAAGCTCATTAAACAAAACTGTCCTGACTGAGTCAACAAGCTCATTTGAAATCTTTCTTGCGAGTTCAATTGCTTTTTGAGTTTTTTCGTCAGTTTGGAAAAGAAAGGAAAATAACAAAATTATGAACAACAGCATTTTATTCATTTTTAACCACCTCCGTTTCTGGTTGAATTATTTTATAAGTATAATTTACTTGAGCACCAGATTTTTTAAGTATTGCGGAAACGGAACAATACTTTGTCTGCGAAAGTTCAATCGCATGTTCAACATCCTTAGGATTTATTCCTCTCCCATAGATTATATACTCAACATCAACTTTCGTATAAACCTTTGGATGCTCCTCTGCTCTTTCTCCACTTATTTTCATTTCAAATTTATCAAACTTAACTCTTTTTTTCTTCAAGATGCTAACGACATCCATACCACTACAGCCACCAAGCGCAATTAAAACAAGTTCCATAGGTCTCGTTCCCGCAT
This sequence comes from Candidatus Kryptonium sp., assembly GCA_025060635.1. Lineage (NCBI taxonomy): Bacteria > Pseudomonadati > Candidatus Kryptoniota > Candidatus Kryptonium > Candidatus Kryptonium sp. The sequence goes on along the minus strand of JANXBN010000001.1, from coordinate 222,967 downwards.
TGGTCCCACCAACACTTTCAGCACTATCCATAACAACCCAATGATTTGATTCCCCTTTCCCAATAAAAGTCATGCCGTCAACGAATTTGACTTCAACTTTTGCCATTGTTTATCTCCTTTGCTTGTTTTTAAAATTTGTTATATGTGAGCAAAAAACCAAGTAACGCAAAGTATATTGTGCTTATCTTTGGATTACATAAGAGCGGACACATACCGCCGATCTTTGAAAAATACCTACCTATAAAAAATCCCAAAACTCCACCAATTAACGCACCAATTATCCCAGCAATCATTGTTAATTCCCAAAGTTTATTTTGCCCAGATATAATAATACCATATATTTTGACTTAACTCTTTCTCAACATATTCACATTTTTCACATCGCCAAACTTCATTATCTCCACAACATCTCCTGATAAAAAGCATCTCACTGCCACACCTTGGGCAATTCTTTACTTCCTCTTTAACTTCATGAAAAGTTAAACGAACCGATTTGGTTACTTCACTTTTCATTTAAAAGCATTATTATATCTCTTTCAAAAACTTCCTTTGGACGATAACCAACATACTTCGCTCTTATATTGCCTTTTCTATCTATTACAAATGTTGTTGGTATTCCACGAATTCCGCCATAATCTTGTGTGACTTTGAAATTGCCAATTAGAATCGGGTAATTAATTCCAAACTCTTTCATAAATGGCACAACATCCTTAACACCACCTTCGTCAAGAGAAATTCCAATTACCACAACTCCCTTGTCTTTATACTTGTTATAAAGTTCAATAAATCCAGGTATCTCAGCTCTACACGGCGGACACCATGTAGCCCAGAAGTCAAGAATTATAATTTTTCCTTTGAAATCGGATAATCTTACTTTCTTTCCATTTACATCGGGCAGTTCAAAGTTAGGAGCTGGTCTATCATTTGAAGGCACATTAGCAAAGGCAGGTGTGATCGTTGAATAACTATCATCAGAATTTGATGATTTTATAAAAGTATAGCCAAGATAACCAACTGCCAAGATTAAAATCAGAATTCCAATTATATTCTTCTTCATTTTCGGTTTCACGCTTTTATTTTTAAACATTTTCAATAACTCTCTCAAGTTTTTCACGAACTTCTTGTGCAATTTCTTTTAGTTTTGGATTATCAATCATTTGTGCCATCACCATCGGATCAAATGCAGATACAGTCACCTTTCCATCTCTTTCATAAACCACAACATTGCATGGAAGTATTAAACCAAGGTCATATTCAGCTTGCAAAGCTTTATATGCGTATGGAGGATTACAAGCACCAAGGATAATATATTTGTCAAAATCAACATCAAGTTTTTTCTTCAATGTCTCTTTAACATCAATTGTTGTTAGAACACCGAAGCCTTCTTTTTTGAGTTCTTCAGTGACTTTGTTAACTGCTTCTTCATAAGAAAGATTTACAACTTTTGAGATCCCGTATTTCATAGGAACCTCCTTAATATGTTTTCAGATTTAACACCCACAAAAAATTCTTTGATCTTTGAATTTTCAATTACAACAGTTGAAGGAGTTCCCATAACACCAAGTTTCAAAGCGACATTTACATCCTTGCTTACATCAATTTTAAAAATTTTTGTCTTGCTACTTGCGGAGTTAATGAGTTTATCAATTATAGGGGTTTGCACTTTACAAGCAGAACAAGTAGGACTGTAAAAATAAAGTATTACTCTTTGGCCATTTTTAATTGCCTTGCCAATTTCACCGCCAATTTCCGGAACATATTTACCTTTTTTCAACTTCGCTCGTAAAACGATGCTTAAATTCACCAAAACAAAAAATAAAATTACACCAGCAAGAATATAAACCACAATCATTATTTAAGACCGTTTTAATTTTACAAAAAAGCCCCGATTGAAATCGGGGCTTAAAAATTTAACTCCCCGAGCTTTGGGTTTCCCTACGAGTAGAGATTTTAAAAAGTGAGTAAGCTGGACAATAACCAATAAGTCCTGTTATAAGTGGAACAAGCCCGATTAGTCCCCAGTATTTTGAACTTCCCTCCATCCAAAACAGAAACGAAAGGAGAAACAGTCCTATGATTACTCTCAAAATCCTATCCCATGTTGCTTCGTTTACCTTCATGATGACCTCTCAAAATTAGTTTGTTAAAAGATCAATGTCTTCTGTTTTACTTCTTCTCCTTCTTCTGCGCGATGGTCTTTCAGGGACAATTGCCCAGACACGAACATCAATGTTTTCAATATCTAAGTGAACTTCTGCTTCACAATACGGGCAAAGTTTTACACTTTGCTTTTCAAGAAAAATCTGATTCTTGCAATTCGGGCAATCGGTTATAATCATTCCAATTACCTTTGCCTTTTGCTTATTTACAGGTGTCGTGATCAATTCTTACCTCCATCTTTAAGTTTTACAAAACCATTCAATTTTAAAAACAATGCAAAATTTGCAAATGTTTCACGAAAACAACGCTATCAAAGATACATAAATTTTTCTTGAAATTCAATGGGCTTTATGGCAATTGGGAATATCCATTTTTCATCTTCCAAAGATAATATTTCTCAAACCATACCTTAATCCAATGCGACCATGGACCTGGGAAAAGAATATGATATTTCCTTGGCTTAAAAACCCTACTTGCAACGAAAAGAACACCCATATTTCCTGCGTCCATTACACAAAGCGGTGCTATATCGGCAAATGGAAGTTTCCTCATATGACCAGTACCAAGAACCCGCGAAACAATGTTATCAACTGCAACTCGTGCCATAACTTCAGACATATAACCAGTTTTTGGAACTCCGATCGGGATTGGGGTTGGCTCTGGATATTTAACTGCAACCGCTACACCAGCTGCATAGATGTTATCATAGTCCACATGTTTATATGTATCGTCAACAGGTATAAATCCAGATTCATTTCCAATTCCTGAATCACGGATCGCTTTCACACCAAGGAACGGCGGGATTATCATTGCGTATTTATACGGTAATACCTCACCATTTGAGAGATATATTTTGTCCTCAGTTATCTTTTCAATTGCGACATTTGTAATTCCACGAATTTTAAGCTTCTTGAAAAAGAATTCGGTCATCTTCTGCGAGCTACCGACTCCACCAATTCCAAAGTTTGCAAGAAATGGTTCAGCGGTAACGAATGTAATATCTACTTTATCTCTTATGCCAGCTTTTCTCGCTGCATATTCAATATTGAAAACATATTCATACGCAGCACCAAAGCAACTTGCCTTCTGTGTTGCTCCAATCACAATTGGACCAGGTTCTTTAACTAACTCTTCCCATTTCTTTCCAGCATGAAGTGCGTGATCAATCGTACAAACTGATGTCGTATGTCCACCATGTGGTCCAAGTCCTTCAACTTCTTCAAATTTAAGATCGGGTCCAGTTGCTATCAAGAGAAAATCATAATCATATGTTCCAGCAGTTGTTTCAACTTGATTTTTCTCTGGAATTATTTTTGTCGCTTCAGCGTGGACAAAATTAATTCCTTTCTTTTCAAGCACGGGTTTAATTTCAAACGAAATATCATCAGGTTTTCTCCAACCAAAAGGCAACCAAATTAAAGAAGGTATGAAGACGAAATCTTTTGACTTTGAAATTACGGTTATTTGAGCTTGATCTTTGAGCTTTCGCTTCAAATCAAACGCTGCCGTTAATCCTGCGAAAGAACCACCAAGTATAAGTATTTTCGTCACAGTTGCGATCCTCTTTTATTGTTGTGTTTAAGTTAAAGTTGAAATTCTTTTCAAACTTCCGTTGAGATATAAATTCAGAACCTGTGAAATTTTTAGTCCTTTCGGCGAAATGTAAATAACTTTTCCATCAGCAAGCATCTTCTCCATCATCGGCTTACCTATATGGGAAGTTATTATCACCTCAACATCTTTTAAAGATTCAGATATAGCATTGATCCTTGCTTGTTTTTCCTTGGTGTTATGCGAATGTCTGTGATGATGTCCTTCGTGAGCTTTAGGATTATGTCGCAATTCTATTTCTTTTTCTGTTTCATCAGTTATCAAAAAATAATGTGCGTGTCCAAATGCATCAGAAATATGTTCGCCATCATCTGTTGGAATCGCTATTTTCATGATCTCTAAAATCTCTCTTTTCAAAAAAGATTCAGATTTAATGAAAAATCCCAAGGGCAAAGTGCCCCGGGATCAAAAAGAGTTTAATCTTCAATCACCGCTAAAATGTCGCTCCTTGAGATTATTCTGTATTCTTTACCATCCATTTCAATCTCTTCACCGCCATACTTTGCGAATAAAATTTTATCACCTTCTTTCACCTTTGATCGTAAATCCTCATCAGTTCCAACGGCAACCACAATCCCGATTCTCGGCTTTTCTTTTGCAGTATCTGGAATGATGATTCCAGATTTGGTTTTTGATTCTACCTCTTCAAGCGGTTCAACAAGGACCCTATCATCAAGCGGTTTGATTCTCATTTTTCACTCCTAAGAAATTTTGTTTTTATTTATTTCAAACCAAGCAATTGATCAATTTTAGCTCGATCAAATCCAACGACAGGACGATTATTTATCAAAATAACCGGGACACCAGTTTGACCGGTAAGGCGAATTAAGTCTCTTGCAGCTCGTTGATCTTTGGTGACATCAACTTCTGTAAATTTTATCTTTTTCTGCATAAAATACTGTTTTGCTGCTCTGCACCAAGGACAAGTTGGTGTCGTGAAAATGATAACCTTAGGTTGTTTCTGCTCCATATCCTTTTAACTTTTTATTTTCTTTTCAAGGTCATTTGCGGCGATCAAAATCGGATCCCATACCGGAGCAAATGGCGGTGCATAGCTTAAGTCAAGATAGCCAATTTCCTCAATAGTAAGCTTTGCATGAAGAGCAGTTGCGAGGACATCTATTCTTTTAGCGACCCCATCTCTTCCAACCATTTCAGCACCAAGCAAATGTCCAGTTTTCCTATCTGCAATTAGCTTAACCCTTATCTTGCTACCACCTGGATAATAGTGTGCCCTTGAACCATGCTCAATTACAGTTGAAACATAATCAAATCCCTCAGCTTTTGCTTGTTTTTCAGATAATCCAGTTCTTGCTACCTCAAGATCAAAAACCTTAAAAACAGCAGTCCCTACAATACCTTTGAAAATTGCGTTTCCACCAACTGCGTTTTCACCTGCGACTTTACCTTGTTTATTTGCCGTTGTTCCAAGCGGTATATAAACTGGGCGATTTAAAACAAGATGAAATGCTTCAGCACAATCACCAGCTGAATAAATTCCAGGTATGTTCGTTTCCATTCTTTGATTCACTGCAATTGCTCCGGTTCTTCCAAGCTCTATCCCAGCTTCCTTGGCTATTTCAGAATTTGGTCTTATTCCAGCACCGATTACGACAAGATCAGATCCAACAATTTGACCATCGCTCAAAACAGCGTTTTTAACATATCCGTTTTCTCCAACAAACTCTTTCACAGAAACAGATTTTAAAAGCTTCACACCATTCTTCATAAGTTCTTGTTCAACGATTTCATTTATCTCATCATCCATATTCCCAAGTATATTCGGCATCTGTTCAACAATTGTGACATCCATTCCAAGCGAGCCAAGTGCTTCAGCCATTTCCATTCCGATATAACCAGCTCCAACGATTAAAGCTTTTTTCGGCGAATTTTCTTTTATAAAGTTTTTTATCGCAATTCCATCCTCAAGAAATCTAATTGTGAAAATACCCTTTAATTCAACTCCACTTATGTTTGGTTTAACTGCCCGAGCTCCCGTTGCGATCACAAGTTTATCATAACCAACTTCAAATTCTTGTCCGTTTTCAAGATTTCTTACGAGAATCGTTCTTTTAGCTGGAAAGATCTTCAAAACTTCATGATGGAGAAAAACATTAATGTTTCTTTTCTCCTTGAAAAACTTTGCGTCATATACAACTAAGTTTTCATGCGATTTAATTACATCTGAAACAAAATATGGCAAACCACAAGAGCCATAGGAAACAAAACCGCTCTTTTCAAAAACAGTTATCTCAACATCAGGTCTTAATCTCCTCGCCCTGCTTGCTGCACTCATACCTGCAGCAACACCACCGATTACAACAAGTCGCTCTTTCATTTTAAGTGCTTAATTTTGTTGTTTTATAGATTCTTTCGTTTTTCTTGCCGCTTCAAGAACCTTGTCAACATAATGCCTCTCTGGCAAAGCCCCTTCAAAATAATAGATATCATTCATAACTACCTTCGGAACTCCCATAACCATATATTTTTCAGCAAGATCTGGGAATTCTATTGCTTCAATCATATCTGCAGTAATAAGATCATTTTCCATGGCAAGTTGGTGCGCAAGATGAACAGCGCTTGGGCAATATGGACAAGTAGGCGTCACGAAGACCTGAATATGAACTGGAACATCAATCTCTTTTATCTTTTCAATGCTTCTCTGACTTAAACCTGAAACCCCTCTTGATACCATTTCAATATCTGATAAAAGCGAAGCAAATTCATAACCAGATGGGATTCCGAAATATCTAATTCCATAATCCTTGTCCTCGCTTGCGATAACTGTCGCAGGAACTTTATCTATTTTGAATTGTTCAACTTTGTCTGTATCGGTATAGAAGTTATAAATCTCAAGTTGAATTTTATCCGAAAGCTCGGCAAGTTCAGTTAGTAATTGTTTCGTTTCCCTGCAATACTGGCAATCAAGTTCCCGTGTGAAATGGATCAAACGAACTTTGTTAACTAAATTTTCCTCAAATCTTCTTTTTAATTCTTCCCTATCGTCTGCATCAAGAAACATAACTTGTTCCTCCTTAGTTAGTTTGTTTTTGAATTAGTTTTAAAATTTTAATGACGGTTGGATTTATCACTGAATAGTAGACGGTGTTCCCTCTGCGAACACTTTTTATTATCCCGCTGTGCCTTAAAACAGCCAAGTGCTGAGAAACTAAAGATTGGGACTGACCAATCAAATGCCACAATTCAGACACAGTTTTCTCCGATTCAATTAACTCACTAATTATTTTCAGTCGGACTGGATGTCCAATAACTCTCAACATTTCAGCAACTTTAGAGAATTCATTTACTTTTTGAACGGACATTGCTTTTAATCATTTAATTTTTCCCGCTCCAAGATTTTAGCGATTTTCAGCACGAGAGGATGCACAACCTTGTATCTTATGTTTACTCCCTCTCTCTCCGCTTTAACAATTCCCTTCGCTCTAAGTAAAGCAAGATGTTGAGAGATCTTCGGCTGTGGCTCTCCGAGGCAATCGCCAATATCACTCACACACAACCCTTGCTCAATCAGTCCACATACGATTTTCAACCTCGTCGGATGCCCGAGAATTTTTAATATCTCGGCTTCCTCTGTGAAATCAGCATCTTTTATCTTTTTCAGATTCATATAAATACATTCAAATATCTTTATATTGCAATATAAATATAACAAAATTTTCGGTCTTTGTCAAGTGACAATTTGACATCGGAGGATTGAATCTTGCTTAAAAACCTCGGTTTTGCAATAAGTTTAAAACATCAATCTCCCAGCGCTTTGGAAAAGTTGTCAGAAACCCGATCAACTTGTTTATCAGTTCCGATGTTATTATTTTTAGGCGAAAAAGAAAATAGATTTTCTCAATGAAGGTTGCACTTTTTATCCCGTGTTATATTGACCAATTCTACCCCGAAGTTGGAGTTGCAACTGTAAAAATTTTGAAAAAATTTGGAATAAAATTTGATTATCCACTTGAACAAACCTGCTGTGGGCAACCGGCTTTCAACACAGGATATTGGAAGGAAGCAAAGTCGCTTGCCATAAAATTTGTCAAAATTTTTTCAAACTTTGACTATATCGTTTCCCCATCCGGATCATGCACGAGTATGATTAAGATTTTTTATCCAGAGCTTTTAAACGAAGATGAACTTAAAAACATTGCGCAAAAAACTTTTGAATTGACCGAGTTTCTCGTAAAAATTATGAAAATTGACTCAACTGGTGCTGAATTTGATCATAAAGTTACATACCACGACTCATGCCATGCGCTGAGGGAACTCGGGATCAAAGAAGAGCCAAGAATTCTTTTAAGGAATGTTAAAAAATTAAAATTAATTGAGATGGAAAATTCTGAAGATTGTTGCGGTTTCGGTGGCACTTTTTCAATCAAGTTCCCAGAGATATCAATTGATATGGCAAAGTATAAACTAAATTATGCTTTGAACTCCGGAGCTGAATTTATAACATCAACAGATCAAAGTTGCCTAATGCACATTGACGGCTACGCAAGGAAAAATAAAATTAACATTAAAACAATTCACATAGCACAAATTTTAGCAAACTTTTAGCTTAAATCATATGCGGAACCATGATTTGACAAAATTCAAGGAAAATGTGTTGTGGGCTCTTACCAATCAAACTTTAAGGAAAAATTTAAATCGCGCGATCACTCATACGCTTTCAAAGAGAATTGAGGTCGTATCGGAACTTACGAATTGGGAGGAACTGCGAGAAAAAGCGCACAACATAAGAAAACACACAATTGAGAATCTTGCATATTATCTTGAAAACTTTGAGAAAAAAGCAACTGAAAATGGAATAAAAATTCTATGGGCTAAAGATGCAGCTGAGGCAAGAAGTTATGTAATTGATATAGCAAGAAGGATCAACGCAAAGTTATGTGTTAAATCCAAATCAATGGTGACTGAAGAAATTGGATTAAGGGAATTTCTTGAGGAAAAAGGAATTGAAACCGTTGAAACCGATCTTGGCGAATTCATAGTTCAACTTGCGAATGAAATGCCCTCTCATATTACAGCTCCAGCAATGCATAAATCAAGAGATGAAATTGGGAAATTGTTTGCGGAGAAACTCGGTGTTGATTTTACAAATGAACCTGAAAACCTAACGAAAATAGCAAGAAGATTTTTAAGAGAAAAATTTTTAAATGCTGACCTTGGTATATCTGGCGCAAATTTCCTCGTTGCTGAAACCGGCTCAATTGTCATAGTAGAAAACGAGGGAAACGCTGGCTTAAGCACGACGCTTCCAAAGGTTCACATTGTCATCGCTGGAATTGAAAAGGTGATCCCACGGCTTGTTGATTTGACGATCTTTTTCAAAATCCTTGGCAGAAGTGCAACCGCCCAAAGGTTCACAAGTTATGTTTCAATTATAAATGCACCGAGAAACAAGAAACCTGATTCCCCTGAAGAAATTTATGTCATTTTGGTTGACAATGGCAGAACTAATTTGTTGAGGTCGGAAAAATTAAAACAAGCACTTTACTGCATAAAATGTGGCGCCTGCATGCTTGCTTGTCCGATTTATCAAAGAGTTGGAGGTCATGCCTATGGCTCAATATATCCAGGTCCAATCGGTTCTGTGTTAACTCCTGTTCAATTTGCGTTTGATGAAGCTTTAATTTTGCCTTTCGCTTCATCTTTATGTGGAAAATGTCACGAAATTTGTCCAGTTAAGATAGAAATTCATCACCTTCTGCTTTGGCTTAGACACAAAGCAGTTGAACAAGATTTCTCACCTTGGATTGAGAAATTAATCTTCAAACTTTGGCTCATTGGGATGAAAAATCATAAACTTTATGAATTTGGAGCGAAGATTTTAAGATACATTCGCAAAATTGGAATAAAACCAGAGTTAAAAAATTGGTCTAAATGGAGAACTTTCCCTGAAATAGCACCAAAATCATTTAGAGAAATATGGAGGAGGCAAGAAAGCAAATAATACAAACTTTAAAAACTTATCAAATTAACAAAACACCGTTGCCCGAAATTGAAACAGATCAAACCCCTGCTTCAAGTGAGAGCGTGGAAAGATTTAAATTTGAATTTGAAAGGGTTGGCGGAAATCTCATAGAAGCAAAGCCCAAGGAAATCTATAAAAAGCTTTCGGAAATAATTTCATCGGAAAATATCCAAAAAATTTTCGCCGAAAACTTTGAAAAAAGCATAGATGAGAAGATCAAAGATTTACAAGTTAGCCAAATAATAACCCAACCACACTCAGAAAAACAGCTTGCTGATGTTGATGCTTCAATTACAGGGTGCGACTTTCTAATTGCGGAGACGGGAACTATAGTATTTATTCACAGAGAAAATAAATTTAAATCCGCCGTCTTACTGCCAAGGATACATATTGTTATCGCAAATAAAACTCAGATAATCTCAACATTTGAGGAGCTTGTTAAACGAATTGATGGAAATTTTGATTCAATTTTCCTTATCACTGGACCGAGTCGGACAGCAGATATTGAAAAGGTGCTCGTTCGTGGAGTCCACGGACCTCAAAAAGTTTACATAATTCTCACTTGAACAATGCTCTCATTCCTCTTAAAAATTCGGGCAATGTGTACTTCGGAAACCTTGGCCAAGTTACGATCACAACAATTATAATCCAGACGATAAGCAACGCGCCATATTCTGGTGCATATTTCAAAGCTGTTAAAATCATCATACCATATGGCGGTGCTTGTAACCCCCACGCAAGATGTTCAGATTTGAAATACAACAACAAAAACGCACTCAACAAAATATAGCCAAAGCCAATAAACGGACTAATTAAACCTGAAAGCGTTAAAAACAACCAACTTCCAAATGCAACGGTGACATCGGCAGTTAAATCATGCCTACCAATCCAAGTTTGAATTTTTCTCGGTTCAAGTCGTGCGATTGAACCATCAAGAAGATCTGTCACCCAAGCAACCCACAAAAAAAGCGAAGCCGATATCACTCCATCTTTCACTTCAAAACTAGAAAATCTGATTATGTAGAGCCCGATAAAAAATCTCAAAGTTGTCAAGATGTCCGCTGCAAGTTTTAAACTTAACACGGACTTCATTGCGGAAGCTGTAATTTGATTTTTAAAATTAAATCAAAAATCTCTCCAAAATTATCCCAATTATCAACAAAGACGAGAAATAAAGCTGAAGCTTGGCTGTTAACAGATCAAGAAAAGTGAAATTCACAAGCGCCTGATTGAAAGATACTTTTATATTTTTTATGGCAATCGGCAAGCTTATGAATGAAATAACAGCAGCGGTTGGCAAAAAGTTTTTGAAAACAAAATAAACTGTCAATAAATATGCAAGCAAAACGAGCACAGTGTAATAATAACTTGATGCTTTAGCCCCAATGATGCCCGCAAGAGTTTTATATCCAGCTTCAATGTCTTCTTTTATGTCCCTAAAATTATTTCCGTGTAAAATTGCAGTTGTTAATAAACCAATTGGGATTGAAAGGATAACAGGAAGCCACGAGATTTCCCGAGCTTGGATAAAATAAACACCAAGCGTCATGATAGGTCCGAAAGCAAGGAAAACTGCCAAATCCCCAAGCGCTCTGTATTTAAATCCAAGTGGTGGAGCAGTGTAAAAAATTCCAAGGATCAAACCTGGGATTATGAAATATAAAACTCTATAGTCAACGGCAAATACAAAATAAAAACCAATCGCAAGTGATAAAATAAGCAAAACAACCCCAAGCAAAAGATGATGTTTCGGTTTCATCAACCCATCAACAAGCACCCTGCTTGAGCCAAGCACGCGCCATGTATCTACTCCTCTAACATAGTCAAAGTAATCACTTAAAACATTCACAGCGGAGTGAGCAAGTATAAGACCTATGAAAACAAGAATAAACAGCGGAATTGAAACATGCGGGCTTATGAAAGTTCCAAGTAAAACTGGAGCAATTGTTGCAGGGAAAGCAAATGGTCTTAAAGCTTTAAACGCAACTTTGAAAAAATTAAATTTTGTTTTCAATTCTGTTTGGAAAAGTTTCATCACCTCGTCTGTGAACTCAATTTCCGCTCTCGGTTTCCATTCCTCAGTAAAATCAGAGATGTAAAGTTTGGTTGGTCTTATTCTAAATAGCGTAACACCTGGGATTTTCTTTGCGTAAACAACAAGTTCAATAGCTTTTCTGAAAATTATGCTTCTCTCCGATCGCTCCGTTATGTCCCCAAGCATTTCAGCAATGCCTTCGCCCTGAATAAATTTATCCGGGACACCGCGCTCAATGACGAAAAACACGCGAGGATTTTCAATGATGTTTTTATAGTTTTTCCCCTTCTCAAGAGCGACATAAATATATCCATCTTCCTCGGCGAAATAAACTTTCCCAGCCCAAACTTTACCATCCTTCCCCTGGCTTACGAGAGTTAAAGTTTTGTTCTCCTGAAATACCTTCTTTGCCGTCTCAAGATATTTCCTATATTCACTTTGCATGACGGTCTCAAGTTTGTTTGTAAACCTTGGGTGGAAACTCATTTAAATTTAACCATGTCTTAAAAATAAATCAACACGCGGTAAAGTTGCTTTTGTATCGTCATAACCTTTAAATTTTTAACAAAAACAAAATTTCACCAAGCTTATGCCATTATTTATTGAAAGAGGCAAATGGCTTGGGAAAGAAAAAGAAGAAATAGAAAAAGAATGGAATGAACGAGGTTTCACAAGCGATGTGTGGATTGATCCGCCTGGACAAAGATGGGAAAACTTCGTGCATGACACAGATGAACTTGTCACGCCATTAAATGTCTCAATTGAAATTGAATGCGATGGTGAAGTGACAGAGCTAAATCCAGGTGATGAGTGGTTCATTCCTCGTGGTGCAGTTCATTCAGTTAGAAACAAAAGTAATGAAATCGCCTATTGGCTTTACGGATATAACATATCAAAAACAAAAGCGTGATAAAAAAATGGAATACAGACAATTCGGACAAACAGAAATTAAAATCCCTGTCATAACTTTCGGAGGTTGGGCAATCGGCGGTTGGTACTGGGGTGGAACTGACGAAGAGCTCTCTGTAAAAGCGATCCAAAAAGCAATTGAAGTTGGAATGAATTGTATTGACACTGCGCCAGTCTACGGATTCGGATTAGGTGAAGAAATTGTCGGGAAAGCGATCAAAGGAAAACGAAACGAAGTTATTATAGCAACAAAATGTGGTTTAAGATGGGATACCGACGAAGGTGAGTTTTTCTTTGATACATACTTCAACGGGAAAAGATATTATGTTTACAAAAATGCACGAAAAAATTCAATAATTGAAGAATGTGAAAGAAGTTTGAGACGACTTAATACCGACTTCATTGACATTTACCAAATTCACTGGCCCGATAAAACAACCCCAATTGATGAATCACTTGAAGCTCTAACGCGCCTTCAAGAGCAAGGGAAAATAAGAGCGTTTGGAGTCAGCAACTTTGATGCTAACCTAATGAAGGAAACCCTAAAATATATGAGAGTTGAAAGCAATCAAGTAAAATACAGCTTGTTAGATCGCTCTATTGAAAAGGAACTTGTTCCGCTTTGCGTTGAAAATAAAATTTCAATCCTTGCTTACAGCCCGCTTGAGCAAGGACTTTTAACAGGTAAAATAACAATGGAGACAGAATTTAAGAGCGGAGATCTACGAAAGAGACAATTTTGGTTTCTGCCAGAAAACAGAAAGAAAGTCCTTGATGCTCTTGAAAAGATAAAACCGATAGCAAAAGAACGAAATGTTACTGTCGCCCAACTTGTAATAAATTGGACATTTTCACAAACTGGTATAACAACTGCGATCGTTGGCGCAAGAAATCCAGAACAAGTTGAGGAAAACGCAAAAGCTGCGACTTTTAAACTCACCGACGAGGAAATCCAAAAGATAAGAGAAGCCTTCACATGGGAATAATTTTTCGCTTCTTATTTATTTTTCTACTTCTCCCGAGCTTTTTGTTTTCTCAGAGAGTTGGATATTTTCAGCAACGCGTTGATTATGTCATGGATGTTTTTCTTGACACGAAAACTCATAAACTCATCGGAAAACAGGTAGCAGTTTATCACAACAATTCTCCCGACACTTTATATGAAATTTTTTACCATTTATATTTAAACGCTTTCAAGCCAGGAAGCTCTATGCAAGTTCGCGGTGATGTTATAAGAAATGGGCTTGGTGAAAGAATTAGAACATTGAAGCCAGAGGAATACGGCTGGACAAATGTTAAATCCCTTAAAGCAAACGATGAAGAAATTGAATTTGAAATTTTTGATACGGTTTTAAAAGCAAAGCTTAAAAAACCTCTCGTCCCCGGAAGTTCTGTTAAACTTGAAATGGAGTTTGAATCGCAAATACCAAAACAAACAAGAAGAAATGGTAGAGATAATCGCGAGGGAGTTGACTATAGCATGGCTCAATGGTATCCTAAAATCTGTGAATATGATTTTGAAGGTTGGCATGTGAATCAATACATTGAGCGTGAATTTTACGGAGTATGGGGAAGTTTTGATGTGAAAATAACTCTTCCGGCAGATTATCTCGTCGGAGCAACTGGGGTAATTCAAAATCCAAACGAGGTTATGTGTGGATATGAACTCGGCGCAGTTGATACAGTGATCTTCCCAAGCCAATGGAAAAAGAATTCGGGATCAAAATTTAAAACTTGGCACTTCAAAGCTGAAAAAGTCCACGATTTTGCTTGGGTCGCTGATAGAGATTACATTCACGAAATAACTTGGCTTCAACTTGAAAACGATACTATTATAATTCACTTGCTTTATCAACCTGATGTATATATGCTCTGGCGTGAGACGGGGAAATTTACGAAAGAGATAATAAAACTTTACAGCGAATGGTTTTACAAATATCCATACAAAACTTTCACAGTTGCACAAGCCGGAGATGGAGGTATGGAATATCCAACGCTTATTATGATTACTGGAAGGCGCGGGAGAACAAGTATGATTGGAATTCTCGCTCACGAAATTGGACATATCTGGTTTTATGGATTAATTGGAAATAATGAAACAAAAGAAGCTTGGATAGACGAAGGCGGGGCAAGTTTCGTGACACCAAGAATTTTTAAAAATTTTCTCGGTGAAAAATGGAGCGATTTCGTTGGAATTGATAAAATGTTAAGACCGAATTTAGACATTTACGGAGGATATAGAAACTATATAAGGTTTTCCAATCTCGGATATGAAGAACCTGTCCTTCTACATTCTGATTTCTTCCGTGAACCAATTACATACACGAACGCTGTTTATGGGAAAGGCGCTTCAGTTTTTGAAATGCTTGAATATGTCGTTGGCGATAGCGTTTTTGATAAAATAATGAAAGAGTTTTTTAAAGAGTGGGTTTTTAAGCATCCAACTACAAAAGATTTTGAAAGGACAGCTGAAAAAGTAAGCGGGATGAAACTTGACTGGTTTTTTGATCAATGGCTTAAAACGACAAGAAAATGTGATTATTCAATTGAAAATTTCTCCGGAAAATGGACAACCGAAAATGGTTTGAAAAAATACAAAATCAAAGTTAAACTTCGCAATCGTGGGCAAATAGTCATGCCCGTTGACCTTTACATTTACTTTGAAGATGGAACCTACCAAAAAGTGATAATACCACTTGACATTCAGCTCAAAGCAAAACAAGAACCTGACGCAATTGTACTTCCGCCTTGGTTTTGGGTTAATCCGAGCTATGAGCTTGAGATTTCCTTTGATAAAAAAGTGAAGATGGTTGAAATTGACAGCAGGTTGAGGTTAAGAGATATAAACAGGTTGAACAATAGAACAGGAATTTTAAATAAAATTCAATTTAAATTCTTTGAGCAGACACATTTGAATCCACCGCTTGAAAAGTATTGGTTCAGCGTAAGACCTTCAATTTGGTTTGCCCAGAGAGATGGGATAAGACCGGGATTTTTCGCAAATGGTGCTTATCTTTTTGATTATTACGAAACGAAACTCGGTTTATGGTTCAACACAAAGACGAAAAATTTTGATTACATGTTAAGTTATACCAACAACACCTTGCCTGTGCTTGGAAGGTTGAGTGGATTTGGAATTGAATTTTTAAAAATCCACGGGGTAAAAAAATTTTACTTTGAAATCTTCAAGAGCATAAGACCTTTGTATCTTACAATTCCACCGTTTTATAATCTGTCTATTTTCTTTGAACATGCTTCACTTGTTGAGGAGAAGTTGCCATTTTTTAATTTAAAATGGGAAAGCGGAAATTTTAACTCAGTTGGTTTCAAACTTTCAGCGAACACACAAATTAGCAGGACATTTTTACTTGGAAATTTATTCTTTAAAACAACGACAGCAAATAGCGCTAAAAATTTCACCAACATTTCAGTTGAGCTAAAACAAAGGACGATCTTACAAACGCTTGAGCATTCGCTTCGTTTCTTTTTCGTAAACTCATATGGACAACCACCGGAACAGGAAAAATTTTATTTCACCGCAAGCCCGCATGAGCAATTTTTCAACCAGTCGTTTAGAATGATTTATCTTATTGATGAGAAATTTTCAAGAAGAACAAACTTATTTTTGAAAGGTGGCTTAAACTTGCGCGGTTATTTTGATATATTTGATATTTGGATCACAAGAGGCAGCGCTGTTAATTTTGACTTGGTGTTTTTAAAATCTCAAACTTTTCATTTATCAATCTTTTACGATATTGCGATTTTTAAATGGGCAAAAGAAACATCGTTAATTTCACAAATACCAAGATTTGAGGAAATAGAAAAGATCGGTTCATTAGCGTATGACTATGGCTTTGAAATCAATCTCCGACCACTTATATTTATTCCATCGGTTGCAGAAAATTTAATTAATTCATTCAACCGATTGAACATAAGTGTGGTTTTCCCAGTTGGACGCACTGGTGAAGCACCAAAATTTAGATGGGCTCTTGAAATAAAAGTTGAAAGATAAAATGAGACGAATTTTTCTAATTCTGCCGATAGCACTTTTGATAATTTTTTACTTCGTTGCGAAGGCGATCCCCAAAAACGATTTTAAATTTGAAAACGAATATCTTGAATATCACGGGTATTGGGGCTTCATAAATCTTGGAAGCATAAAAGTATGGACGGAAACAAATGGAAATCGCATAAAAGCACGATTTCAGATGGATTCAAATCCCTGGCTTTTCTTTATAAACATTCACTATGGTTTTGAAAGCGAATTTAGAATTGACTCACTTCTTGATGCGAAATTTTTGATCTATGAGACCAAAAAAGGAAGAAAAATCGTGACGATTTTTGAGAGGAAAAACAACAAGATAATTGCCACGCAAAAAGATGTCCAAACTGGCGAAGTTATTGAGGTATCTGAAAAGGAGGAGAGAAGCTATTACAACGGGATTACTTCATTTTATTTGACGAGAATGCTTCTCGGATCGGGTGAAAATCTTACAATTCCAATTTTGATTCAATTTAATGTCAAAGATGTTAATGTAAGTTTCCCGAAGGAGAACGCAAGTATTAAGTTTTTAAATTCAACAGTTATCACAAAGAAAGTAAGTGGTTTTATTCCGTTTGTCGCAGAGGAAATAGCAGGCGTGACTGGCGATTTTATTGCGTATTATTCAGATGATTCAGCAAGAATTCCTATAAAGGGATATTTTAAAACATCCGTCGGAAATGTGAGAATTGAGCTCGTTAGATGGGAACGAAAAAATTGGCAACCTCCACAAATCGCTGACAAAAAGTAAAGGGGAAATTCAAAAATGAAAGCACTTGTCACGGGTGGGACAGGTTTCATAGGAAGCCATCTTGTTGACGAACTTTTAAAGCGTGGTTATGAAGTTAAATGTATCGTCAGAGACACAAGCAATTTAAGATGGCTTGCCGAAAAAGATGTTGAAATTTTAAAGGGCAGTTTGTTTGATTTTGATTTTTTGAAAAAAGCGGTCAAAGATGTTGACTATATTTATCATATTGCTGGCGTCACAAAAGGTAGGAACTATCATGACTATTACCGCGGCAATGTTGAAACGACGAAAAACTTGTTGGAAGCATGTCTTGAAAATAAAGGTTTGAAAAAATTTATATTAGCAAGCAGTTTAGCGGCGGTTGGTCCAGGTGAGGATTCTATCCCTGTTGATGAAACTAGAGATTACAAACCTATAACTTCATATGGTAAAAGCAAGGCGGAAGCGGAGAAGGTTGCTCTTTCATATAAAGAAAAATTACCTATTACCATAATTCGCCCTCCTTCCGTTTACGGTCCTCGTGATACATACACATTTGAATTTTTTAAATATGTTAAGTTTGGGTTTTTGCCTGCGGTTTTGCCCGATGAGCAAATTTTAAGTTTGGTTTATGTTTCTGATCTCGTGGATGGTTTCATTCTTGCAGGTGAGAGTGAAAGGGCAACAGGTGAGATTTATTTTATTTCAAGCGAAGAAATTTACACTTGGAGAGAGATTGAAAACGCTGTTTTAAAAGCAATCGGCAAAAAAGTTTTGCGTGTGAAAATTCCAGAGCCGATTCTATATTTTGTATCATTTTTGTCTGAAATGATCTACAAGCTACAAGACAAGGCGTCTCCTTTGAACATTGAAAAAATAAAAGACCTAAGACAAAAAAATTGGGCTTGCTCAATTGAAAAAGCTAAAAGAGAACTCGGCTACAATCCCAAGGTTTCACTTGAAGAAGGAATGCAAAGGACAATA
Source organism: Candidatus Kryptonium sp. (assembly GCA_025060635.1). Taxonomy (NCBI): domain Bacteria; kingdom Pseudomonadati; phylum Candidatus Kryptoniota; genus Candidatus Kryptonium; species Candidatus Kryptonium sp. The sequence continues at coordinate 204,513 of JANXBN010000001.1, read as the reverse complement.
AAATGGTATTTTGAAAATAAATGGCTTTAAAAATTTTTCCATTTGTTTACGATCTTTTGATGTCCCCAGTTGAAAAACTTGGTTTGCAAAGATTGAGAAGAAAAATTTTAAACCTCGTCAGCGGAGATAAAATTCTTGAGATTGGGGCTGGAACTGGGTTAAACATACCTGTTTATCCAGATGGGAAAGAAATTGTCTGTATTGAACCAAAATTCGGAATGATAAAAAAGGCAATCAAGAGGGCGGAAAAGCACGAAAAGAAGGTTTATTTCGTTTGTTCAGAAGTTGAAACATTACCATTTAAAAGTGAAACATTTGATGTTGTTTTCGCAACTTTTGTATTTTGCGAAGTTAAAGATCCCGAAGGAGGTTTTAATGAGATCTTAAGAGTTTTAAAATCTGGAGGGAAATTGATCTTGCTTGAACATGTGAGACCAAATGGAAAAATAATCTCAAAAGTTTTTGACATTGGAAATAAAATAACTTCAATCTTCGGCGAGAACATAAATCGTCAAACTGTTGAGTTGGCAGTTAAATCTGGTTTTTCAATTGAAAAAGTTGAAGATATATATGATGGAATTGTAAAGTTAATAGTTGGTGTTAAACGAGCCAAAGTTTAAATTTTTCGGAAATTTTGCGCATTTACTTTCGGGATGAGATATGTATAAGCAAACCTAAAAATTGTTTGTACCTTTAATAATTTCAGCGATTGCCTCGCCGATTTTATCAAGTGGGAGCACACTATCAGCGATGCCAGCATCAACGACAGCTCTTGGCATACCATAAACTACGCAAGTATCTTCGTTTTGTGCAATTATATACCCACCTTTTTGCTTAACTTTTTTCAGTCCTTCAACTCCATCTTTTCCCATTCCCGTCATTATCACTCCAAGGACTTTATCACCAAAAACCTCAGAAGCTGATTCCATCATAACATCAACAGAAGGTTTATAAAGTGTATCAGGTTTATCTGTGATTTTAACGATCTTTCCATATGAAGATTTTTCAAAGATTAAATTTTTCCCACCCTGTGCTATCAATGCAAGTTTTGGTTGGACCACATCACCTGTTTGTGCTTCTTTGACCTCAATTTTGCTTATTGAGTTCAATCTCTCGGCAAGCAGTTTCGTGAAGTTCGGTGGCATATGTTGAGCTATGACAATTCCAACGGGGAAATTTTCTGGAATCTTTGACAAAACCTCTTGAAGCGCAATCGGTCCACCTGTTGAAACACCGATTGCGACAACTTCAAAGTTTCTTTTAACGGATTTAAAAACAAGCTCTTTTTGTTGCTCAACCTTGAACCCATAGATTTTACGACGAATATACTTACTTTTCACGATTGATTTTACTTTTTGAATCAGTTCAGATTTTATCCTTGCTATATCAGATGAAACATATGAAAGCTGTTTCGGTATGAAATCAATAGCACCAAGTTTAAGTGCTTCAAGTGTTATCTCGGCACCTTCAGTCGTCAAAGAGCTAACTATCAAAACAGGAACTGGGCATTCTCTCATTATAATTTTTAATGCAGATAATCCATCCATTCGTGGCATCTCAACATCAAGAGTGACGAGATCAGGTTTTAAAGTTTTTATCTTTTCAATTCCCTCTGCCCCATCTCTTGCGGTTGCAACAACCTTTATTTGCGGGTCCGACTCCAGCATCATTGAAAGCAATTGTCTCATGAAAGCGGAATCGTCAACAACAAGAACCTTTATTTCATCATTCGAAATCATATTTATTCGCAAAATTTTTTCAATGTTTTTGGAACCTTCAAACTACAAAATTAAAAATTTCTCCGTTAACATTTTGAAAATTTGAGCGATATCAATAATAAGTTTCACCGATCCATCCCCAAGGATCGTAGCGCCTGCGATGCCTTTTACATTTTTTAAATATGAACCAAGCGACTTTATCACAACCTCTTTTTGTCCTATCAAAGCATCAACAACAAGCCCAAGTTTTTTTTCAGCTAACCCAACAACGACGACATATAGATTTCCATTTTTATAACAACTTGATCCCAAATTGAAAATTTTTTCCAATCTCACAAGTGGCAAAATTGAATCCCGTAATCGTATTATTTCTTTTCCGTTAACTGAATGAATTTGTTCAGGTTCAATTCTAACAACCTCAATCACAGATGAAAGCGGGACTATGAAAATTTCGTCACATACCTTAACAATTAATCCCTGAATTATTGCAAGCGTTAGAGGAAGTTTAAGTATGAATTTAGTGCCTATGCCGGGGGTTGACTGCACATCAATAATTCCATTTAGCTTCGTGATATTTGCCTTAACCACATCAAGTCCAACGCCACGCCCAGATACATTTGTGACTTTACTGGCGGTGCTAAAGCCAGGTATGAAGATAAAGTTCAAAATATCTTTATCACTTATTGAGTTCGCTTCTTGTTCAGTTATTAAATTTTTTTCAATTGCTTTTTTTCTAATTTTGTTTGGGTCAATTCCTCGTCCATCATCTTCAACCGTTATAACGATGTAGTTTCCTTCGTGTTCCGCTTTTAAAATTATTTTCCCTCTTTCAGGTTTACCTACTTTTATTCGTTCCTCCTTTGGTTCAATTCCATGGTCAATTGCGTTTCTTATGATGTGAACAAGAGGATCGTGGATATACTCAATCACGGACTTATCAACCTCCGTATCCTCTCCATATATCAAAAGATCAACTTCTTTATTCATTTCCTTAGCAAGGTCCCTGACCATTCTTGGAAACTTGCTGAAGACTTTTGCAATTGGCAACATTCTTGCACGCATTACAACTGTCTGAAGTTCCGATACAAGGTATTCCACCTGTGAAACCGTGTCAATTAACTCTCTTGCTACTGGTTCCCCCTCAAATTTTTCAATTACCCCAGAAATTATTTGAGTTAGTCTATTTCTTCCAAGAACGAGCTCACCTACAAGATTTATTAATTCATCAAGTCGTTCAACATTAATTCTTATCGTTTTATCAATAACTTTCGCTTCAACTTTTTGAATTGTTTCTTCGTCACCAAGGTTTTCAAGTCTGTCGTTGTTTTCAACTTTTTCATGATCGTTTAAAAAGTCTGCTTCATCATCACTTAAAATTTCACCGCGGCTTATCCTTTCAAGCTTTGAGATGATATCTTTGATATCAATTGGCGTAAAGTCCCGATTTTCAAGCTTTGAGAGCAAAATTTTAAGTAAATCATGCGATTTAAACATCACATCTACTATATCTGAACGAAGTTTGATTTCGCCCTTGCGAAGTTTATTTAGCACATCCTCAAATTTATGCGCAAGTTCGCTCATTTGCTCAAAACCTATAAACGAAGAAGTCCCCTTAATAGTGTGAACATACCTAAAAATTGAATTTAAAAGCTCCACATCATTCGGTCTTTTCTCAATTTGAAGAAGATCGTTGTCAAGTTTATCAAGAAGTTCTTTTGTTTCAATGATGAAGCTTTCAACTATTTCCTTCATCTCATCATCAAAGATCGCAGGTATTGACATGGTTTAAACCTCTCTTATTTTATTTCTCCACTGAAAAGTTTGTCAATTTCTTCCTGTGAAGTAACTTTATTGTTTTCAACTATAATTTCATCAACAATCTTTTGTTTGATCTCGGATCTATCATATTCTGCCATTGGATTAAACGCCTCGCTTTGGGATTCTGAATTTTTTGATCCAGAACTTTTCAAATCAGCATTCTCAAGTTGTTCAAGCAGATGTGTCAGTTTCTCTTGCACAGAGCCGATTAAATGGTTTATAGCTGAAATCTGTTGTGCAGTTATATCTTGAAATTGAAGGGCGATCATTATGTTGTCTGCGCTTTGCTTAACCTCTACTAGCTTTTCAATTACATCATCAAAGCCGTCACAATTTTTCAATGTCTCATAATATTTCCCCCATAGCTCGTTAACTTTGCTAAATTCTCCATTTTTGATATGTTTTCCGATCTTTCGTGCAAGTCTTCTTTGTTTTTCGTAATAGTTCCTCATTGAGGTTATTAGTCCCTTCATCTCACCAAATTTTAAGCTCATTTCATCAAGTGCATCAAGTATCTCAGTAGTTGCCATTTCAGTTGTTTTCGTAACGGTGTTTAACTGACTTGAAGCCCTTGGAATTTTACTTGAACTTTCCTCAAGCGATTTGTTTATCTCCTCAAGCATTGGCCCAACCTCTTTAACAAAATTAAATAATTCTTCAAGAAATGGTATCACCCTTTGTCCAAGGATAAAAATTGCTTTTAGCTCTTCTATCTCTCTTAAAATAACATCAACTTGTTTTGCAACATTTGAACTTTTTAAACCCATAGGTTTACCTCCTTCTTAAAGTGTTTTCAAAATTTGCTCAATTTTTTCCTTCAAAACTTGCGGTGTAAAGGGTTTAACTATGTAGTTATTTACTCTTGCTTGAAGCGCCTCAAGGACATCCTCTTTCATCCCGCGAGTCGTGACCATCAAAATTGGAATGTTAGCAAAATCTGGATTTGAACGAACTGCCTTCGTAAGCTCAAGCCCAGTCATGTTTGGCATGTTCCAGTCAGTTATTATGAAATCAATTTTTTCAGCGTAAAGTTTTGCAAGCGCATCTTTGCCATCTTCAGCCTCAACGATATCAGTATATCCGATATTCTTTAAAGCATTTATGACGATCCTTCGCATTGTTGGTGAATCATCAACGACGAGGAATTTTATTTTTCCGTCCTCCATAGAAACTTCACCTCCATTAGTTTAGATATTTTGAAACCTCGTATTGAACTCTTTTAACATTGAATGGTTTAATTAAATAAGAATTTGCGCCAAGTTTCAATCCTGTATCAATACTTTCGCCATCCGAGAGCGATGACAATATTATTATCGGCACATCTTTAAATCTTTCATCCGAGCGCAAAGATTTTATCAATTCAAATCCATCAAGGTTGGGCATGTTTATATCCGTAATTATAAGATCAATCGTTTCAACTTTTGCCAAGATCTCAAAAACTTCCATCCCATCAGATGCAGTTAAAACCTTATAACCTATGTTTTCAAGTGCAAGCGAGACAAATTTCCTTATTGTTGGCGAATCATCAACCACAAGTATTATCTTCGGCATGGCCTCACCTTATTCTTTTTTGTAAGCGATCATTTTATCAAAGTAAACTAATTTAAATGCCTTCGTTAAGTTTCTTAATGTCTCCGAACATCCAACAACGAGATAAGCCCCTCTGTTCATAGAATCATAAACCATTGAAATAACCTCACGCCTTGAATTTTCATCAAAATAAATTAAAACATTTCTCAACAAGACAAGGTCAAAATTTCTCATCATAACCATCTGAAACCTATCCATCAAATTGAGTTGTTCAAAGCGAACCATCTTTTTGACATCATCAACTAACTGGAACTCATCCTTGTTTTGAGATCTAAAGTATTTTCTTAAGTAATTTTCAGGAACCAATCTGATTGAATACTGCTTGTAAATTCCCCTTTTTGCAACTTCAAGAACAGCGCTGTTGATATCCGTGCCAACTATTTCAACTCTGATGTTTGGATATTTGGGCTTGATCTTCTCAAGAAAAATCATTGCGATCGTATATGCCTCTTCTCCCGTTGAACATCCCGCGCTCCATATGCGCAAATTTTTGAAACCATTTTGTGGCTTTGTCTCTATAATCTCTGGCAAAATTTTCTCCTCAATAACCTTAAATTGCAGCTCGTCTCGGAAAAAATAGGTTTCATTTATCGTTATCAATCTAAACAAAACTTCAATTTCATTTGCCCTGGACGAGGAAAATTTTAAATATCTCGTATAATCCGCAAAACTTTTAAATCCAAGAGATTCAAGTCTTGGACGAACTCGTGATTCAATGAAATACTTTTTACTATTAGGGAAAAATATCCCTGCTAATCGTGAGATGAAATCTCTTAACTCAAAAAACTCTTCGTCGCTTAATTTTAAACTCTCCGTATTTTTTTGTGTCAACAACATCTCGGAAATTGAAGTTTTTAATTTGAATCTTTATGCCATTCCGAAATACAGCTTAAAAACTGGGTCATCTTGAACCTTTTGAAAATTCTTGTCATATTCAACTGCATCAAGCGATGAAAGGAGATTTAAGATTACAACTTTCATATCCATATCAACTATTTCAAACAATTCCGATAATTTATCTACCACTGCCCTTTTGAATTCAACATCTTCAAAGATTTTATTCGCATTTAAAAATGCAGACTCAACTAAACTAATAAAGTTTTCAGGTTTAACCTCATTTTCAAGTGAAAATTTGATAAGCTCTTTTGCGTTGACACTGATGATCTCAGCTACTTTTTCAAATATCGGCTCATTTTGATCAGCAAGCGCAATTATTAAACCTTTAACCTCGTTAAATTCAATCCATTTTGAAATAAAGTCCAAAAAATTAGTTTTAAATTTGAGATCATCCGTTTCAAAAAAGATCTCAACAGCTCGCTTGAAAAATGATTTGAAAAAATACTTGTTTGCGTTGAATTTGCAATTTGCCCTTGCGCAAACTTCAATAAGTGAAATTACAGCCATTTTTTGAATAGCTATATTCTTATCATGCACTAACCCCATCAAAAAATCGGCATAGCTTTCGTCTCCAGCTTTGCCAAGAGCTTCCACAATAGCACTTTTTAAAATAGGTTCTTCGGACTTTCTAAATATCTCAATCAAAAAATCGCATATAAGTTTTTTATTCTTGGATTTCTCACCAATTTTCCCAAGCGACTCAATAATTTGAATCTGTGCGAATTCAAACTTTGAGAAAGAATCAAGCAAAACTTCAATTGCCCTGTCATCTCCGATGTTACCAATTGCTTCAATCGCTGATGTTATAACATTTGGGTCAGGATCACCTAATTTTTCCATTAAAAAATCAACGGAGTCTTCATCTCCTATAAATCCAATAATATCAATAGCAATTTTTCTGACATCTTTATCCTCATGGTTTGCAAGTTGCTTAATATCTGGGATGGCGTCCTTTCCAATTCTCAAAATAATCTCAACCAAGAAATTTCTAAAGCCAACATCTTTGCGGAGGATCAGTTTGCAAATTTGACTTATGATTCTCTTCTTTGAAGTTTCAAACTCATTTGCAATTGAGACAATTGAATTGGCAACAGCGTCGCGGACTCCCTTATCTTCGTCGTTTAAAAGTTCAAGCAATTTATCAACTATTTCTTCCCTATCACCAAACTTAACACTTGCTTCAACCGATAGCCTCCTTTCGTCAGGATCAAATGAATTTAAACCCGCAGTAATTGTTTCATAAGCTTTGCTCATACTTCTTGAAATTTAGTTCTTACAATTATCCCCATATCCTCTTCAAAGATAGAACTTTTCATATCAAAAAGTATCTCCTCTCTTGCACCGTTTATTTCAATGCAAGTGTTTTTATATATCGTCCCATGAACTATCAATTTCGCCTTGCCGGATTTTTTCATCTCATCAAGCAAATTATTTCTCATCGCATTAAGTTGATAAAGTCGTTTAGGTATCTCATCGCGCCATTTTATTAGATTTTGTAGTTGTTTTTCTTGATCTTCGGGCAATTCTCCCCAATCAATTTTCAATCTTGCAAGTGCATATATTTCCGATTTTATTCCCTCAAGATATGATTCAAGCCGTTTTATCTCTGCTGTAACCCTTTTTAATTTTTCAATTTGTTTATCTCTTCGTCCGATGATTATGACTGTCCTTGAATATTCAGTTCCACCTATGCTTTTGGCTTCTACCTCACCTTTACACATTATTGTTCCCCCAATTATTACGGCATCCTTTGCGATGATTTTCCCACCGCATACGATATTAGCGTTAACAGCTTCTCTTTTTATTGTCAAATTCCCATCTACGATGAGACTTTGATTTGTTATATATCGCAATGATGCATCTCCATGCACATAAAGTCGTCCTTTCCCATAGCCAATAAATCCACCACCTATTAGCGCATTTCCTTTCACTTCAACCTCTGCATCTTCAATGTTTCCATAAACTTCAAGATTTTTACCGACCTTGACTTTAGACCCGGACTTTATATCCCCACTAACTATAATTGTCCCAACAAAATTAACTTCACCAAAACTTACATCAATGTTTCCGTTAATTTTAATAACTGGTGTAACTTCAATTGTTTCATCCTCATTGATTACAAGATTCCCATCCGATGTTGCAACTATAACCGATTTATCTGAATCTGAAAAAGCAACATTTTGACCCAAAAAGACATTTGGCGATTTCCCAGATTTTGCTTTCAAAACCTCTCCGTTTACCCCAATCCCATCAACTCCAGAGGTTGGTGGATAAATTGTAGCTATTTTCTCGCCCGCTTTGACGTTTCTAACAAGGGTTCTCTTGCTTACATCAAATTCAAAAGATATATATCCATCCTCTCCATCAATTGGTGGATTCCCCTCCGCAATTAAAAATTCACCTTCTTGCGGATTCTCAACTAGATTTTGAATCTCGTTAATTTTAATCCCATAAATCACACCTTTTGAATTAATAAATCTTACGAGATCATCAACTTGTATGTTTTTCAACTCATCGGTTGATTCAACAATAAGATGAGCTCTTAGCTTATCAGGTGTAATTTTGACTTTCATTTGCTTGTGCGTAAACTTCTTTTAAAGTTTCCTTTTCATCAGCTGTTAAGATTTTTTCAAGATCAAGAAGAAGTAAAAGTTTATCTTCAAGTTTAGCGATCCCGGTTATATATTCGGTGTCAATTCCAGAGATAAGTTCTGGTGGTGGTTCAATTATGCTTTTTGAAAGTCTTAAAACCTCACTTACGCTATCAACAATAAACCCAACTGTTTTGTCGTTTAACTCCACGACAATTATCCTTATGTCTTTATCGTAATTCTTTTCACCAAGCCCAAGCCTTTTTCTCAAATTTATAACTGGGATAACTTTGCCTCGCAAGTTCATAACTCCTTCAATAAAATTCGGCGTGTTTGGAAGTCGTGTTATTTGAACGAGGCGATTTATCTCCCGAACCTTGAGGATATCTACACCAAATTCTTCGTTCCCAATTTTGAAGCTTACAACCTGAAGTATCTCTTTGGGATTTTCCATATTTACGATATCTCGTTGTAAGTTCATTTTTAAACCTTATTTTTTTTAAATTTGCCCACCCCTTCTCATTTCAGAGAGAAGGGGTGAGTTAAATTCTTTAATCAAGCTTGCTTTCAAATACCATTACCTTTAAGCTGAGCGTAACTCCTATAACTTTCTCTTTCTACTTCCACACCGATATTAAAACGCATAACCATCTGCTTTAAACTTTCCGTAAGTTTGCTTAGATCTTCAACCGCTTTTGCAATTTGATGAATACCTGCGGATGTCTGTTCAGCAATTGAGCTTATTGATTCAACATTTTTACTTATATCTTCGCTCACCTTTGATTGTTCTGTATTCGCTCGTGAGATCTCTCCAATTAAATTCGCAACATCACTTGCCTTTTGAACTATTTGCTTGAGAGCAAGGTTTGCGTTATCTGCAAGATGTATCCCTGTCTCAGCAACCTTTAAACCTGATTCCATAATTTTCACGACTTCATTAGTATCATTCTGTATTTGCTTAATCATTCCGCTTATCTCTTTTGTAGCTTTCATTGTCCTTTCAGCTAGTTTTCTGACCTCATCAGCGACAACAGCAAAACCGCGTCCTTGTTCACCCGCACGAGCTGCCTCAATTGCCGCATTAAGAGCAAGAAGATTTGTCTGATCCGCTATATCTTCAATTACATCAATTATTTCCCCTATCTGATTACTACTCTTTCCAAGTATTTGAACACTTTGAGCAGAATTTCTCACAACTTCAGCAAGACGATGCATTTGTTCAATTGTTTCCATAACAGCTTTGCTTCCATCAGCTGCAAACGAACTGCTTTCACGAGCAAGCTCCGCCACTTTTTCAGCCTGATGAGCATTTTCAACTATTGTTCTTGACATCTGTTCAACTGCTGAAACGATTTCCGCAATCTGTTTCGCCTGATCCTGAACCGCGATTGACATTTCCTCAGTTGAACTACTTATCTGAGATATTGAATTTGCAACTGTGCTTGTTGAATCAATTATTTCCCTTATTAAAGATCGCAACTCAAAAATCATCTTATTTATCCCTTTAATAAGATTTCCAACCTCGTCGTCTCTTTCTGCTTTCGCTTCTTTTGTTAAATCACCATTTGAGACAGCACTAACCACATCAAGAACTTTCTGAAGTTGCACCTCAAGATATCTCTGTTGTTCCTGTGTTTTTCTTCTTGCTTCTTCCGCTTCCGCTCGGGCTCTTTCAGCTATCTCGCGTTCCATCGCTAACTGATCAATAGAATTTCTAATGTTTTCAACCATTTTGTTAAAAGATCTGGCTAAAATACCGATCTCATCATTCCTTTTTATACATTTATCATCAACCTCAATATTAACATTTCCTTGTGCTACAATCTCAGCTGCCCTGCGAATTTTATCAATCGGATTTACAAACATAGCAACCACAAAATACCCAAAGACCAAACCTAACAAAACAGCAAATAAAACGAACCCTAAATTTACCATGTGAGCTTTTGATAATGTCTCTGCAATTTCGTCTTTTGAGAATCCAAATCTAACATATCCAACCAAATCACTACCACGCCTAACTTTTGCTTGGGCATCAAGGATAGTTTCCGACTCCGTTGAAAGCTCGGAATAGTTTATATCCTCTTTAAAGTTTCTTAATCCTTTTTCCCCACTGTTTAAAAAGTCAAGATTTTTCTCGGCAAGCAGTTTCCCATTGACATCATACACAGCGATATATTTTATAAAATCATCTTGATAGAAGCTATCAATCAATTGATTTAACTGATTGACATCTTGAAGCAAAATTCCATAAATTGCTGAGTTTGAAAAATTTTTCACGATCGTTTCATCTCTTTTCAAAAATTGCTTCTCAAGTGCCCTTCCAAGTATCATCGTATAGATTAACGAAACAACAAGAGCTGTACCAACAAGTATTATTTCAATTCCGATGAATGTTTTATATCGCCACTTTAGATTACTTAATTTTTCAATTAACCACATATTGCACCCTCTCCTTATAGTTTTCTGGAACAATTATCTTAAGAGCGTTTGCAACTCTGTTATTGAAGTGAATTTTTACTTCTTCCCCTATAACTTCAAGTGAAAAAAGTCCACCTTCTTTGACAAATTCTGGATTTGGAACCACAACGGGGACTTTATTTAAAAGTGCATTCTTAAGTATAAATTCTCTCGCAACAGGATGAGCTGATAGATCGTCATCGTCAAGTATCCAAATGAAATCCACACCATTTTTTATCAAATCTCCAAACTGCTGAGATACATCCTTTAGCTCCTTCACATCTGCTATAACAATCTTGACTCCTACTGAATAAGCAGAGCGCTGGAGTCTTTCAACGAGCCCTTGATGTTTATTTAACTGGCATATTAAACCAACTTTTTGAATATCTGGTTTAAATAGTTTCATCGTATAGAGATATTGAAGCGGAGTTGCTTTCTGGGAAAAAGCAAGTGAATACACAAATACCAGGATAGGAATTGCCCACTTCACTTTTACCTCCCCTTTTTATTTTTTGGATTTGATAAAAGTTGAGTTACTAACCTTTCAAGCGCACCGAGCTCAGCTGGTTTTTGCAAAACTGCCAAAATATTTAGCTCCTTGATAACATCATCTCCAATCTCGTTCGTAAAACCTGTGAGAACAATTACCTTGAAATCACTTTTGAACTTATAAATTTCTCTAATCATTTCAATTCCTGTCATATCTGGCATTCTGTAATCGGCAATTAGAATATGAAATTCATTATTGATTGCCTTTTCAATCCCTTCCGATCCATTGCTGGCCTCAAGCACCACCAATCCCAGCAATGTCAAGAATTCTTTCAGGGTTATCCTCACAAGTTCATCATCGTCAACCAATAAAATAACTTTTTGCATTTATCCTAAATTCTCTATTCTTTCGCATCAAACTTATAATCAAAATCTATGCCATGTTCAAGATCTAAACTATCACTTGAAATTTCACAAAGCGGAATTTTATTGAATGGCTAATATTAAACATTTGAGCGAGGTTTTGAATAAAAATAGACATCAAATTTTTCAAGTCAGAAGGCGAGAAATTTTTTGTAGGATTTTTGTAGGTTTGATTTCAAAAAATTTATTTAGTATATTAGCAAAAACCGGAGAGGTGCCCGAGAGGCCGAAGGGAGCCGCCTGCTAAGCGGTTGTACCGCCAAAAGCGGTACCGAGGGTTCGAATCCCTCCCTCTCCGCAAAATTTTTTATATCCAAGTTAAATAAACAACAAATTGGAGGGCAACATGGCAAAATCTAAAAAAACTAAGACAACAAAAACTAAAAATAGATCTACTACAAAAACAAACGAACTAAAAATTGGGCAAAAAGCTCCAGATTTTACACTTCCCTCTGATACAGGAGAAAAAATCTCATTAAAAGATTTTCGCGGTAAAAAAGTTGTTCTGTATTTTTATCCGAAAGATGATACACCAGGATGCACAAAAGAAGCTTGTTCATTCAGAGACAATATAAATCTGATACTTGAAAGAGGAGCTGTTGTTATAGGCGTTAGCGCCGATAGCGTGGACTCACATAAAAAATTCAAAGAAAAATATAACCTTAATTTTCCGCTTTTGAGCGACGAAAAACACAAAGTTCTTGAAAAATATGGTGTCTGGAAAGAGAAAAGCCTTTACGGCAAAAAGTTTATGGGTATTGAAAGGACAACTTTCATAATTGATGAACAGGGGAAAATTGCACATATATTTAGAAAAGTTAAGGTTGATGGACACACCGAAGAAGTTCTAAAGAAACTTGATGAATTATCGCAAAAAGTCACAGTGTAAATCTCAATGAGCCGTGCTTGAAATACCAAAATTTTATGAAAATTTTCTCGCAAAAGTTTCAAATGTTAATCTAAATTCCCCTCGCCAGCTGAAGGGGATTGGTGAGATCGTCTCTGCAATGTCAGAGTATTTCACCAGAAAAAACCTTCGCAAGGAATTCGTCTTTTACGACTATCTAAGCAATCCAGAAGTCCAAAAAGGTTATCTCGTTTACTTTACAACCACAAATCTACTGAAAGTCCATGTCCCACTTAACGAAATTTCCCACTCTGGATTTTTCAAAGGCAAGAAGAAATTAGAGATACTTGATATAGGCACAGGGCTCGGCACCGTTGTAATGGGGATAATAATCTGGATGCATGAAAACATCAGATATTTTAAAAATGCCGAAGTTAAGTTCGTTGCGCTTGATAAAGTTGAACAAAACATCCGAAAGTTTCAAGAAATTTTTGATGTCTTTATAAACGAACTTAAAACTCATTACCATCAAACAATAAAAATACAAATTGAGCCAGCAATTTTTGATATTGAGCACGCCTTTGAGATGTTTGAAAAAAGATTTGACTTAATAACGGTCGCCAACACTTTAAACGAAGTGGCATATGAAAAGAGAAGCAAACTACTGCGCCTCATCAACGCTGGAATAAAAGATGACGGCTTTGTGATTTTAATTGAACCAGCTCTTATGATAACATCCCGTGACCTTCTTGACTTTAGGAATAGAATGATAAAACAAGGTTTCTATATATACTCGCCTTGTTTAAGAAATTCAAATTGCCCTGCCCTTGAAACAGAAAAAGATTGGTGTCATACCGAAATAGAATGGAAACGCCCAGAATTCATACAACAAATTGACCTTGTCTCAGGAAACTATAGAAAGTCGCTTAAATTTTCGTATATAGTTGCAAGCAAGCGTGATATAAATTTAATTGATTTTGTCGCTGGAGAAAGGAACTTCAAAGATTATTTCAGAGTCGTAAGTCAACTCATCGTTGAAAAAGGGAAAAAACATTGTTATCTTTGTAATGAAATCGGAAGATTGCACTGTGTCAAGCTTGACAGAGTGAACTCTCCGAAAAATGAGATTTTTGACGAGATTGAAAGATATGAAATTGTTCACTTGAAAAATTTTGAAAAGACAGACGAAGAAATTAAAATTATCTCTGACACAGAAATTGAAAAAACTTTAAATAACGAAGGAAGATTTTAAACAAAAAGGTGTGAGGGATGAGAATACTTGACCTTTACATTAAAGGTGGATTAGTAATGCACCTAATCTCAATCACGCTCATTCTTATGATCTATGTCATCATTGAAAAGTTTCTAACAATCAAAAAAGCAAAGGCAAATGTAAAAGAGTTCATAATAAGTATCAAAGGACTCATCAAATCTGGAAACATACCAGAGATAATAGATTACTGCAACACTCATAACACTCCAATTTCAAGGATATTTAAACAGGGTCTGTTAAAGTACGGCTTTGGGGATGCGAAAGTTCGGGAAGCGATAGAGATGGCTGGAAGAACGGAGGTTTTTAACCTTGAGAAAAGATTAAGCATACTTGCGACAATAGCTGGGGTTGCGCCTTTGCTTGGATTCCTTGGGACAGTTGCAGGAATGATAAATGCCTTTATGACAATCCAAGCGCTTGGCGGTATCGTCTCTCCTTCTGATCTTGCTGGTGGAATATGGGAAGCGCTACTTACCACAGCTTACGGCTTGATAGTTGGCATCCCAGCTTATGGATTTTATAATTACTTTGTCACGAAAATTAATCGCCTTGTCCATGAAATTGAAATTGCAACAACTGAATTTATAGACATCCTGAGTTCAGAAGAATTCAAAAATCAGGTTAAGTCGGAGAAATGAAATTTGAAACGAGAAATAAGCCACTTACAATTTTCACTTTTGCATCTCTTACGGATATAATTTTGCAGTTGTTGATCTTTTTTCTTTTAACATCTTCTTTCATAACTCAATCTGGAATAAGAATTCAATTGCCTGTTTCTGAAACGCGCGAGCAAATTAGCGATAGACACATAATAATCACATTGACAGCGGGAAATGAGATCTATGTTTTTGCTGAAAAAGTTTTAAAGGAAAATCTATCTTTAAAGCTAAAAGAGATTGCGGGTGAAAAAACAGATAAACTCGTCGTCCTTCGTGCCGATAAGAATGTCCCAATTCAGGAAGTAATTGATGTAATGGATATTGCGAAATCATCCGGCTTAACAAGATTTGTCGTTGCAACACAAGTAAAATGAATATGGAAAGAGAAACTCAAATAAAGGCAACGATTTACACAGCGATAGTTTGTTTTGTTATTTTCATCTTGATGTTGATTTACAAAATCACTGTTAATGTTGAAGAAACAGTTAAATTTACAGAGGTGGTTTTCGTTCCGCCGGTTGAAGAACAAATTCAACCAGTGAATCGGGGCGGAGGAGCTCAAGGTTTGGGCAGATCGGCAATGGCTATGAGAACTATAAATCTTCCAAAAATAAACTTACCAACAAGATTTGTTTTAACTGAAGAAGAAATTTTACCGCATAAATTCGCAGAAAAGATTGATGTTATAGAAAGAAAAGGTGAAATTGAGGGGATCGGCTTTGGGGTTGGCAAAATTGGAACTGATGCAAGCTTGGGCAAAGAGATAAAACCAGAGATCGGCGTTTCTAAAACGGGAAAAACAGGGATTGGTGAAATAAAAAGAGATTTCGGAACGGGGCTTTCTCAAAAACTTTCATATCAAATTGAATGGGAAGGAAAAATCAACCGAGTCAAGGTTGGTGGTGAATTACCGAGATTTCCACAAGGAGTAAAAGAATCAGCTATAGTAAGATTTAAAGTTGTCGTTCTTCCAGATGGAACTATTGAGAGGATCTTTCCGCTTGAAAAAGCAAATCCAGAATTTGAACGCTCCGCATTTGAAGCACTTCAAACTTGGAAGTTTAATTCAATAGACGAAAAAGTCAAACAAAGTGGCATCATAACATTTAATTTCAGGGTTGAATGAAACTTCCCACAAAAATGGAGGGGTAAATTGGAGTGGATAAATGCAATTTTACTTGTTTTTGTAATTTTTGGTGTCATCGGTGTTTCAGAGATTTTGAGAAAAATTCTCAAATTTGATCCAGAGGTTACAAGAAAAGTTGTGCATATATCAGTTGGGCTTGTAGTTTTCCCAACTCCTTTAATTTTTCAAAGTTCAATCCCAGTTATTGCGATCGCCCTGTTTTTCATTGTTGTTAATTTTTTAAGTTTGAAGTTGAAGGTTTTCAAAGGTATGGATTCTGTTGAAAGGCAGACCTATGGAACAGTTTACTATCCTCTCGCTTTTTTGCTTCTTGTTCTTGCTTTTTGGAAAAATCATCCTGCGATAATTTCAATTTCAATGTTAATTCTTGCACTTGGAGATGCCTTTGCTGCTATCGTTGGAGAAAGTGTGAAAAATCCAAAATTTTACAATCTCACGGGCGATAGGAAATCGGTTCAAGGTTCATTTGCAATGTTTGTTACTTCGCTTTTGATTGTGTTAATTTTTTTAACTTTAACTAACAACTTAAAATTGTGGTGGGGTGAATTTCTAAATCTTTCGGTTGAGAAGATAATTTTAATTTCAATTTTAACAGCTCTATTTGTCAGCGTAGTTGAAGGGCTTGGGTCGTATGGGTTTGATAATCTTTTCATTCCGTTTGCTTCAGCTTTTATGCTTCATACGCTCGTGATCGCAGAAAAATTAGATCAATTTACGCTTGCTTTTGCTTTGGCGTTTTTAATTTCGTTTATCTCGTATAAATTGAAATTTTTAAGTTTAAATGGTTCTGTTGCAACTTTCTTGCTTGCCGTAATAATTTTCGGTGTTGGCGGATGGAAATGGACTGTGCCAATTCTTACATTTTTTATTTTATCAAGTTTGATCTCAAAAATTGGAAAAGAGAGAAAAAAGAAGTTTGATCTAATTTTTGAAAAGACAAGCACGCGTGATATTTTCCAAGTTTTCGCAAACGGCGGTGTTGCTGGGATTATCGCAATAATTTACCATTTTTATCCAAATGAAATTTTTTATTACGCATATCTTGCTTCTATCTCCGCAGCAACATTTGACACATGGGCAACTGAGATAGGGACACTGCTTTTTTCAAAACCACGCTTAATTACAACTTTAAAACCTGTTGAACCGGGCACATCTGGTGGAGTTTCGCTTAAAGGGACAATTGGTGGAGTGGTTGGTTCTATCTTGATATTTTTAAGTGCTTCTTTTTGGATTGAATGGGGTTTGCTTAAATTTTTGATCGTTGTTCTCTCCGGGTTGGTGGGAAGTTTCGTTGATAGTTTTCTTGGGGCAACGATTCAAGCACAGTATAAGTGTAATGTTTGCTCAAAGACGACGGAAAAAAATTTTCATTGTGATGGGGTTACTGATTTAATTCGTGGTAAAAAATGGATCAATAACGATTTCGTTAATTTTGTGTGCACAACCTCTGGATCCCTGACCGGACTTGTGTTGATGATAATCTAAACAAAAATCTCATCCCTAATGCCATTCAGATTCAACGAAGATATAGCTATCGCTGATGTCGCAGTTGAAGTATGGGCTAATACAGTAGAAAAACTTTTTGAAGATTCAGGACTTGCGGTAAGTGAAGTCATGGTTGACACGCAAACAGTTGAGCCGTTAATTGAAAAAGAAGTTTCTTTGAATTCGGATTCAATTGAGATGCTTTTGTTTGACTTTTTGGGGGAGATAATTTATTTCAAAGATGCCTATTCATTGCTCTTTTCAAAGTTTGATGTAAAGATTAAAGATTCAAATATCTACGCAAAGCTTCGGGGTGAAACGATCAATCGCGAGAAACACAATCTTAGAATTGATGTCAAAGCTGTGACACTATACAGATTTAGCGTAAGGCATGAAAATGGAATTTGGCGTGCCGAATTCGTGCTTGATATTTAAAGTATGATCAACTAAAAGTTTAAGAAATTAAGTGGTGGGTTGCCACGAGAAATTTAAACTATAATCCTGCTAATACTTTTCTTTTCTACCTATTCCTTCCCTCAATATAGGTGGCAATATAAAAGGAACAAAACAACCGAACGAAGATTTAGCAACGATGAGAGATTTTCCGTCCCTATCTTCTTAAGACATATGAGCATCAGTTTAATTGACGCCTCTTTTCTGAACCTTTACCTGAAAACCATCAATGACGCTCAAAAATTTTAGCGATATATTTTGTAGAGAAGTATAAAGAGCCCCAGAGAAATCCTGGACATAAAAAGAAAGACCGCTGGAGTTATAAGAGGGGTGTTTAAAGTAAATGATTTTTTAAAGATTCGCACTTTAGCAGAACCTGATACGGGAAATGATTTTAGAGTATTGCAGTGGTAGATATTTTTTGAAACGGTTCTGTTTTAGTTTAAATACATTGTTTTAAAATCAAGGGCGAGTAAAATTAACTTTACTCGCCCTTAGTTAAATTGATCCTGGCCCGGGATTTATTTTAGCAGTTTTTTATACTTGGTGTATTTTTCCATTATTTTATCAACATAGTTTACTGTTTCTTGATAGTTGTTGAAATATCCACTCCTTGGTCGCCCACTTGCCCAGATGTATTTGTGAAGGGTATAGTATTCACTTGAAAGAAGCGGTAGCATATTTTTTATTGTTTCCCACTTATTAGGATCTTCCCCAAAATAAATTGCAAGTTGTTGAGCATCAAGAACACGGCCAGGTCCTGCATTATAAGCGGCGAGGGCAAGCTTTAAGCATTCGGTTGAGTCCAATCCTTTTGAATGAAATCTATTAAACTGGGTCCAAAGGTAATGTATTCCGGCAACTATATTTTGTTCGGGAGTTTTATAGTCATAAATATGAGAAACATTTAAAACAAGTTCTTCGCCTGTTTCAGGCATTATTTGAAGAAGTCCATAAGCACCTTTGGGGCTCACTGCATCATGTCTAAAGTTTGACTCCTGTTGAATCACGGCAATGATTAATTTCCAATCAAAACCGTATACTTTTGAATACTTTTTTATCAAAGGAAGGTATTCGTTTAAATTTTCTGGTATTATAGAATTGTTGGAACTTAACGACGGGTCGGAACTTTGTTCCTCAGACGAAGGCTCACTTACCTGCATCTGGACACCTTGGTTTGAGGCTTGAACGGAGGACTTAAAATGAGGATGTATACCACTACAACTTATCGCAAATGTTATACTAAAAAGAAAAACAATAACTTTATGCCCTGCCTCGGCAAGAGCTTTCCTATTGAATCGCCGTGTTCTGTTAGTCCGTTTCCGTCCTTTATTTGAAATAAAAAATTTCAACATAAAAAATCCAACTTTGTTTTTAAAATTAAAAACAAGCAAGGGTTAAAAACTTTGGGACTTATAAGCGGGGCATATTAATTTAACCCTTGCGATTATAAAATGCAAAATAAATCGCTTAAAATCTGTGATGTAGCCAACCCAGCGATGGAATAGTTTTAATGCTAAACAACTTTAGGCAAAATTTTATTGATTTTCAATTGATTTCTGCTGTAAAAAATTCATCTACAGGT
Organism: Candidatus Kryptonium sp.; assembly: GCA_025060635.1. Lineage (NCBI taxonomy): Bacteria > Pseudomonadati > Candidatus Kryptoniota > Candidatus Kryptonium > Candidatus Kryptonium sp. The sequence continues at coordinate 185,081 of JANXBN010000001.1, read as the reverse complement.
TCGCCTTCACTTGAATTTTATCGTATATTTTGGTAAATTAGTTCAGTTGAAATTGAAAATTACGAAAATTGGAGGTGGAAAATGCGCTTTTTAATCTCAAGTGATAGGTTAAAGGAAGCACTATCAAGGGTAGGTGCCGTCGTTCCCTCAAAGACAACCTTGCCAATACTTCAGGACATATTGTTTGAATTAAAGGGTAATACGCTTTATTTAACCGCAACCGATCTTGAAATCTCAGTGCGAATGGCAATTAACCCTGTAGATGGAGAGGAAGATGGAGCAATAGCAATTCCAGAAGATAAGTTAACAAGTGTAATTAAAGCACTACCTGAAGGTTTACTTTTAAAATTTGAATCCCTTGATTCAGATAGAATTCTTATCACGACGAATAAGGGCGGGGAATACAAGATGAGCGCTGAACCATCAGATTCATTCCCAGCAATTCCAGAGTCAATTGATAGCACAGCGGGGTTTGGAGTTACGATCTCTGGGGAAGTTTTAAAAGAAATAATTGAAAACACTGTCTTTGCGACCTCAAAGGAAGAACTTCGCCCTGCTACGATGGGAGTTTTGTTTCAGTTTAGAGAAAATGAATTTATTGCGGTTGCGACGGATGGATATCGTCTTGTTAAAATGTCACGCAAAGGAGTGGCAAATTTAAAAGGTAAATCCGATTCCTCGGGAGTCATAGTCCCTGCAAAAACGCTTCAAATTATAGCAAAATCAATTGAAGACGAAGACATATGTGAAATTTCCATAAATGAAAAACATATTCAATTTTCAACCGAAAATATAACTATTATCTCAAGATTGATTGATGAAAAGTATCCTAACTATGAAAGCGTCATCCCGTATGAAAACAATAAAGAGCTTATCGTAGAGCGAGATTTGTTTCTTTCAACTGTGAAGCGAGTTTCCATTTTCGCAAACACAACTACAAATCAAATAAAGTTCACACTTGATCCCAAAGGTTATGTAGAGGTTTCAGCTGAAGATATTGATTTTGGTGGCTCGGCTAAAGAGGTGTTGAATTGCACATACAATGGGGATCCGATGGAAATCGGTTTCAATGCAAAGTTTATAACCGATATTCTCGGACATCTTGATTCCGACAAGGTTATATTTAAATTTGGAAGCCCAACAAGAGCTGCAATTGTTCAACCATATGAAACGATGGAAGACAGAGAAATTCTAATGCTTGTAATGCCAATGAGATTAAACGCTTGAAAGATGATTTTAAAATCAATAGAGATAAGAAACTTTAGAAATCACATTCATACTCAAATTGAGTTCTCTGACAATTTGAATCTGTTCATCGGTGGCAATGCCCAAGGAAAGACAAGCATACTTGAGGCAATTTCTTATCTTTGTTTAACGAAAAGCTTTAACTCAAATTCGGATTCTTATGTTTTGAACTTCAACGCCAGGTTCTTTGAAGTTTTTGGAAAGTTTGAGCTTGACAATGGACATGAAGTGATCGTTAAGGTAAACTTTGAAAGTGGAATTGGCAAAAAGGTTTACTTGAATAAAGAAACCGTAGATAAATTTTCAATAGTTGTGAATAAACTTCCAATTGTCATTCTCGCCCCCCGAACTAAAGAAGTTATCTATGGTTCCCCTGAGGATAGAAGAAAGTTTTTTAATCTCTTGATTGCTCAATTAAGCTCCACTTATGCTGATGAAATCATTGACTACCGAAAAGTTCTTAAGCAAAGAAATAAGATTTTAAGTGCTATAGCAAAAAACGAGATAAAATTTGAGCAAGGGATTGAACTTCTAAATGTATGGGATGAAGAATTTCTGAATTATTCAGCAAAATTAACCTTCAAAAGGATGCGATTTATAAACGATTTTATTGGATTTTTCAAAAACGCTTATTCAAATTTTGGTGAAGTTGAAAATCCAGAAATTGAATACGCTACTCAGGTTCAACTAAACACACAAGATAATTTTGAAACTATCAAGGAAAAATTTAAGGCAGAAATAATCAAGTTGAGAGCCGAGGAAATAAAACGAGGGATTACATTAATCGGACCACACAGAGATGAATATGTTTTTAAAATTAACGGGCGTGAACTTAGGCGCTATGCATCACAGGGACAAATGAAAACATTTCTCGTTGCACTAACGATAGCGAAATTTTTTTATTTGAAGGAAAAGAAATCCGAAACGCCGATCCTCTTGCTTGATGATGTCTTCGCTGAACTTGATGTTGAGAGAACACAGAAACTGCTTTCAATTGTTGGAAATATAGGACAGGTTTTCATAACCGCAACAGATTTGAATATGCCTGTTGAAGTTGAAAAGAGATTCAAAGTAAAAAAATTTATCGTCAATTCAGGAAGAGTGTTTGATGCGTAAAAGAGGACCAGTTTTATTTGGAAAAGCGTTGGATGAATTCTTAAAAAACATGGGCGTTGAGCGTCCCGTTAAGGAAGGGATGGCTATTGAAAAATGGAATGAGGTTGTTGGTCCGTATATCGCAAATGTCTCAAAGCCAGAAAAGATTGAAAATGGCGTTCTGTATGTCAAGGTTATAAATCCAGTTTGGAAACATCATCTTTTTATGTTAAGGCGCGAGATAATCAACAAGCTAAACGATTCACTTAAATTTAATGCAGTTCGTGAGATCGTATTTATTGACTCTGGGAACGATTTCTTAAAAACAAAATGATGTTTTGAAAATGACGAAAACTAAGGCAGTGAAAAAATCAAAGAAAACAAAAAATTCAAAATCAACGGAAGCTAAAGTTGAAAGAAAAAAGGATAAGACTGAAAAGGAAATGAAAAAAGAACTAAGCAAGAAAGAAATAGAAATTCCAAAGACTCAACCTTCAAATGGCGACGGTAGCGAATATACAGCAGAGGCAATTCATGTTTTAAAAGGTCTTGAAGCAGTAAGGAAAAGACCAGCGATGTATATCGGTGATGTTGGAGTTAGAGGATTACATCACCTCGTTTATGAAGTTGTTGACAATAGTATTGATGAAGCACTTGCTGGATATTGTAAAAACATTGAGGTTACAATAAACAAAGATGGCTCAGTAAGCGTTCTTGACGATGGGCGTGGAATCCCAGTTGATATTCATCCAGAAGAGAAAAAATCTGCTCTTGAAGTAGTAATGACTGTTTTACATGCTGGTGGGAAATTTGATAAAAGAGTTTATAAAGTTTCAGGTGGATTGCACGGCGTCGGTGTTTCAGTTGTGAACGCTCTTTCGGAATGGTTAATCGCCGAAGTTTATAGGGATGGGAAAATTTATAGACAAAAATATGAGCGTGGCGTTCCAGTGACACCAGTTGAGGTAATTGGCACTACAGATAAAAGAGGCACAAAAGTTACTTTCCTTCCTGATAAATTGATCTTTAAGAACATAAAATTTGACTTTGAACGACTTTCCGAAAGAATGAGGGAACTTGCATTTTTAAATCCGGATGTAACGATAACGCTTGAAGATAAAAGAACGGGGCAAAAGGAAGTTTATCATTACACTGGTGGAATTGTTGAATTTGTGAAATATGTTAATTCAACGAAGAAACCGCTACACTCAGATGTTATCTACATAACAGGTGAAAAAGAGGGAGTATATGTTGATGTCGGCATTCAATACACGGAGGAATACACTGACACTATTCTTTCATATGTTAACGACATAAATACGATTGAAGGTGGAACGCATGTTAGTGGTTTTAAATCCGCTTTAACGAGAACACTTAACGCTTACGCTCAGAAAAACAACCTTTTAAAATCAAAAATTGAACTCACTGGTGATGATTTCAGGGAAGGTCTTACTGCCATAATAAGCGTTAAGGTACCAGAACCACAGTTTGAAGGACAAACAAAGACGAAACTTGGAAATAGCGAAGTTAAAAGCATTGTTGAATCAATAGTTGCAGATGGATTAGCAGATTATCTTGAAAGAAATCCATCAACTGCGAAAAAAATTCTTGATAAATGCATTCGCGCAGCTGAAGCAAGGGAAGCTGCTCGCAAAGCAAGGGAACTCGTCAGAAGAAAAAACGCACTTGATTCTGGAGGGCTCCCTGGAAAACTTGCGGATTGTTCAATAAATGATCCGGAGCTTACGGAAATCTTTATCGTTGAGGGTGATTCCGCAGGAGGAAGCGCAAAGCAAGCAAGAGATAGACAATTTCAAGCAATTTTACCGATAAAAGGTAAAATTTTAAATGTTGAGAAAGCACGACTTCACAAAATCCTTGAAAATCAAGAGATAAGAGCGATAGTTCAAGCACTTGGCACGGGGATCGGAGAAGATGATTTTGACCCAGATAAAGTAAGATATGGAAAAATAATTTTGATGTGCGATGCTGATGTGGACGGAAGTCATATAAGAACTCTTCTTCTGACTTTCTTTTACAGATATATGCGTGAATTAATTGAAGCTGGAAGGGTTTATATAGCTCAACCACCGCTTTATAAAATCAAAAAAGGTAAGCTTGAATTTTACGCATACAGCGATGAAGAAAGAGATGAAATAATAGAACGATTGAAACAAGAAAAAGAACCTGGCGAGATAACGATCACGCGCTTTAAAGGTCTTGGTGAAATGAATCCAGAGCAATTGTGGGAAACAACAATGAATCCAGATAAAAGAACATTGCTTCAGGTTACAATTGAAAACGCAGCTGAGGCTGATAGGATTTTCTCCATACTTATGGGAAGCGATGTTGAGCCGAGAAAAGAGTTTATTGAAAAGAACGCAAAATTTGTAAGAAATCTTGATATTTGAAATGCTTGAGAGAAAATTTAACTTTGTTTTTGAAAAATTTTGCTAATGCAACAAAAACAAATTTTGAAAAGAAAGTAAATGGCAACAGTTCAAGAGAAAATTCAACCTGTGGAGATTGAAGAGGAAATAAAGTATTCTTACCTTGACTATGCGATGTCTGTAATTGTCTCAAGAGCTTTGCCTGATGTTCGCGATGGTTTAAAACCTGTGCAAAGAAGAGTTCTTTACACTATGTATGAACTTGGACTTTTACATAATAGACCTTACAAAAAATGCGCAAGGATAGTTGGAGAAACGCTTGGTAAATATCATCCTCATGGTGATGCTGCGGTTTACGATACTCTCGTTCGTCTTGCTCAGGACTTCACAATGAGATATCCACTTGTTGATGGGCAAGGTAACTTCGGCTCAATTGATGGTGATTCGCCTGCTGCGATGCGTTACACCGAAGCAAGGTTATCTGCGATTGCTGAAGAGATGCTTCAAGACATTGAAAAGAACACTGTCAATTTTCGTCCCAACTTTGATGAAACGCTAAAAGAACCGGAAGTTTTGCCAACGATCCTTCCGAATTTGCTCGTCAACGGTTCAAGTGGCATCGCTGTAGGAATGGCAACAAATATCCCACCGCACAACTTAAATGAAATTGTTGATGGATTAATTGCACTTTTAAAAAATCCAGATTTGCCCGTTGAAAAGTTGATAAAATATGTAAAAGGTCCTGACTTCCCAACAGGTGGAATAATCGTCGGGCTTTCTGGAATCAAAGAAGCCTACACAACAGGTAGAGGAAGGATAATCGTTCGGGCAAAGGCAAACATAGAAAATTATAAAGGTCGCTCAAGAATTGTAATAACAGAAATTCCATATCAAGTCAACAAATCCTCACTAATTGAGAAAATTGCGGAACTCGTTCAGAACAAGAAGATTGAAGATATATCCGACATACGAGATGAATCAGATAAAGATGGAATGAGGATAGTAATTGAACTTAAACGTGATGCTCAACCAGAGGTTGTTTTAAATAACCTTTATAAACATACAAATCTTCAGTCAACTTTTGGAGTCATAATGCTTGCGCTCGTGAACGGCGTGCCTAAGATCTTGAACTTGAAAGAGATGATGATGGAGTTTATCAACTTCCGACTTGATGTGATTGTAAGAAGAACTAAATTTGAACTTGAAGATGCTGAGAAAAGAGCTCATATACTTGAGGGATATAAAATCGCACTTGACAACATTGATGAAATTGTTGATCTGATAAAAAAATCAAAAGATCCTGAAGCAGCAAAGATAGGTTTGATGAAGAGATTTAAACTTACAGAAGTCCAGGCAAAAGCAATTCTTGATATGAGATTGCAAAGATTAACAGGACTTGAAAGAAGCAAGATTGAAGCGGAATATAAAGAGACGATAAAGTTAATTGAGAAATTGAAGAGCATCTTGAGAAGCAAGGAACTGCAGAAAGAATTAATAAAGGAAGAACTGCTCAAGCTCAGGGAAAAATATGGCGATGAAAGAAGAACACAAATCGTTGAAGATGAAGAGGATTTCAGTGTTGAAGATCTAATAGCAGAAGAAGATGTTGTCATAACGATAACACACAATGGATTCATAAAGCGTTATCCGGTAAGTGGATACAGAAGACAAAATCGCGGAGGTAAAGGAATTACAGCGACCGCAACTCGCGAGGATGACTTTGTTGAACATATGTTTGTTGCATCAACGCATCACTATATTATTTTCTTCACTGATAAGGGTAAAGCTTATTGGTTAAAAGTTCACGAGATTCCCGAAGGTAGCAGGGCTTCAAAAGGTAGATCAATTTCACACCTTATCAACAAAGAACCAGATGAAAAGATAACTGCTTTCGTCGCTGTTAAAGAATTCAACGAAAACTTGTTCGTCACGATGGTCACAAAGATGGGATTTGTTAAAAAAGTTTCACTCACGGAATTTTCAAATCCAAGAAAAACTGGAATAATTGCTATAAATTTAAATCGCGGCGATCGCCTCGTTGACGCTCGCTTAACAGATGGAACTCAAGATTTAATAATTGGGACGAGAAAGGGAATGGCTATTAGATTTAATGAAAAAGACATAAGACCGATGGGAAGGCAAGCGACAGGGGTTAGAGGAATCAAACTTGAAAAAGATGACGAAGTCATTGGAATGATAGCAGTTAAAAGACAAGGGACGACGATCCTCGTCGTCACTGAAAATGGATTTGGAAAACGAAGTGATCTAAATGATTATAGGGTTACTCATAGAGGCGGGAAAGGAATCATCACAGTTAAGGTTAATGAAAAAACAGGAGACATGATCGCAATAAAAGAAGTCCTTGACAACGATGATATAATGATTGTGACAGCAAAGGGTTATCTGATAAGGCATCATGTCAAAGACATAAGAGTTATGGGCAGGCAGGCTCAAGGAGTTAAACTTATAAAATTAAACCACGGTGACTCAATCGCATCAGTTGCAAGCGTTATCACCGAGGAAGAAGATTGATTTTTAAATCTCCGTAAATTAACTTTATCTTGCAAAAGAAAATAAAAAAGGTGATGTCAAAGTGAAAAAGAACAGATGGAAAATTATTTTGATCATAATATCAATCGCCGGTGCTTTGTGGTATCTGTATCCAACCTACAAGGACATTCAGTATCAAAAGAAATTAAGTGAATTGAAAGGGGAAGATAGTTTGAAATTTGTCCAGCAAAACATTGATGATATTCAAAAAGTTAAACAAAAAAGGATAAAGCTTGGGCTTGATCTTCAGGGCGGAATGTATGTTGCGCTTGAAGTAGATGTGGTTAAAATGCTTGACAACCTCGCAAAGAACAAAGACGAAACATTTAGACAAATACTTGCTGAAGTTAAAAAAGAAGCGTTGGTTTCGGAAGAACCAGCTACATCAATTCTTTTGAGGAAATTTCAGGAGAAAGGGATAAGGTTAAGTAGATATTATGGTGATATTCGTCAGAGCGATGCTGAGATAATTTCTGAACTTGAAAAGCAAGCTGAGGACGCTGTTGATAGAGCTCTTGAAGTTATCCGAAACAGAGTTGATAAGTATGGCGTCGCTGAACCATCAATTCATAAGCAAGGTGCAAATCGCATTATCGTTGAATTGCCAGGCGTAAAAAATCGGGAAGAAGTTAGACAACTTTTGCAAAGCACCGCAGTTCTTGAGTTCAAACTTCTAAAACCTGTTGATGTCACAATAAAAGTAATGCAATCCATTGACAACTACTTGGCTGGAAAAGGAATTTCTGATACCACCGATACCTCTCAAGTTGCCCTGAAATCGGACACAACCAAGAAAGATACTATAAAAACTATTGCATCTGAGCTCGGCGTTGATACAGCGACAGCAGGGTTAGATGAATTTGAAAAGTTTAAAAAAGAACATCCATTCTTCGCATATGTCAGGGTTGACGAACAAACTGGTATTGGCTTTGTTAACGCAAGAGATAGAAGAATTGTTGAATATATTTTATCGCGCCCAGATGTGAAAAATTTAATCCCACCAGATTTTGAATTCGTTTGGTCTGCGAAGCCTTTTACGGCTCAAGATGGGAATCAGTATTATAATCTTCTTGCTGTCAAGAAGGATCCAGAAATTACTGGAAAAGTAATAACTGAGGCAAGAGCGACAATTGATCCTGAAAATAACCTTCCGATCGTTATAATGAGAATGAACAGCGAAGGTGCACGCGAATGGGCAAGAATAACAGGCGCAAACATAAATAGACATATTGCTATAATTCTTGATGGAACTGCTTACTCCTGGCCAGTTGTGAGGACTAAAATAATCGGTGGAAGCTCGCAAATTGAAGGACTTGATTCACCTGAAGAAGCACGACTTCTTGAGATTGTTTTAAAAGCTGGTGCATTACCAGCGCCACTTGAAATAATTGAAGAAAGAACTGTCGGGCCATCACTTGGTGAGGATTCTATCCAAAAAGGTTTAAACGCTGCGCTTTTGGCTTTTGCCTTGATAACATTGTTCATGATAGTTTACTATTCTACATCTGGAATAGTTGCTAATTTAGCGTTGATTTTGAACATTGGTTTTATACTTGCAGTTCTTGCTGGTTTTAACGCCACTCTTACTTTGCCCGGCATCGCAGGAATTATACTTACTATAGGCGTTGCCGTTGACGCGAATGTTTTAATATATGAAAGAATTCGTGAAGAGCTTAGCGTTGGCAGAACACTCAGATCCGCTATAGACGAAGGTTATTCCAAAGCATTTAGTGCAATTTTTGACTCCAACATAACAACTTTTCTAACGGGACTGATTCTGTATAATTTTGGTGCTGGACCCATTCAAGGTTTTGCACTTACGATAATGATTGGAATTTTAGCTAATCTTTTCAGCGCAATTTTCATAACCAAAGTTCTATACGACATTTTAGCAGAAAAGTATCAAGCAGTTATAAAATTCGGATAATTTAAAAACAATTTCCGAGGGATTGAAGATGAGATTTATCGGCAAAACAAATATAAAGTTTATAGAGAAAAGAAAATTTTGGTATGCTATTTCAGCAATTGTTATACTTGCTGGTTTAATTTCACTTATTTTTCGTGGAATTCCACTTGGCATTGACTTCCTCGGTGGAACCGAAGTAATTGTGAGATTTGAAAAACCTGTTTCAATTGGAGAAGTAAGAAACGCAATGGCTCAGATTGGACTTGCTAAAAGTGAGATAAAAACATATGGAAGTCGCAACGAAATCTTGATAAGGACATCCGAACAAGCTGAAGGAACCAAAATAAGCGAGATGATCTCATCCACTTTGATATCTAAGTTCAAAGATAACAAGGTTGAGATTTTAAACGAAGAAAAAGTTGGACCAAGAATTGGAGCTGAGTTGAGAAAAAAAGCATTGTATACGGTCATTTTATCACTGATCGTAATGCTTGTCTACATTGGATTAAGATTTAAGCCGATTTATGGGCTTGGCGCTGTAGTTGCTCTTTTCCACGATGTTTTAGTTACACTCGGATTTTGTTCAATCTTTAGTGCCGTGCCATATTTAAATATAGAAATGAACCAAACATTGCTTGCTGCTTTGCTTACGCTTGTCGGTTTATCGGTAAATGATACAGTCGTTGTTTTTGATAGAATCAGGGAGAATTTAAAACTACACAAAGCAATGGATTTCATTGCTCTTGTGAACAAAAGCATTAATGAAACCTTGAGCAGAACCATCATAACGAGCGGAACGACGATAATGGTTCTTATTGTTTTGCTTGTCGTTGGAAGTGAGGTTACGCGTGGCTTTGCGTTTGCGTTAATAATTGGTATGATAACTGGAACTTATTCATCAATCTATGTCGCAAGTTCAATTGTAGTTGATTTCACGCTTGCAAGGCAAAGGAAAGCAGAAAAGGAAAAACTCCTGAAGAAACAACCTATTCCAGCAAAGTAAAATTTGCAACAATGAACCTATGAAATGAATAATTCTGAACAGATAATAGCGCTGAATAAGGAGAAATTTGTTGAGGTTTTAAGCGAACTTTGCAATGTTAGTAATTTGAATTTTCTGAAACGAAAAATTTCGGTTTTAAAATTATTGTTTATGAATTTTCAAAAGGACCGTTTTGATTTGTTGAATATTGACAGCGATGGCGATACTATTTCCTTACGCAAGGATGTTCTACTTTCAGAATTAGATCAAATTTTAGAGGCACAAACACTTGAACGGGCGAAGTATTATTTAGAAAGGTTGATAAAAGGAACTAATGAAATCAAAACGAACAAAATTAATGATATAAATCTTTCAAGATGGAAAGAGTATGATGAAATTATTACGGATAGCCTTTGGATTTTTGATAAAAGAGACACCTCTGGTGCACATCTTGGATGGTATTGGGGGAATTTCATACCTCAAATTCCAAGACAGTTAATGTTAAGATATACCAAGAAAGGCGATTGGGTTTTGGATGCCTTTGTGGGAAGCGGAACAACTTTAATTGAATGCAGAAGGTTGGGTAGAAATGGGGTTGGAATAGAATTAAATCCTGATGTAGCTAAAAAAGCCAACGAACTAATTAAAAAAGAAGAGAACCCTTACAATGTGATCAGCGATATAATCATTGATGACAGCAGGACGATAAATATTAGATCCATTTTAGAAAAATATGGCATCAATTATTTTCAATTGATGATTTTACATCCACCATATCACGATATTATCAAGTTTTCAAACGATAAAAGGGACCTTTCAAACGCAAAAAGCATTGACGAATTTTTAAAAATGTTTGGAGAAGTGCTTGATAATATAAGTCCATATTTAGAAAAAGAACGCTTTCTTGCCTTAGTGATTGGCGATAAGTATTTTAAAGGTGAGTGGATACCTTGGGCTTTTATTGCATGAGTGAGGTGTTAAAAAGAGATTACTCTTTAAAAAGCGTAATTGTTAAAAACTTTGAAGAAACAAGAGGCAAGAGAAACCAAAAGGAACTTTGGAGATATAGAGCGCTCGTTGGTGGATTTTATGTATTTAAACACGAATACATCTTCATATTCAAGAAGAAAAAATAATCAATTTAATGAAAACACATGTTTTCATAGTAAACGACGCCACTTTCCCAATTCATTTGCGCTATAATTCAGGCAAACCAATTGCCAATGCTGGTTATAGTGGAGGTTTTGATTGGGACCCAATTAAAAGAAGGATATTATTAAAACCAAATTCCGAACCTTACCCTGATCATAGGGTTTTCAATGATAATGTTCTACCAAATATATGTGATCTACAACGAGAGAAAAAATCTTACGAAATTTATCTTGAACTGTATTTTACAGAAAACATTGGGCTTGATCCCAATTTAAATCCAATAGTTGGTCATAACATAATTTGGTTTGGCAATGAAGTTTTTTGCGGTGTTGGAATGCAAAAGATAGATATATTAACCACTTGTCAGGATAACGAAAAAAGAGAATACAGAATAATTGAACTAAAAGATGAACCTATTAAACCCGACATAGTTGATCAGATAGAATACTATGCAAATTGGGCTTCACAAAGCTCTGGAAGACATTTAGATGGAGCATATTCTTGGAACATCCAACCTGTAATTGTTGCGCCTTCTCACAAATACAATCCTCAAAAATGGGATAAAATTGTCAGTGCTTTTAAAGGCTATAACGATAAAGGAATTTCAAAACCGATATTATACTTTGAATTCATCGTCAATTGTGGAAAGAGTATTAGTTTTAATAGAGTGGATTATGAAAATTAAGCATGAAAAACTCTATGCGATTGAAAGCGAAAAAAATTGATGATGTCGTAGTTGTTGAGATCAAAGGGAACTTAATGGGAGGACCTGACTCTCAAAAATTTAGAGACCTTCTGCGCAAGTTTCTTGATGAAGGCAGAAATAAAATAGTAGTTGATCTTAAGAATGTTAAGATGATTAACAGCGCAGGACTTGGGACATTGATAAGCGGTTTGACGACGATGCGAAATAGTGGTGGTGATCTTAAAATTGCAAATCTAAACGAAAAAGTTGAATCACTTTTAACGATAACACGTCTTATAAAAGTTTTTGAAACTTACAATTCAATTGAAGAAGCGATTGAAAGTTATAAAAAGAAGTCAAAGAAAAAGAAAATCAAAGTGTAATGTTGATAAAAATTCCTGATGGCGCTGTGTGGGTCATCCTCGGCGCTCAATGGGGCGATGAAGGAAAGGGAAAAATCGTTGATCTTTTGAGCGAAAACGCTGACATCGTGGTTAGATATCAAGGAGGCGCTAACGCAGGACATACAGTTTCATTTAGCGGTAAAACTTATGTCTTACATCTTTTGCCATCTGGAATTTTTCACCCAAATGTCGTTTGTGTAATTGGAAATGGTGTAGTGCTTGACCCAATTGCTTTGATGGAAGAAATTGAAATGGTAAAATCCGCAGGTGTTGACATATCCGGACGACTTTTGATAAGCCACAACGCTCATCTTATAATGCCATATCACAAACTTCTTGATAAACTTTATGAGCAAGGGGATGGAAAAATCGGAACGACTGGGAAAGGAATCGGTCCAGCTTATGTTGATAAATATGCAAGAGTTGGAATTAAAGTAGTTGATCTGCTTGACAGGGAAACGCTTCGCAAAAAACTTCGCAAAAACATTGAATCAAAAAACGAAATCATAGAAAAAATTTACGGCGAAACGAAGTTTGATGTTGAAAAAATAATTGACGAATATATTGAGTTTGATAAAAAAATTGATGAATATGTCACCGACACCGCTGTATATCTAAATAAAGCAATAAAAGAAGGAAGGAAAATTCTGCTTGAAGGTGCACAAGGCGCTTTGCTTGACATTGACCACGGAACCTATCCTTATGTGACATCTTCAAACCCAACTGCAGGCGGAGCATCAACAGGTTCAGGTATCCCACCAACAAAAATAAACGGAGTGATCGGTGTTATTAAAGCATATACAACAAGAGTCGGAGAAGGTCCGTTTCCAACGGAATTAAAAAGCGAAATTGGAAACTACATAAGAGAGAAAGGACATGAATACGGAGCAACAACAGGAAGGCCCAGAAGATGCGGTTGGCTTGATATTGTGAGCTTGAACTACACAATTATGATAAACGGGATTGAAAAACTCGCCTTGACTAAACTTGATGTCCTTGATGAACTTGACGAAATAAAAATCTGCGTCGCCTATGAATTAAACGGCAAAAAACTTAAAAACTTCCCAACCGACTCCGAAACTCTCTCAAAAGTTAAACCTATTTACGAAACCTTTAAAGGATGGAAAACAAAAACTTCAAATGTCAAAACATATTTAGAACTTCCGTCTGAAGCAAGAGATTATATTGAAGCAATAGAAAAACTAACTGGGGTAGAAATTTCAATCATATCGGTTGGAGCAGATAGATATCAAACAATTTTAAAGTAAACATCCCAAACATGCTGAAAACCGTAAACATAAAAAGATTTCTTGTCCTTCTTGCGGTCGCAATTGCCCTCGGGATTCTTTACTATACAAATATCATAGTCAAAAATCTTGAACAAAGGGAGAGGCAAATTGCAAACCTCTACGCAAAATCAATTGAATATATAGCTACAGCCCCAGGGACTTCTGAATTCACATTTATATTTAACCAGATAATTTTGACCATTGATTTCCCTGTGATCGTGACCGATAGAGACAGAAATCCTCTTTACTACAGAAACATTGACATTGATCCGAACTTGCCATCAAAACAGAAGGAAAGGATTTTGCGAAGTGAAATTGCAAAGATGGAGAAAACTTTTGAACCTATAAAGATAGTTTACGGCGACACATTGATCCTGAACTATGTTTTCTACGGAAATTCAAAACTTGTAGAACAGCTTAAAATTTTGCCATATATAATTCTTGTCGCTGCGGGGATTTTCATTTTAATTGGATATTTGAGTTTTAGTTACATCAAAAAAACTGAACAGAGCAACATTTGGGTTGGGCTTGCCCGAGAAACCGCACACCAACTTGGAACACCGCTTTCAAGTTTATATGGATGGCTTGAAATTTTAAGGACAAAAGTTGATAACGGCGAAGATGTGAGCGATGTAATTCATGAAATTGAAAACGATCTCAACAAACTTAACAAAACAGCACAAAGATTTTCAAAAATTGGTTCAAAACCTGAATTTGTTGAAGAAAAAATCTCAGATGTTATAAGTTCCGTCGTTAGATATTTTGAGAAAAGAATTCCACACACCGGTAAAAAGATAGCGATTTCAGTCAAGGGAGATCTTGAAGCAAAAGCTTTTATAAATCGTGAGCTGTTTGAATGGGTCATTGAAAATTTGATAAAAAATTCGCTTGATGCAATTGAAAACAGCGAAGGAAAGATAGAGTTTAAAATTCAGGAGAGGAAAAAATCCGTTATAATTGATGTATCCGACACGGGACGAGGAATAAATATGAAATATCGCAAGGATATTTTCAGACCTGGTTACACAACGAAGAAGCGAGGTTGGGGGCTTGGATTGAGCTTATCAAAAAGAATAATTGAAGTTTATCACGGCGGAAAATTATTTCTGAAAGAAAGCAAACTCGGGAAAGGTTCAACTTTCAGAATAGTTTTAAAAAAGTGAAATGAAATACGAAAAGATAAAATCAAAAATTGACGAGATAATCTCCGAGCGAGGTATTTTGCGAAAAATTCTTTACGCTGGCTTGAACCTCTTTCTTCTGCGCGCATGGTATGTGAAAAACGAACTGGAAAAATTTTTCCGTTCAAAAAATGAAAAATGCAATGTCCTTGACGCTGGCTGTGGCTTCGGACAGTATTCGTATTTCATAGCCAAAAAATTTAAAAATTCAGAGGTCCTCGGCGTTGATCTGAACGAAAGAAGAATCAGAGAATGTGAAAAATTTGCAAGATCGGAAAAGATAGAAAATTTAAAATTTGAAATCGCTGATCTTACCAAATTAAATTTCGCTGAAAAATTTGACTTAATACTTGCAATTGATGTCATGGAACACATTGAAAACGATGAGGAGGTTTTTAGAAATTTTTATAAAGCAATGAAAAAAGATGGATTACTGATAATAAGTACCCCATCAAACCTCGGTGGATCAGAAGTTCACTCCGAAGAAGATGAAAGCTTTATTGAAGAGCATGTAAGAAGTGGTTACGGAGCGGATGAAATCAAAGATAAACTTGAAAAAATAGGATTTAAAAACATCTCCGTGAAATACAGCTATGGTAAATGGGGAAATCTGTCGTGGAGGTTGATGATAAAATTTCCTGTTCTTTTGCTTGGGAAAAGTTTTGCTTTCGCTCTTTTCTTACCACTATATTACCTTGTTATTTTAGTTCCCGGTATTTTTATGATGTGGCTTGATACCAAAATTGAAAATAAAAGTGGGACGGGATTAATAGTCACAGCACGGAAGTAAGCTAAGCTCTTCCGAATCTTTTATCAAGTTCCTCAATTGAAATTTTGATTATTATTGGTCTTCCGTGGGGGCATACATAGGGGTTTTGGGTAAGGAAAAGTTGATCAATTAAAACCTGAATTTCTTCAGGTGTTAATCTATCCCCAGCTTTTATTGCTGTTTTACAGGCAAAAGATTTTGCAAGGTTTTCACGAACACTTAAATTCGGTTCAGTATTTGAATTTTCTTTGTAAAGTTCAATTATCTCTTGCAAAATCTTTCGCTCTGCCCCTTGCTTTACCTCTGGCGGGACTCCATAAAGGACAATCGTATTCTTCCCAAAGATTCGCAAATCAAAACCTAAACTTTCAAGGTGTTCTTTAATTTCTTTCACGATTGCTATATCTGACGGTGCAAGTTCAATAGTTTGCGGAAACAAAAGCTGCTGTGTGAAAGGAGAGCCCGAATTTAACCTATCAAGCGCTTTTTCATAAAGGATCCTTTCGTGCGCAACATGTTGATCAATTATCATAATCCCACTTTTAATTTGAGCAATTATATATCTACCGTGAATTTGCATAAATGAAGTTCCTTCACTATCACTTCCCTCATCAGCTTGAGGAATTGTGAATTGGATTTCTTGCGACATCCTTTCAACTCTTTCAAGTCCAACCTTTGCTTTAAGCTCTGTTTCAGCTTCTGGAAAAGAAGAAGTTAAAAATTCAAGCGAATACTGCTGTTCTTTTTGAATTTTTTCTTTTATTGGTTCAGTCAGATTTATCAATCTTTGTTTTATTTCCTCAATTTCTGTGGATGTGCGAAGTTTAATTCCACCTGATGGCTCAAACTCAACCTCTGGAATTAAGTTGAACTTTGAAAGAGAATGTTTTACGACTGCACGAACAAAATTGTAAATTCCCTGTTCATCATCAAATTTAACCTCAAGCTTTGACGGATGAACATTTACATCAACATGCCTCGGGTTAATTGAAATCATCAAAATAAACGATGGAAAGTTTCCTTTTTCAAGTAAATGTTCGTAGGCACCATAAACTGCGTGATTTATTGAGCGATTTATTATGTATCTTCGGTTAAGAAAAATGAACTGATCTGATTTCGTCTTCTTTGAAAATTCGGGTTTGCTTATAAATCCGTGTATGCTTATGAATTCGGTTTTCTCATTTACGGGGATAAGGTTTTCGTAAAAATCATCTCCAAAGATTTGTTTAATTCTCGTTTCAAGATCCGTTGCTTCAAATTTTGATATAACCTCGTCATCGCTGATGAATTCAAATGATATTTCTGGATAGGCGATTGCAAATCTTACAAAAGCTTCATATGCATGTCTAAATTCTGTGTGATTGCTTTTCAAAAAATTTCTTCTCGCAGGTGTGTTATAGAAAAGATTTTTGACCAGGATTGATGTCCCAACTGGATGCGTCGTTTTTGAAACCTCAATTAGCTTCCCACCTTCTATTTTAACAAGCGTTGCAAGTTCATCTTCTTGAGTTCTTGTTTTCATTTCAACCTTAGCAACGGCTGCGATTGAAGCGAGCGCCTCGCCCCTGAAGCCAAGCGTCCGTATGTTTTCAAGGTCCTCGTATGTTTCAATCTTGCTTGTTGCATGTCTTTCAAATGCAAGAACTGCATCATCTTCGCTCATACCACAGCCATCGTCTATCACTTGAATAAGTGTCTTCCCCGCTTCCTTCAAAATTACAGTTATATTTTTCGCTCCTGCATCAATTGAATTTTCAATCAATTCTTTGACCACAGATTCCGGTCTTTGTATAACCTCGCCCGCTGCAATTTTGCTTGCTATTTCGTCTGGTAAAATTTTTATCCTTCCCATTTTAAAAAGCAAAATTATTTCTGCTTTTTTCGCTCAAAATTAAAAATAAGACTGCTGTCATTAACTCCAAAATCAAATTCAGCATTTCACAACGCGCCCGATAAGACAAGATAAAGATAAAAAACAATACCAGCAACTATCAACCACCAAATTAATGACCTTCGCTTTCTTTCAGAAATCCCCACTCTCTGAAATTTTAAACTTCTCTTCAATCGCTCTTTTCTTTTAAGCTCCTCATCCTTCTCGGGTTTGTAGTACCTTGGGATATACTCAAAACGCAAATGTTGAGGTCTTTTGAAAAACATAGCTTTAAATTAATTTCTTTACACCAAGTCCCGGCTCATCCGGGAGAATTAATTTTCCATTCTGAACTTTAACTCCTTCAAATGGATCATTTGTTATTAAAAGATTTCCGTCAAGATCTGCGAAATCAACAAGAGGCGAGATTTGAGCTCCAGCGGTTATTCCAACGGATGACTCAATCATACATCCGATCATCACTTTCATTCCCATCGCTCTTGCTGTGTTTATCATTTTCACTGCTTCTCTTATCCCTGTGCATTTCATAAGTTTGATATTAATTCCATCATATGCCTTTCCTAAAGCTGGAACATCATAAAGCCGAACACAGTTCTCGTCAGCGATTATTGGGATATCAACTTTATCTCTAAGCCATGCAACGGAGTCAAGGTCGTCGGCAGGCATCGGTTGCTCAACAAATTCAACGCCTTCATCTTGAAGCCATTTAATTTTCTCAAATGCGATCTCCTTGGTTTTCCATCCTTCGTTTGCATCAACACGAATTGGCTTATCGGTGATCTTTCGGATCGTTTTAATTATCTCCTCATCGTTCTCAAGTCCAAGTTTAACTTTTAAAATCGGATATTCTTCCGCTTCTTTGACCTTTTGCTCAATCACTTGTGGTTCATCAATTCCAATTGTAAATGATGTTATCGGCGTCTTTTCTTTGTTAAGTCCAAAAAGTTTGTAAATTGGAACATTAAGAAGTTTTCCAACGAGATCGTGAAGTGCTATATCAATTCCGGCTTTAGCAGCTGTGTTTCCAGGTTCAATAGAATCAACATAGTTTAGAATTTCCTCAATGTTAAATGGATCGTCAAATTGTGAAAGATCAATTTTACTTAAAAATTTCTGCACCGTTTCAATGTTTTCTCCATATCTTTGAGATGGGGACGCTTCGCCATAGCCGATTACTCCATCGTGCTCAATTTCAATAAGCACAACCCAATTTGATGTTCTCACACCTCGTGTGATTTTGAAAGGATGTTTAAGCTTAAGTTCAAATGTGCGGTATCTAAGAAACATTTTTCCCAATCTTTTATTTGAAAAATGTTAAAATTGCAACCGTGATTAAAAGGGCTGCGAAAAGTTTTTTAAGAAGTTTTGATCTCGTTTTATAAGATGCTTGAGCTCCAAGGCGACTTGTTAAAATTGAACCAATCAAGATTGGAATTCCTGCTGTGTAGTCAACAAAGCCAAGTGTTCCAAGATTTTCAAGTTCAGGTTTACCGAAGCCATTGATCACATAACCAAGCGTCCCGAAGATTGAGGTTAAAACTATAATTGAGCTTGATGTCCCAATTGCTCTTTTTATAGGAATTTTCATAATACTATTCATCACTGGGACGAGCAAGATCCCACCTCCAACACCTGCGAATATGGAAATTATACCAGTAATCAAACCCCAAAAAATAGATGAAATCGCACTTACATTGCTTTTGTAATTTGTCAAATCGTCAACATCAACCCCCGAGTTTCTATCAATAAGCATTCTGATCCCAGCTAAAATTATAACTGCAATGATGAAAGTTCTAATAAAATCTCCTGAAACGATGGTAGCAATTTTACTCCCAACCAAAGCGGAGACGACAGAAGCAAATCCCATTGTAAATGTCAGATTCCATTCAATGTTTTTATTCTCATATTGTTTTACTGTACTTGAAATTGATGTGAAAATTATCGTGAACAAACTTGTTGCAACTGCAATTTTAGGAATTAGATCTGGTGAAATCCCCGTCCCAGAATAATAATACATCAAAATTAAGACAAGGATCACGCCACCACCAATCCCGAAAAAGCCAGCAAGGAAACCAGCGAAAAGACCAGATATGAAAAGCAATAAGACTTTCCATAAGATCATTTCAAGCTCAAAATAGAATTATAAGTTTTTTTCTCTTTTAAAATTGAAATTGCTGTTCTAACTTGAACATCGTTTGGGAGAGCCCACGCTATGAGCTCGTCTTCATACTTATACCTTGAAAGTATCTCACGCATAAGTTCTCTTGCGATTTCATCGCGATAAAGATTAAAGAAATCAATTCTGTTTCTTTTCATTTTGGTTAATGCTGTCTCAATCGCTTCAAGATAGCCATTTTTATATCTTTGCCTTTTTGCGTATTCAACCGCTTTCTCAAGATTTATCTCAAAGCTATCTCTGAATGTAAAGTTATTTTGCTCAATGAATTTTTTAAATCTTTCAAGAATTTGCTCGTTTACTTCAAAATTTTCTGGCAATGTCTCATGTTCAGCGGAGAAATAATTTGCAAACTTGAAAAATAATCTTTTTTGAACGAGCGCTTCAACGAAATCGCTTCGTCTCAACTCAGGGACAACTGTATCGGGCATTATTCCACCCTGAGCGTAAACAATCCGACCGTTTTTGGTTTTGAAAATTTTTTGCTCCGAATCTGGTTTTGAAACGAAAACGCCCCCAGGCTTGTGAAAATAATCAATCTCTTGAATACTGCGACCGCTTGGAGTGTAATACTTCGCAGTTGTTATCTTGAGAAAAGTATTATAAGAGAGATAACTAATCGTTTGAACGAGACCTTTTCCAAATGTCCTTGTGCCGATAATTACCCCACGATCCAAATCTTGGACGGCCCCAGCAACTATTTCGCTTGCGCTTGCGCTTGAGCTATTTACGATAACACACAGCGGAACATCTGGAAGCATTGGTTTTTCAGTAGAATAATAATTCCTCAAAGCATCTGGTTTTCGCCCACGAGTTGAGACGATTAAACTCCCCTCTGGCACAAACTTTTCAACTACATCAACCGCAGCGTCAAGCAGTCCCCCAGGATTATCGCGGAGGTCCAATATCAAACCTTTTATTTCACCTTTCGCTTGCAAATTCTTTATTGCTCGTCTTAACTCTTCACCTGCATTTCTTGAAAAACGATCAAGTTTTATATATGCGATTCCATCTTCAACGAAATCAGAATATACAACGCTTTTAACTTCAATATCAGTTCTTGTCATCTCAAAAACGAGCGGACCTTTAACTCCTTCTCTTAAAACCTTAAGTTTTATCGGCGTCCCAGGTTTGCCAACTAAGTATGTTCTAACCTCCTCAAGAGGCTTGTTTTTCAGATTTATGCTATCAATTTCAACAATAACATCACCAACTTTTATCCCAGCTTTATCGGCAGGATGACCCTTTGAAACTTTAACAACGACAATCTGATCGTCAAACTTTGATACTGTTATTCCGATACCTCCATATTTTCCTGTCGTTAGGGCATCAACATCTTCTCTGTGTTTCTCGTCTATGAAAACAGTGTATGGATCAAGTTCACTTAACATTCCCTTTATACCCGCCCTCATAAATTTTTCGGGATCAACTTCGTCAACATAGTTTAGGATCACTTCTCTATAAATCTTTCCAAAGATGTCAATGCTTTTATCTATCTTGAAAAATATATCATCCTTCCTGACTTGATAGAATTCAAATTGCACAATCAGAGCAATGGCTAAAAGCCCAAAGCCGAAAAAGAAAATTTTGCGTTTCATTTTACCTTCGTTTTTAATTTTTCAAAAACGATTTCCCAAATTCGCTCGCTTATTTCTTCAATTCCTCTTGTTCCGTCTATGACGACAAATCTATCACTTGATTTTGAAATTTCAAGATATCCATATCTGACTCTATTGTAAAACTCAATCCCTGAATTTTCCATTCTATCAAATTCACTGTATTTTGCCTTTTTCCTTTTGTAAATTTCATCAACTGGGATATCAATTAAAAATGTAATGTCAGGAGTCAATCCGGCTGATGCCAGTTCGTTTATTGTTTTAATCTTTTCTATTTCAATTCCCCTACCATAGCCTTGATAAGCGAGAGTTGAGTCATAAAATCTGTCGCACACGACGACTTTGCCTGAATTTAGCGATGGAATTATAACTTCTTTTACAAGTTGTGCACGGCTTGCTGAAAATAGAAATAGTTCCGTAATTGCATCCATTTCTTTGTTTTCAGAGTCAAGCAAAATTTTGCGTATATGTTCGGAAATTCTCGTTCCCCCTGGCTCACGGACAAAAACAACATCTAATCCGAGGTTTTTCAATCTTTCTATTAAAATTTCAGCCTGCGTTGTTTTTCCGCAAAGATCAACCCCTTCAAAGGTTATGAACATTTTTATTTAAAACTTTACTTGAAAATAACTTCCTTGCCTCGCTCGGCTGATTTGTATATTGAGTCAACGACTTTCATTCTATAAAGAGCATCTTTCGCACTTGAAACAAGCGGATGAAGATCTCGCACAGCGCCAAGGAAATGTTTGATTTCGTTTTCATATGATTTCCAGTAAAGCGCCTCTGGCTTGTCCATCTTTTCAGGAGCAAGATTGACAAGCTTGCCCTGTATATCTTTATAGATTCTAAATGGATTCAATTCTCCAGTTCCCTCTGTCCCAAATATATGCAAATAAAAAATCGGCTTTTCAAACTCGTAAGTCCAACTTACATCAATGAAAAGCGTTGCTTCGTTTTTGAACTTAAGAAGGACTATGGCGCTATCTTCAACTGATTTAGTTTGATGTCTATAACAAACCGAACTAACGCTTTTAACTTCTGGATATCCAGCCATCCATAACGCAAGGTCAAGTATACTGATTCCAAGGTCAAGTATAACTCCACCACCGGATTTATCTTTACTTAAAACCCATTTTTTATCGTTTGGTTTCTTGAACCATCCCGCTTTGACATAGAAAACTGAACCAAGTTCTCCTTTCTCAATGAAACCTTTCATGAGCATGGCATCAGGTCTAAATCTTAAATTCATCCCGACCATGACTTTGCGATTACTTTCTTGAATGGTTTTCACAACTTCCTCAGTTTCCTTGTATGTTCTTGCAAGTGGTCTTTCTACAAATACATCTTTGCCAGCTGAAACACAAGACTTCGTCATCTCAGCGTGTAGGTTGGTAGGTGTTAAGATCTCAACCGCTTCAATTTCATCAACTTCCTTCAGCATTTTCTCGTAATCCGTATAAAAGTATGGGACATTATATTTTTCAGCGAGCATCCTCGCTTTAGCTTTGTCGGTATCACAAAGAGCAATGATTTGTGCATTTTCAAGTTTAGAAAGTATCGGAAGATGGACTGCTTGAGCTATTCCACCAAGCCCAATTATTCCAAGCTTAACTTTTTCCATGTTTTTCAATTAATTCTGTTTTTTGTGAAGTTTGAAATTTATCAAACTCAAATTTTTCAAGAATTTTTTCAGCTATCCCCTCGGGATCAAGTTTGAGCATATGCCAAAGTTCTTTTTGCGTTCCGTGCTCAATAAATTCATCTGGTATCCCATGGATTAAGAATTTAACATTTGTAATCCCCTTTGAAGCTGCATACTCAAGAACTGCGCTTCCAAACCCGCCACGGATTGTGTTTTCTTCAACGGTTACGACCTTATCAAATTTATCAAAGATTATATCAAGAAGTTCCTCATCAAGCGGTTTGACGAACCTCATATTTACCACCATTGCATCTATTCCGTATCTTTTAAGTATCTCGGCGGATTTCAAACTTGGATATACCATATTTCCAATTGCAAGTATTGCGATGTCATTGCCTTCTTTCAAAACTTCAGCTTTTCCAATTTCAATCAGATCAAAATTATTTTTAATTGGGACGCCAACACCACTGCCTCTTGGATATCTTATAGCTACAGGTCCTTTGTTATAAATTGTTGCAGTATATAACATATCTCTCAATTCGCTCTCATCTTTTGGTGCCATTATCACTATTCCGGGAATAAGTCGCAAATAGCTCAAATCAAAAGCTCCGTGATGAGTCGGACCATCCGCTCCAACGAGTCCAGCTCTGTCAATTGCAAAAATCACATGAAGATGCTGAAGCGCTACATCGTGGACAATTTGATCAAAAGCTCTTTGTAAAAATGTTGAATAAATTGCACAAATTGGGATATATCCCTCTGTTGCAAGCCCAGCTGCAAATGTCACAGCATGTTGCTCCGCTATTCCAACATCAAAAAATCTTTCAGGAATCTCCTTAGCTAAAATGTTAAGCCCCGTTCCTTCAGGCATCGCCGCTGTAATACCAACGATCTTACTATTCATTTTGGCAAGTTCAACAACGGTTTGACCAAAGATCTTTGTATAGCTTGGGGGTTCTGGTTTATCGCTTTTGTACATCTTGCCCGTGATTTTATCAAATGGGGTCACGCCATGATACTTTTGTTCATCTTCTTCAGCTGGTTTATAACCTTTGCCCTTTTGGGTTATGACATGAAGAAGTATCGGACCGTTTAGATTTTTTATCTCATTTAAAATCTTCACTAACTTAGCAATGTTATGTCCATTCACCGGACCGAAATATCTAAATCCAAGAGCCTCAAAAAGCATCCCTGGTGTTATAACTGCCTTAACGCCACCTTCAATTTTCGCAGCAAGCTTTCTAATTCTATCGCCTATTCCATCAAGTTGTCCTGTTAGATCCCAAATGAATGATTTAAGTTTATTATATTGTGCACTTGCTATCAAATCGGTAAAGTATTTTGACACAGCCCAAACATTAGGTGAAATGGACATATTGTTATCATTTAAGATTACGATCAAGTTTTTCTTCATCATTCCTGCATTGTTCATTGCTTCATAAGCAAGCCCAGCCGTCATCGCACCATCTCCGATTATTGCGATGACCTTATAGTTGGCTTTATCAAAATCTCGCGCCGTTGCTATTCCAAGAGCTGCTGAAATTGAAGTTGAAGCATGTCCAGCTCCAAAAACATCATAGATACTTTCGCTTCGCTTTAAAAATCCACTTATACCTTTAAACTGTCTTATCGTATGAAAAACATCTCTTCGCCCAGTAATTATTTTATGAACATAACCCTGATGTCCCGTGTCCCAAATTATTTTATCTTTGGGAGTATCAAATACATAATGAACGGCAAGCGTCAGCTCAACAACACCTAAACTTGCACCAAGATGTCCCCCAACTTTTGAAATCGTGTCAATTATAAATTCCCTTATCTCGCTTGCAAGGATCTCAAGCTCACGAATGCTAAGCTGCTTTAAATCATTAGGGGAATTTATCTTTGGTAAAATTTTATAGTTTGCGGAAAGATCTTGCAACTCCATTTTGACCTCTAAATTTTGTTATTTAAATCAAAATCAATAAGTGTAAATCCTTGAGATTCATCTTTGATTATCTTTTTTATCCTGATTTCCGCTTGTGTTAATTTACTAATGCAGTATTTTGAAAGTCTGATCCCACGCTCATACATCTCAATTGCCTCTTCAAGCGTCACTTGTCCGGTTTCAAGTTTATCTACTATATCTTGAAGTTCCCTTAGCGCTTGCTCAAATGTTAAATTTTCAATGGAAGTTTCTGTTATTTCATTTTTCTTCGCCATAACCTTTCATCACTCCTTTTATTGTTCCATCTGATAATTTTATATTAAACTCGTCGTTTATCTTGAGTTCATTTTTGCTGTGAACGATCTTTCCGTTTTTATAGACAATCGCATAACCCCGCTTCAAAGCAAGTTCAGGATTTACCGATTCAAATCTTTTCAACCATTGATTGAAATCTTGTTTTATAATTTCAAATCTATGGGACATCGCAATATCAAGGGCTCGCGTTAATTCGTCAATTCTCATCGTATATTGTCTCAACCAGTCAAGCGGTCGGTTAAAAGCATAACTTTTAACGAGATGTTCAACCTCCTTTTTCGCATTTTTTATTTTATCAATCACAAGTTGATGGATATTATACCAAATATTTTGAACATTTTCAATAACATCATCACGATTTTTTACGACTAATTCAGCTGCTGCCGACGGCGTTGGAGCTCTTAAATCCGCAACGAAGTCACTTATGCTATAATCAATTTCGTGACCAACTGCGCTTATTATTGGGATTTTTGATTCAAAGATAGCTCTTGCAACGATTTCTTCATTAAAAGCCCAAAGATCTTCAATTGAACCACCACCTCTTCCAACTATTATCACTTCAACTTCACCATAAGAATTAAAGTCCCTTATCGCTTGTGCTATCTCCTCCGCTGCACCTTCACCTTGAACTTTGACGGGATAAAGAATTAATTCAACCGCTGGGAAACGGCGCGAGATTATGTTTATTATATCTCTTATCGCTGCGCCCGTTGGGCTTGTGACAATTCCTATCTTATTTGGATATTCCGGAATTGGCTTCTTATATCGTTTATCAAACAATCCTTCAGCTGCAAGTTTCTGCTTCAACATCTCAAATTTTATCTGAAGTTCACCAATTCCAAGAGGCTCAATAAAATCAACTATGATCTTATATTCACCACGTGGTTCATAGATCTCAATTTTACCGTGAACCAAAACTTTATCCCCGTCTTTGTAATCACGATCTCTTAAATAATTATCAGCATATCTTTTCCACATCGCTGCATTTATTGAGGCATTTTGATCCTTAAGCGTGAAATAAACATGTCCGGAAGGGCTGTGCACTTTATAATTTGATATCTCACCCTGAAGCCATATATCTTGAAAATTTGGCTCAACAAATTCCTTTATTTTATAAGTTAATTCGGAAACCGTCAGAATTTTCTCTTTTGCGATCAAAGGATAGAAGTTATACATTTGCCCGTGACTTTCAAAGAAGGTGATTTTGTTTTTTGAAAATTTAAACAAAAAAGAAAACTTAAAAAAATTGAATCTGGACAGAAATGCAACTACACAAGGAAGTCATCTATTATGTCAAAAAGTGTGCTCCAACCCTTTATCTCCTCCTTCATTATTATTTAAAATGGACATTTGAATTAACTCGCCTTGATAGATCAAACCAGCTGCTACATAATTGTCGTTCATAAACCTTATATCATCACCAAGCCCAACGGATTTAGTTATCTCCCATTGATATTTGTCAAATTCAGAGATAAATTCATCTATTGTTCTATAACCATTTTCATTCTTCTCCCGTTTCGCCTCAAAAATTGAATTAAGAGCGTAGCTTGCAATAAATCCACTGTGATAAATTTTATAAGCACGCTTTAACGAGATATATTCAACCCCAGAAACTCTATCATTGATGAACACGATTATCCCATTTTGTCCATCTTCATATTTAAAGATGTGTAGGTAATCGTATCGTTTGTCTTCCATTACCGCATAAACATCATCAACTGCTTTACTATAACTTTCAACATTGAACGATATTAGCAGTTCTGAAACTGCCGACCAGACAAGGTGTTGATCTGAATCGAATTCTTTTTTCATTTTAACTGATTTAGTAACGGAGGCAACCTTCTTTGCTCGCATATATGTGGGAGTTATAAAATCATGCTTGTTTTGTAGTTCCATCGCCCTTGTTCAACACAGCTAACGGGGATGAAAGTCGTTGTTTTTTCTTTGATTAGAATAGTCGTATTAATAGTTCTGTTCTGCTTTGCTCCTATGAGCTCTTCCCCCTCAAGTATTAAAATAGGTAGGTCGGCAAGATTTTCTACTTTCAACTTATTGACAGTCCCCTCTTCACCGACTTCGGTTATTTTAATTAAACTTTGCTTCAATGCTTCGTCAAGAGTTAAATACTCGTTCTTTCCATCCTCAACCGAAAACAAAGGATAAACCACCATATTTTCATACTGCTTTGCTTCGCCAATTGTAACCCTGTTAAATAAATCGGATTTGAACATGGCTAATTTACCTCCTTTTGTTTCCTTTAGGAAAGTTTTTCATTGTTTATTGAAAAATGAAAAAAACTCTATGCGCCTCTCGGATTTTGAATCCCCTTTTTTTGGAAATTTATTTAATCTGAAAGATTTAAGCAAAATTTCACTCAAAAAGTTCCTCATAACAGCATTCTTTGTTAAGCGACGCTCAATTTGATTTTTTATAGGTTATGACTTATATTTAAAATCCAAAAGCACACTTTTATTTTTCTGAACTAAATGATCGCCGAAAACATTTATAAAATAAGGCAAAAAATTCGGGAGGTCTGTCAAAAGGTAGGCAGAAACCCAGAAGAAATTACCATCGTAGCAGTTACAAAAACCGTTCCTGTTGACAAAATAAAAGAAGCGATAAACGCTGGGATCAACGATATAGGCGAAAATAGGGTTCAAGAGCTTCTTGAAAAAAAGAGTTACATAGATATTCAAAATGTAAGGTGGCACTTCGTTGGGCATCTACAGACAAACAAGGTTAAATACATAGTTGATTTCGTTCATTTGATACATTCTGTTGACAGTTTGAAACTTGCTCTTGAAATTGAAAAAAGAGCGAAAAGGATAAATCGCATTGTTGATGTATTGATTGAGGTTAACACATCTGGAGAAAAAACAAAATATGGAGTAAAGCCAGAGGAAACCACCGAGCTTGTCAAACAGATTTCCGAAAGTTGTGAATTTGTAAGGATAAAGGGACTTATGACTGTTGCTGCATATCTGCCGAACCCAGAAGATGTTCGCCCAATGTTTAAGTTGTTAAGACAACTAAGCGACGAGATAAAAAAACTTGATCTCAAAAATGTTGAAATGAAACATTTGTCAATGGGAATGAGCAATGACTACTGGATCGCCGTAGAAGAGGGAGCGACGATCGTAAGAATTGGGACAGCGATATTCGGACCAAGAAATTAAAAGGTGATAAAATGAAATTCACACCGCTTGCTATAAAAAAGCAACAGTTTAAAAAATCTTTTAGAGGTTATAATATTGAAGAAGTGAGAGTTTACCTTGAAATGCTTGCTACAGAGTATGAAAATCTGCTTCACGAGAACAAAGAACTCAAAGAAAAAATTGCGATGCTTGAAACCGAGGTTTCAACTTACAAACAAATTGAAAAAAATTTACACCTTGCGGTAACACAAGCCCAAGAAACAGCAACCAAAACACTTGAAAACGCAAGAAAACAAGCCGAGCTTTTAATAAAAGAAGCTGAACTTAAAGCAAAGGAAATTATTGACAAGGCAAAAATTGAAAGCATAAAAATTGAAAACGAAATCCAAACTTTGAAAATTGAAAAAGAACGAATTTTAAAGGAACTGAAAAACTTTCTTATGTCCGAGATGGAAAAACTGAATCTTCTTGAAGCACCCACGAAAACCGAGACCCAGGAAAAAATAGAAGAAAAAATTAAACTTGACGACATAATTAAAAACTTGGAACAATAAAACAAAAGTGGAATCCCAAATATGAGCGAGCTGAAACAGCAAATAATGGAAGCATTAAATTTCATAAGAACTAAAACAAAGCTTGAACCTAAAATTGGTATAATTCTCGGAACAGGGCTTGGTGGACTTGCAAAGGAAATCAAAGCTGAAACAATAATTGACTATAGCGATATACCTCACTTCCCAATTTCAACAGTTGAATCTCATCACGGCAGATTAATTTTTGGTAATCTAAGCGGAAAAGATGTCGTAGCAATGCAAGGTAGATTTCACTACTATGAAGGATATACGATGAAACAAATTACCTTCCCTGTGCGGGTGATGAAATTCTTGGGTGTTAAGTATCTTTTAATTTCAAACGCAGCTGGTGGTTTGAACCCACTCTTCAGAAAAGGCGATCTTATGATAATTACAGATCATATCAACCTACTTGGGGATAACCCTCTTATAGGACCAAATGACGATGAGCTTGGACCAAGATTTCCTGATATGTCCGAGCCGTATAATAAAGAATTAATTGAACTTGCGGAGCAAGTAGCGCTTGAAGAAAAAATAAGGGTTCAAAAAGGTGTTTATGTTGCAATGACAGGTCCAAGCCTTGAAACGAGAGCAGAGTACCGGTTTTTGAGATTGATCGGAGCTGATGCAGTTGGAATGTCAACAGTCCCAGAGAACATCGTCGCAAACCATATGGGAATGAAGGTATTTGGGATTTCTGTTATAACTGACGAGTGCTTCCCAGATGCGCTTCAACCATTAAGCCTTGAAGATGTTATAAGAGTTGCATCAGAAGCGGAACCTAAATTAACTTTACTTATGAAGCGTTTGGTTGAAAAAATTAACCTTTAAAGACAGCTATGCTTCAATCGCTTGGGAAAGTTTTACTACTCATAGGAGCATTGATTTTTATCTTCGGTGCTATACTTTTAATCGCAGATAAAATCGGTGGTAAAATTCCATTCATTGGTAAATTACCCGGCGATATCTTAATACAAAAGAGAAACTTCACTTTCTACTTCCCTATCACGACAAGCATTTTGCTTAGCATAATTTTGACACTGATAATATGGATTCTATCGTTTATATTTAGGAAGCATTGAGCTAAAAACCTAAGAAGAGAATAAACGAAAGCGTTTAAGGTTCGCTAAAGAACAATAAAAAAATTTTTGCATAACACTTTAAAAATAAATTGCATGCGAAGATGTATAAGGAATTAACGGACAAAATCAAGTATTCAGATCTTGAGCGTGAAATTTTGAAATTTTGGAAGGAGAACAAAATTTTTGAGAAAAGCATTTTAACACGGGAGGGGAAACCAAGTTTTACTTTTTATGAAGGACCTCCGACTGCAAATGGTCGCCCAGGTATTCACCATGTAATGAGCCGAACCATTAAAGATCTTGTGTGTAGATATAAAACGATGCGAGGTTTCAAAGTTTATCGCAAAGCAGGATGGGATACTCACGGACTTCCTGTTGAAATTGAAATTGAGAAAAAACTTGGAATAAAACACAAAGACGAAATAATTGAATACGGAATTGAAAAGTTCAATGAAGAATGCAAAAAGTCGGTCTTTGAATATCTCAACGATTGGGAAGAAATGACCGAAAGGATAGGCTATTGGATTGACCTTGAAAATGCCTACATAACTTTTACAAATGAATATATTGAATCAATTTGGTGGGCATTAAAGCAGTTCTTTGATAAAGGCTACATCTATAAAGGCTACAAAATCCAACCATATTGCCCAAGATGTGAAACTCCACTTTCTTCCCACGAAGTAGCTCAAGGTTATGAGGATGTCAAAGATCCATCAATTTATGTTAAGATAAAAGCAAAAGGCGAAGAAAATACATATTTTCTTGTTTGGACCACGACGCCTTGGACTTTAATTTCAAATGTTGCTCTTGCAGTTCATCCCGAGGTAACTTATGTTAAAATTTCACACAAAGGAGAAAATTTAATTCTCGCAAGAGATAGATTAGTTGTGATTGATGGTGATTATGAAATTCTTGCTGAATATAAAGGTCATCAATTAAAAGGCAAAGAATACGAGCGACTTTTTGACTATATACCTGTTGATAAGAAAGCTTTTTATGTCGTGACAGCAGATTTCGTCAGCACCGAGGATGGAACGGGAATAGTTCATATTGCACCTGCCTTCGGTGAGGAAGATTATCAAGTCGGACGCGAATATGATTTACCAACGCTTCAACCTGTTAACAAAAGTGGCGAGTTTACAGATGAGATTACAGACTTCAAAGGGAAATTTGTCAAAGATGCTGATCCTGAAATCATTCAAAATCTAAAATCGCGTGGCTTGTTATACAAAAAAGAAACGATCGTTCATAGCTATCCACATTGTTGGAGATGTAAAACACCGCTACTTTATTATGCTCGTGAGTCCTGGTACATAAGCACCACTCGCTATGTTGATAAGATGATTGAGCTAAATAAACAAATTCAATGGCATCCACCAGAGGTTGGCTCTGGTAGATTCGGGAATTGGCTTGAGGAAAATAAAGATTGGGCTTTATCAAGAGATAGATTCTGGGGTGCTCCACTTAACATTTGGATTTGTGAAAACTGCGGTGAAATGAGATCTGTTGGAAGCATTGAGGAAATAATGAAAGAAGGCAAGAATGTGCCTGAACCACTTGACCTTCATAAACCTTTTGTTGATCAGATAACATTTGAATGCAAAAAGTGCAACGGAATAATGAGAAGGACACCTGAGGTAATTGATGTATGGTTTGATTCAGGAGCAATGCCATTTGCGCAGTTCCATTATCCATTTGAAAATGTTGAACTTTTCAAGGAAAATTTCCCAGCTGATTTCATCGCAGAAGGAATTGACCAAACACGAGGTTGGTTTTACTCTCTACATGCAATTTCAAGCTTCCTGTTTGATTCCCCAGCATATAAACATGTTGTTGTGAATGAACTTATACTTGATAAAGAAGGACAAAAAATGTCAAAATCACGCGGAAATGTCGTTGATCCATTTGAAGTCGTTGAGAAATACGGAGCTGATTCCGTCAGGTGGTACCTCATGTCCGTGAGCCCACCTTGGAAGCCGAAACTCTTTAACGAAGAAGACATAGTTGAGATACAACGCAAATTCTTCAGCACACTTATTAACACCTATTCCTTCTTCACGCTTTATGCGAACATAGATAACTTCACATATTCAGAAGAAAGGATTCCTGTTAAGGAAAGACCTGAAATTGACAGATGGATAATTTCGGCTTTAAACTCGCTGATTAAAAACTATATTGAAGCAATGGATGATTATGATTTAACTAAAGCAGCTCGTTTGATTTCCGACTTTACTATAGATCAACTTTCCAACTGGTATGTTCGCAGAAGCAGGAGAAGGTTCTGGAAAAGTGGCGTTGAGAAAGATAAGATATCAGCCTTTCAAACACTTTACGAATGCCTTATCACGATAGCAAAACTAATGGCTCCATTTGCACCATTTCTTGCTGATGAAATTTATAGAAATCTCAACAGCGTCACAAGGAAAGAACCTTACGAATCCGTGCATCTTGCCTATATACCTGAACCAAATGAAAACGAAATAGATCCAGAACTTGAAAAGAGAATGGAGCTTGCCCAGCGAATTGTTTACATAGTTAGATCGCTTCGTGCCAAAACAAATCTAAAAGTTCGTCAACCGTTGAGAAAAATAATTATACCTATATCAGACGAGAACGAGAAAGAGAAAATTGAAATAATGAAAGATGTCATCCTGGATGAAATCAATGTAAAGGCGATTGAATATGTTGATGACGATTCGGAAATCGTAGAGAAAAAAGCAAAGCCAAACTTCAAATCAATAGGTCCGAAATTTGGGAAGAAAGCACAAAAAATTTCACAATTCATCAAGGAGCTTCAAAGAAAACAAATAAAAGAACTTGAAGAAAACGGGAAGATTGAAATCATAGTTGATAACGAAAAAATTGAGATTACCAGAGAGGATGTTGAAATTTACAGTGAAAATATAAAAGGTTGGGTCGTTGAATCAGACGGAGTGATAACTGTGGCGCTTGATACGGAACTCACCGAGGATCTGATAAACGAAGGCTTCGCCCGTGAGTTCATAAATAGAGTTCAAAACATGAGAAAAGAAGCCAATTTTGAGGTTACGGATAGAATTCGTATCTTCTTCAAAACCGAATCGGAGAAATTGAGAAAAGCTGTTTTTGCCTTGAGTGATTACATCAAAAGTGAAACCCTTGCGATTGAACTTTCTGATAACTTTAGAGAAGCTGAATATGTGAAATCTTGGGAGGTAAATGATGAGCCGTGTGAAATTTCAATTGAGAGAGTGCGACTTAATTAATTTAAAATTTAACGAGGTTTAACATGGCGAAGAAAAAAGTTAAATCAACAAAGAAGAAAACCACCGCGAAAAAAGCGGTAAAAAGATCAACCGCCAAATCAAGGATCAAAAAGACAAAGAGAATTACCGCTAAAAAAACGACAAAAAAGAAAACCCCGAAAGTTAAAAGTGAAGTAATTGAATTAACTCAAGATACGATCGCTCAAACTTCCCCAGAGCAAACGCAAAGCGAACAACAAACCCCGAAGAAGGAATCTCAAATTCCGAAAGTCGCTTATTCAAAAGAAGATCTTGAACATTTCAAGCAAATTCTTTTAAAAAAGCGCGAGGAAATCCTTGAAATGCTTGAATATCACAAGCAATCTTTGATTGAATCAACGACACAAAACGATAAACCAATTGGAACGCCGTATTCAATTCATATGGAATATGGAACTGAAACTGAAGAAAGAGAGAAAACGATGTTTTTTATAGCAAGGGAAGAAAAGATGTTAAACTATATTGATGCTGCACTTATGAGAATAGAGCGTGGGACATATGGCGTTTGCATAAGCTGTGGAAAGTTAATTGACAAGCGACGACTTGAAGCAGTGCCACATACTCAGCTTTGCATTACCTGCAAGCTTGCACAAAAGAAAAAATTCTGAAAAAACCCGTGAAGATACTCTTTCTATCACTTTTTATAGTCATATGCGATCAATTGACTAAATTACTCATACGGGGCTTTGAAATCCCATCCCTTGGCATTAAAGTTAAGGGAATGAGAATAGGTGAATCAAAACAAATCATCGGCGACTTCCTAAGAATAACATATACAGAAAACCCAGGAATAGCTTTCGGCATAAATTTAGGAAATAAGTTATATGTTACACTTCTTGCCCTCGTTGCTGTGATCGTTGTTTTTATTTACCTTTACAAAGTAAGAAATGAAAGTTTGATGCTTCGCCTTTCGCTTGGGATGATAATCGGTGGAGCGATCGGAAATTTGACCGATAGAATTTTTCACGGCGTTATTTTCAACTATGAAAAACTTTTTCACGGCAGAGTGATTGATTTTATTGATATTGATTTTTTTGATATAAATCTTTTCGGATATCACATTGATAGATGGCCGATTTTCAACATCGCTGATGCATCTGTTACGATCGGGGTCTTGATTTTACTTTTCAGCCATCACGAAAAACCTGCCAAAGAACCAGTTGAAGAAACAAACCCAGATACCCTGAAAAATACCACCAATGAAGGATGAAGTAATTGAAATTTTGGGAAAGGTAAAAATTTTGAAGGAAATTCAAATTGTTGTGCCCAATGTTGAAAAAAGAGAAAGAATAGACAAATTTCTCGCAAACCAAATTGAAAACGCAAGCAGAAGTAAAATTGAAAAATTGATTGAATCGGGGCTTGTCCTTGTAAACGGTCAAAAAGTTAAACCAAGTCATAAAATCTCTCCAGGGGAAAAGATAATCGTAAAGATCCCCAAAGAACCAAGACCTGAACTTGTAGCAGAACCAATCCCACTTGATATAGTTTACGAGGATGAATATCTTCTTGTTGTAAATAAACCCGCTGGAATGGTCACACATCCCGGACATGGTAATTACACAGGGACGCTTGTAAACGCCCTTTTGTATCATTGTTCCAACCTTTCAAAAGTGAATGTTTCCGGTGACGAAGTTCGTCCTGGGATCGTCCATCGGCTTGATAAAGATACAAGTGGACTTCTTGTGGTCGCAAAAGATGATGAAACTCACAGACATCTTGCAAGGCAATTTTTTCACAAAACAGTTGAAAGAGAATACTGGGCTATCGTCTGGGGACATTTCAGCTCAAACAGGGGAACCATTGAAGCAGAACTTGGAAGAAGCAAAAGCGACAGGACAAAATTTACAGTTGTAAAAGGCGGTAAACCAGCGATAACCGAATATGAAGTGCTTGAAAAATTTGATTTCCTTTCGTTGGTTAAATTAAAACTCAAAACGGGGCGAACTCATCAAATAAGAGTTCATCTTGCACACATAGGACATCCAGTTTTCGGAGATCCGACATATGGAGGAAGAAGAATCGCTTGGGGTGGAATTGATAGGAAAAAGAAATTATTTGTGGATGAACTTTTAAAAATCATGCAAAGACAAGCTTTGCACGCAAAAACGCTCGGCTTCATCCATCCAGCAAGAAATGAATTTATGAAATTTGATTCGGAACTGCCCGAAGATATGAAAAAACTTCTTGAAATTTTGAAAAAAGAACATCAATGATCCATTCCGTTTCCCTTCCCGATTTAACCTGGCGCGAAGCGAAAAAACCTATGTTTCAACGCTAATTGATTTTTTACCTTGCCACTCTTAATTTTTAGAAAATCAGCTTAAAAAAGTAAGACATTAAGCCAGTTGTAAGTAAAAAACACAAGCAAAGAGCAATGTTTCAAGTAGGAAGTGAAATTGAGGTAAAGATTGAAAAAACCGTTTTTGAAGGTAAAAGCATCGCAAGAGTAAACGGATTTGTTTTGTTTGTAAAAAATGTCGTCCCTGGCGATGTCGTCAGAGTTAAAATTACGAAAATAAAAAAGTCATACGCGGAAGCCGAACCTATTGAAATAATTCAAAGTTCAAATCTACGAGTTAAACCAAGATGTAAATTTTTCGGCATATGTGGAGGTTGTAAATGGCAAAATCTTGATTACAATGCACAAATTGAATTCAAGCGAGACCATGTAATTGAAAGCTTTGAAAGGATTGGTGGTTTCAAAGGAATAGACAAAATAGTTCTGCGAACTCTCCCATCTGATGAAATCTACTTTTACAGAAATAAAATTGAGTTTTCATTCTCAAAAGAGCGATGGCTACTTGATGAAGAGTTAAACAATCTAAACGAGATTGATTCAAATTTTGCTCTCGGATTTCACCTTCCTGATAGATATGACAAAGTGCTTGATATTGACGAATGTTTTCTTCAATCGGAATTAAGCAACGAAATTTTGAACTTCACGAGAAATTATTTCAAATCAAGAAAGGTTGAAATTTATTCAACAGAAAAAAATGAGGGCTACTTGCGCTTTCTCGTAATAAGAGAAGGAAAGAATACGGGAGATGTGATGGTTAATCTCGTCACATTTGAAGATAATTTTCAAACGATGCGCGATTTTACAGACGCTCTTCTTTCAAAGTTTCCGAACATAACGACCGTTATTAACAACATCAACACCAGAAAAGCACAAGTTGCGGTTGGGGAATACGAAAAAGTTTATCACGGCAATGGAACCATATTTGAAAAACTTGGCGATTTCACCTTCCAAATATCCTCAAATTCTTTCTTCCAGACGAACACAAGACAAGCGGAAAAACTATATAGAAAAATAGTTGAATTTGCAGAATTCAATCCAGATGATGTGGTTTATGATTTCTATTCTGGAACTGGAACGATTTCTATTTTTATCTCGTCTTATGTAAAAAGCGTCGTTGGACTTGAGATAGTTGAAAGCGCAGTTGAAGACGCCTGGCGAAATGCACAAATAAATGGCGTTGAAAATTGCAAATTCATCGCTGGAGACTTGAGAAGGAAACTTTACAAAGATAAAGACTGGATAAAAGAAATTGGGAAACCAAATGTAATCATAATTGATCCACCGAGGTCAGGTATGCACCCAGATGTAGTGAAAGCGGTTGCGAGAATTCAACCGCAAAAAATTATTTATGTAAGTTGCAATCCGACGACACAGGCAAGAGATATAAAGATGTTGATTGAATATAATCCGAACTATGAAATTGAGCTCGTTCAACCAATTGATATGTTTCCACATACCTATCACATTGAAAATATAGCAGTGTTGAAATTGGTTCGTTAGCAAATGAATCTCACTCTAAAATTAAAATAAAATCGCTCACGCGCCATGAGGAAAAATTTCATTTTGATTTTGTCAATTCTTTTAAGTATCTCAATCTCCCTTTCGCAAAAATTAAATTATCCTCAAACGAAAACCGTTGATGTTGTTGAAAATTATCACGGCGTTAAAGTTGCCGATCCATATCGCTGGCTTGAGGATTTTAATTCGGATGAAGTTAAGCGATGGGTTGATGCTCAAAACAAACTTACATTTGAATATATTCGCTCCGTTGCTTTCTACGATAAAATAAAGAAGAGATTGACGGAGCTGATGAATTATCCAAGGTTTTCAGTTCCAACAAAAGTGGAGAATAGATATTTCTTTTTCAAGAACGATGGGCTTCAAAACCAGTCGGTTCTATATATGCGAGAGGGCCTAAAAGGAAAAGATAAACTTGTAATTGATCCGAACAAATTTAGCGAAGATGGAACAATCGCATTAATGAACCTTTCATATAGCAGAGATGGAAGATTTCTTGCATATGGGATCTCTGTGAGCGGAAGTGATTGGCAAGAGATCAGGATAAGAGATATCGCAACTGGAAAAGATTTTGACGAGGTTTTAAAGTGGTGCAAATTCTCAAGCATCGCTTGGCTTCCAGACAACTCTGGATTTTATTATAACCGTTTTCCAGAGCCAGGCACAGTCCCCAAAGAAGATGAAAACAATTACAATAGAGTTTATTTCCATAAACTTGGAACTCCTCAATCTGAAGATAAACTTGTCTATGAAAGACCCGATGCTAAAGAACTTAACTTTTATCCAAGTATAACTGAAGATGGCAAATATCTGATCTTAACTGTCACTCACGGAACAAGCCCCAAAAATAGAATTTACTACCGCGAGCTCAATAGCACAGGGGATTTCGTTCGTTTACTTGACGAAGCCGACGCAAGCTACGATTTCATCGGAAATAATGGTAGCATTTTCTACTTCGTTACCGACTTGAACGCACCAAGATATAAAATCATCGCAATTGATGTGAAAAAACCAGATAGAAGGAACTGGAAGGATGTAATTCCAGAACATAAAAAAGCAGTTATCTCAGATGCAAGGATTATCAACAATCACTTTGTCGTGGTTTACAACGAAGATGTGAAACATAGAATTGAGATTTACTCACTTGATGGTAAATTCATTAAAGAAATTAAACTCCCTGGAAGTGGAACCGTTTCAGGGCTTTCGGGCAGACAAAAGGATAAAGAGATGTTCTTTGGATTTACTTCGTTTTTGTATCCTTTGAATGTTTACAGATACGATTTCAGAACTGGAAAACTTGAGCTATTCTTTGAGACGAAATTAACTGGTTTCAACCCGAACGATTATGAAGTAAAGCAAATTTTCTATGAATCAAAAGATGGCACTCGTGTACCGATGTATATAGTTCATAAGCGAGGTTTAAAACTTGATGGAAATAATCCAGCCCTACTTTATGGTTATGGTGGTTTCAATATAAGCATCATGCCCTCGTTTTCTGCAGTTAGATTGTTATGGCTTGAAATTGGTGGAGTTTATGCAGTTGCAAATTTAAGAGGTGGAAGCGAATATGGTGAGGAATGGCACCAGGCAGGAATGTTGGATAAGAAACAAAATGTTTTCAATGACTTCATCTCAGCTGGTGAATGGTTGATAAAAAACGGATATACTAATTCCAAGAAACTCGTAATAAATGGCAGAAGCAACGGCGGATTACTTGTTGCTGCGTGTATGGTTCAGCGTCCCGATCTTTACGGCGCTGTCGTATGCGAAGTCCCTGTAATTGATATGTTAAGATATCACAAGTTCACCGTTGGAAGATACTGGATACCTGAATATGGAAACGCTGAGGCAAACCCAGAGCATTTTAGATTTCTCTATGCTTATTCACCTCTCCATAATGTTAAAAAAGGAACCATTTATCCACCAACTTTAATTACAACAGCCGATCACGACGATAGAGTTGTCCCATCGCACGCATATAAGTTCACAGCGACATTGCAATCTGCAAATGGCGGTGATACACCGATACTCTTAAGAGTTGAAACAAAAGCAGGTCATGGTGCAGGAAAGCCAACGACGAAAGTTATAGAAGAACAAACTGACATTTATGCGTTTCTGTTTAAAGTCCTCGGGATAAATTATTGAAAAGGTAAGATCGCAGAACTTGTTTATTCGGATGATTTTCTGAAGATTTCTATAACTTGATCGGCGAGCTTATCAAAATCGGTGTTTTCATCAACATTGATCCAGATTATTCTTTTATCTTGTTTGAACCATGTAAGTTGTCGTTTCGCGTATCGTCTTGAATTTCGCTTTATCAAATATATCATCTGATCATAGCTTATCAAGCCATCAAGGTAATCAAAAACTTCCTTATATCCGACTGTCTGAAGCGAGTTCAAGTTTCTATCGTATCCAAGTGCTCTTAGATTTTTGACCTCGTCTATCAATCCTTGTTTTATCATCTCGTCAACTCTTTTTTCAATTTGCT
The DNA here is from genome assembly GCA_025060635.1 of Candidatus Kryptonium sp. NCBI lineage: Bacteria > Pseudomonadati > Candidatus Kryptoniota > Candidatus Kryptonium > Candidatus Kryptonium sp. Next base: position 145,462 of record JANXBN010000001.1, on the reverse strand, counting down.
GATATAATTTTTTTCTGTTCCAATTAAGCCCAACTTGAATTGTTTTGAAATTTATTTCAGGTTTTTCTTCTTTTTGAAGTTGAGAGATTGGCTTGCCAGTTAAATAATAAACTTCAAGTGCTCTTACAATCCTTTTCAGATTGTTTGGATGAATTTTTTGAGCGGATTCTGGATCAACTTTTTTAAGTTCTTCGTAGAGTGCTTCACTCCCGAGCTCCTTTGCTTTATTGTAAAGTATTTCACGAAGTTCCCAATTTGCGCTCGGTCCTTGAAAAAATCCATCAATTAAAGATTTAACATACAACCCAGAGCCACCAACGATAATTGGAATTTTCCCTCTTGAAAAAATATCTTCAATTATTTCCCTTCCCCTTTCCCCAAATATCCCAGCGTTAAATTCTTGATCGGGAGTTAACTCATCTATGAAATAATGCTTTATCCTTTCCCTTTCTTCTTTTGTAGGTTTAGCGGTTCCGATGTCCATATATTTGTAAACCTGCCGAGAATCTGCGGAGATTATTTCGCCATTTATTTTATCCGCAACGATAAGCGATAACTTCGTCTTCCCCGAGGCAGTTGGACCGACAATTGCGAGAACTTTCTTTTCCTTCATCTGCCGTTATTTTTAAACTTTTCTTCAGCCCATCCCTCCTTACCAATCAAGGGAACAAACTTAAAACCAAATTTCTTCTTTATATCAAGTTTATGCTCATCAATTTTCTTTACGATGTAAAGTTCCTGAACTTCAAGATCACCAATCGGTATAACGAGACGCCCATTGATCTTTAATTGCTTAACAAGTGACTTAGGGATCTTCGGCGCAGCTGCTGTGACGATTATTCCATCATAGGGAGCAAATTCGCTCCAACCGATAGAGCCATCACCCACGATGCCGATGACATTATAGCCAAGTTTTGAAAGAGTGTCAAGAGCATTTTTTAAAAGCTCTTCAAATCTTTCAATTGTAAAAACTTGTGCTCCCATTTCAGCAAGGATGGCAGCTTGATAGCCGGAGCCAGTCCCAACTTCTAAAATCTTATCACCAGGTTTAACCTCAAGCGCCTCAGTCATTATAGCAACTGTATAGGGCTGTGAAATCGTTTGGGAACATCCTATCGGAAGAGCTGAATCTTCATAAGCATAATGAATAAAAGCTTCAGGGACAAAAAGATGCCGTGGCACTTTTTCCATTGCGCGTAAGACATTTTCATCTCTTATCCCTCTCTTACGCAATAATTCAACCATCGCCTTTCTTTCATCTTCAAACCTTCCCAATTTGAAAACTTTCACCTTTTGTTTTTTAAGTTAATAAAATCTTTTCCCCAAAAACTTCTCAAATAAATCGCAACAAACCTAAATGTGTCGTCAAGATGTTTTATATAACTTCTCTCGCTATTGTAAATTGTCTTAATATCAACGAATCCAACTTTAAACCCAGCGAGCAAAGCCTTTATCAAAAATTCACTCTCAAATTCAAAACCATCGCTTTTCGCATTGATCTCTTGAATCACCTTCATATCAATTAATCTAAATCCACATTGGCTATCGGGAATTCTTTGCTTAGTTCTCAAAGATATCAAAAAAGATGTCGTCTTGTTTGAAAAAATCCTTTCAATAGGCATCGGTTTCAAATTTTTCATCCTGTTTCCAACTACCATATCAAAACCTTCTTTAAACTTATCAAAAAATTTCGGGATCTCGCCAGGATCATGTTGAAGATCAGCGTCAAGCGTTAAAACAGCGTTATAATTATTGATTTTCGCAAATTCAAATCCAACTTTTAATGCTCTCCCTTTGCCGTAATTTTTATCAAGTTTTAAAACATTAACTCCAGAATCCACCGCAGCTTCATAAGTCGCATCGGTTGAGCCATCGTCAACAACGACTATATTCTCAAGTGGAATATGTTCTTTCAGCTTCTCAATCAAAACTCCAACACTTTTTTCAGCGTTATATGCAGGTATTACAGCACAAACATTATTCACTTTGTGAAACCTCTTCAAAAATTTCTTTTGGAGATTTGGTTTCTTCTTGAAGTTCCATAAGAAGTCGCTTCCTTAATCCTTCTGGGGATAATCCACGAGTTAATTTCCCAGCTTCTGCAATTGAAATAGTCCCGGTTTCCTCACTTACGACTATGACGATCGCATCTGAAATTTCGCTCAAACCAAGAGCTGCTCTATGTCTTGTTCCAAGAAGAAAATTGCCAATTCTGGATTGAGCACTTAACGGAAGCGTGCATGCTGCTGCTTCAATTCTATCACCAGATATAACAACTGCGCCATCGTGAAGCGGAGATTTAGGAGAAAAAATTGATAAAAGGAGTTCTTTCGTAACTTTAGCTTGAATCGTTACACCAGTTTCAACTATTGACCTTATACCAGCCTGCCTCGGTATTACGATCAACGCGCCGATTTGTTTTTGTGACATCTCGCTGACTGCTTCAATTATCTCATCAATCACGGCGGTAACGCTCGGCTTAAAGATAAGACGAAACAAGGGATTATTCCCAACAAGCATAAGAAGACGACGCAATTCAGGTTGAAAAAGAATTATAAAAGCAAGGACCCAGACATCGCTGACGAACTTCAATAACCAATTAAGTAGTTTCAAATTTACAAGTTCAGAAACGAATGATAGCAAAACAAGAAACAACAAGCCAAGGAAAATCTGCGCAGCGATCGTCCCTCTCATCCAAATGTAAAGTTGACGAATTATCAAACTCACAATCAAAATATCAATCACATCAACAAATGTGATACGCAAAAACCCTATTTTTAAAATTTCCAGCATCAAATCTGACCTTGTTTGATTATAACTTGCTTTATCGCATCAACAATTTTCACAACTCTTGCCATTTCTTTGACATCATGTACTCTTACAATGTTTGCCCCATTCCACACTGAAATTGCAACAGCTCCAGCGGTTCCCTCAAGCCGTTCATCAACTGGCAGATTAAGAATGTGTCCGATGAAGGATTTTCTTGAAACACCAATCAAAACTGGATAACCAAGTGATTTAAATTCCCTAAGCCGTCTTATTATCTCAAGGTTATCAACTAATCTTTTCCCAAAGCCAATTCCTGGATCAACAATTATTTGTTCAATCCCTGCGCTTTTTGCTATCTTAACACTTTCATTTAGATAATCGTAAATTTCCGAAATAACATCGTCATAATATGGATTTTGTTGCATTGTTTTCGGTGTCCCTTTTATGTGCATAACTATAACGCTTGCTTTATAACTTGAGACGACTTCAGCCATTTTTTCATCAAATTTTAAACCGCTTATATCGTTTACGATCACAGCTCCATTATCAAGTGCTTGCCTTGCGACCTCGGCTTTGTAAGTATCTATTGAAATTGGAATATCGCTTCTTTTGACTATTTCCTTGATTACAGGTATAACTCTTCTTAATTCTTCTTCAACTGAGACTGGTTCTGAACCAGGACGCGTGGATTCTCCACCAATATCAATTATATCAGCGCCATCTTCAATCATTTTCATTGCGTGTGCTAAGGCTGAATCAACCGTGAAATACTTTCCTCCATCCGAAAACGAATCTGGCGTGACATTTAAAACTCCCATTATGTAAGTTCTTTTTGAAAAATCAAACTCTTTATCGCCAAATTTGTAAACAGCGAAATCAGAGTAGAAACAATTAAGTGCTTTTGTTAATTTCTCCGCAAGCAACCGCCCTTCACTGGAAAAGTTTTCAAGGATGTTCTTCAAATATTCAAGATTTTCAAGTTTTATTGAAACAAGCAAATTCCTTTTCCCGCTTTCATCAGGTTTTGAAACAAGGACATCGCTGTTAAGATATCTTGCCACCTCGCGCGAGATGAGAGATGAAATTTCCTCATCAATTTCTTCAATCTTCAGGTTTACACAAACAAATTTTTCAGGTTTAGGTTCAGAAGAAAGAAAAGACTCAACTTCACCAAATCTTGAGATCTCCTCAAGCACTTCATCAACGCTATTCATCTTAAGAACCCTAACTTTCACGGCTAAATTTGCTTGGTTTTACTTCAATTTTGTATGAATTTTTATATTCGCTGATTTTGAAATCAACATCAACGAACTTCTTGATTATTTCCATGTTCGTTTTGAGATGTTCTGTGATCTTCGGGGTTGTGAACTCAGAAACACCATTTGCTATTGAAAGCGGAAGCAAAATTTGATCAGCCATATGTTCATCAATAGTTGAATCTGAATTGATAAATTTTAAAAAATTTTCACACGCCTCTTCAGCAACTATCTCTGCCCTTTTACCTTTCTCACCAAGGTTCGTATAACAGCAAACTGAATTTTCAAAAATTCCTGTTATCGCAATTGTAGTGTTTTTTGAATAAGACACGAGTTCGTCAATTATCGTTTCTACTTCGCCATAACTTTTTAAAATTTTCTCTGCCGCTTTCGCCTGTCTTTTCGCAACTTCGTCCGATAGGTTAGTGTGTGCGGAATAGATTTGAATTTTGAGTAATTTACCCCTGTCAATGAGATTTAATGGTTTGATTTCAGCAATAGGATTTATCAATGCTCTTATTTCTCCTCCACCATGAGGATAAAAACCAGCCCTTTTTAACTCAACTTTGATTTTAAAACCGAGAACTTCCATAAAATAAATCCAGCAATTTTTAATGTAATCAAAAGTCGGACTCCATAAAACATGGGTTCCGCCAGTGATTGTTAAACTTGATGTTCCATTTGCAAATGAAAGAGGAAGATAAAGCGTTTGTAAAACAAGCGATGTTGCCCCAGCTGTGCCAATATCAAATCTGAAGTTTCCACTTTTAATTTTATTCGGGATAAACCTTATCCAGCTTGATTTTAGTTGAGCTCCTTCAACGATCGCATCAGATATAACTGCTGATGCTTCAATTGCTTTAAGATGCTGTGCCTGTATTCCAGGGTTTGGTCTATTTGCTCTGATATTTACTATTTCAAATGGCTTCAAAAAAAGAACAGAAAGAGCAAGTGATGTTCTTAACACTTGTCCACCTCCCTCGCCATATGAACCATCAATCTGAATTATTTGCTGGCTTGTCCTAACTTTCGCTTCCTCCATTTTAGGGCATGGGAAAATTTTTTCGTTCTTAATTAAAGATAAACAAAAAAATGCTCTTTACGAAATTTGAAACAAAAAAGGGGCGAGATTTGCTCGCCCCTTCTTGCTTTACTTCTTCGGGTATGGTGGAACTGGTGGGAGTTTTTTCTCTTTTGTCTTTAACTCTTCAAGTATTAACTCAATCGCTTTGTTCAACTGTTCATCTATACCTTCATATTCTTTCGCTGGATCGTTATCAACATAAACATCTGGATCAACCCCATATCCCTCAATTATCCAACCTTCGCCTTCAGCACCGTAAACCGCAAATTCTGGCTTATTCAAATATCCACCATCAACTAATGGCAATGTTCCTCTTATCCCTATAACACCACCCCAAGTTCTCTTCCCAACAAGTTTTCCAAGACCATATTTTTTAAATCTGTATGGGAATATATCTCCATCCGAAGCAGAATATTCGTCAATTATGCAGATTTTCGGTCCGTAGTGCATATCTCTCGGATTCGGTGTTGGACTCATATATCTTGAAACACTCACCATTGCAATTTCCCTTCTCAACCTTTCAATTATCATCGGCGAGACATTACCTCCGCCATTGCCCCTGACATCAATTATCAAAGCTTTCTTTCTAAGCTGTGGATAGAAATGTTTCACGAACTCATTAAGTCCCATCACGCCCATGTCTGGAATGTGAATATAACCAACTCTGCCATTTGTTGCCTTATCAACCTTTTCAATGTTGCTTTGAACCCAATTATAATAATAAAGTCGCGTCTCATCACCAGTTGGGACAACTGTAATTTCCCAGCTTCCTTCTTCCTTTGGTTGTGAGTTAACACGAAGCTTAACCTGCTTCCCAACAGTGTTGACGAGAGATTCATAGATGTTTTTCATTTCCTTAACGGATTTTCCATTTACGGCAAGGATATAATAACCTTCTTTTACATTCACTCCAACTTCTGTCAATGGAGAGCGAAGACTTTTATCCCAATTTTGACCTTTCAAAATTTTCTTTATCCTATAATATCCCGATTTCTTATCCCTTTCAAGTTCAGCTCCAAGCAAACCAACCTGTGTTTTTTCAATCTTCGGTAAATCACCACCGCCAACATAAGTATGCCCTGCGTTAAGCTCACCTATCATTTCACCAATTATGTAAGTTAAATCAGCGCGATGATTAACATATGGTAAAAGAACTTCATATTTCTTCTTAACTCCTTCCCAATCAACGCCATGAAGATTTGGATCATAGAAAAAGTCACGCATTTGTCTCCAACATTCATTGAAAATTTGTGTCCATTCAGCACGCCTATCAAGATTTACCTCAAGCCCTGAGAGATCAAGTCTATCTTTCAGATCAACCCTTGACTTTGGAAGATCAATAATTGCATATGTTCTCTCACGAGCAACAAGCATTTTCTTGCCATCAAACGAAATTATGAAATTATCAAACTGCCCTATTTCTGTCTCTTTCTTCTCGTTTAGATCATACATAAAAAGCAATGTTTTTTCATCTTTCAGCCCTCTTCTGAGGTAATAAATTTTATCAGAAACATAATCAACCCTTGTGTAGTTTGAAGGTGTAATTGGCAAAGCGATTATCCTATCTTTTATACCATCAAGATCAACAACGACATTAACAGGTTTCTTCTCTTGTGCTGTTTCTCTTTTCGGCTGCTCTCCACCAGATGGCTTTGCTTCATCGGCTACTTTAACCTCATCGCTTGTTGGTTTAAATGGATTTTCAACAGCTTTTGAAAGAGTTATAAGATAAATTCGTGCCATATCTTGATAAACATGATTAAACTCCGTCCTACCGTAAATTGGATTGAAATCTCTATCGGAGACAAAAATCAGATACTTTCCATCAGAGCTGAAAACAGGATTATATGAAGAATACCAACCATCGGTAACCTCATACGATTCATCTTTTTCAACCGAATACAAATAAATCTTTGAAAGACCTTCCTCTTCTGGTTTTACATATGCAATCCATTTGCCGTCCGGAGACCATGAATATTGTCTTATCTCTCCGGCGGTTGCCTTGGCGACATCTTTTATTCTCTTTGTTTGAACATCAACATATCTTAACCTCAATTTTCTATCAGACCACATTATTTTCTTACCATCTGGCGACCAAACGATGCGATATTTATATGTATCGCTTCCGGAAGTTAACTGAATTGGTTTCCCGCTTCCATCCTGTGGGATTATATAAATTTCATCCTCTCCAGACGCGTCAGAAATATAAGCAATGTATTTTCCATCGGGCGACCATACAGCGTCGCGCTCATGAACTCCAGATGTATTTGTTAAGTTTCTCGTTTGTCCTTCCTTCGCTGGAACGGTGAAAATATCTCCTCGCGCAACAAATAAAGCCCTCTTCCCATCAGGCGAGATATCATAATCATTTATAAATTCTGCAACTTTAACTATTCCACCACGACCATTCGCCATATCGTCAGCTATGATGATCGGCACTTTTTCAATTTTCTCCGTTTTCAAATCAAACTTGTAAATGTATCCGGCATATTCAAAAACGATAGCGTTTTTACCGATGGATGGGAATTTGATATCATAGTCCTTAAAGTTCGTAAGCTTTCTCGTTTGCTTCGTTTTTAAATCGTAAACATAAAGATTCATTCTCCCATCTCTTTCCGAAAGAAAATAAATTTTATCACCGTACCACATCGGAATGATATCTTGCGCAGGATTGTTGGTTATGTTCTCTATTTTCTTTGTCTCAAAATCATAAATCCAAATATCATCAGCCATCCCACCTCGGTATCTTTTCCAAGTGCGGAATTCACGGAATATGCGATTGTAGGCAAGTTTTTTGCCATCTGGTGAAAATGAACAGAAACCACCTCTTGGCAACGGTAATTCTTCAGGTATATCACCATCAAGCGAAACTTTGTAAAGTTTTCCATGAAAAGCATTCCAGTTTTTCATCCTTGAACGGAAAACGATATACTTACCATCGGGCGTCCAGCACATAACGATGTTATTTGGACCCATCCTGTCTGAAACATCGTCACGCTCAAGCGTTGCGGTATAGGTTAATCTTCTTGGCACCCCACCTTCCGCCGGCATAACATAAACTTCCGTGTTTCCGTCATATTGCGCTGTAAATGCAATATACTTCCCATCAGGTGAAAATCTTGGAAACATCTCATAACCCTTATGGCTTGTAAGCTTTCTGGCTATCCCGCCATTTGCAGATACGATGTAAAGGTCCCCAGCATAGCTAAAAACGATTTGTGAATCATAAATTGCTGGAAATCTGAAGAGACGACCCTCTTCTTGAGCTAAAATTGCTGTTGTGAAGAATAAAATGAGAAGGACTGACAAAAGTGCGCGCTTGAGCATGGCTTCGTTATTTTTGTTTTTGATGTGAGATTAATTGTTCAAAATTTTTTGACGCAACTTCCTTTGGATTAGTTTCTCGCTTTTTTTAAAATACTATGCCAAAGCAAGATTTTTACAATTGAAATTTCAAAACAAATTTGCAAAAATAAAAATTGTTCCAAATTCAAAAGGAAAAAATTAACAAAATTCTCGTCATAAAACTTCGCGCAATTGGCGATGTTCTCTTATCAACAGTTGTCCTAAAAAACCTGAGACACAATTTCCCGAACGCAAAAATTGACTTTTTAACCGAACCCCCATCAAGAGAAATTATTGAAGGTAATCCATTCGTTGACGAGCTTATAATCTTTGAACGACATAAAAACGACTTAAAAAAGTTTTGGGAATTAAGTAATAGAAAATACGACCTTGTAATAGACCTTTTCTGCAATCCGAGATCGGCCCTGCTGACATTTATAACTAGAGCGAAATACCGAGTCGGCTATGCATTTCGCGGCAGAGGCTATGCATATAATATCAAACTTAAACCACGAAAAGAAGTACATCATAATGTTGAGTTCAACCTTGACGCCTTGAGATCTATAGGTCTTGAGATCATTGATAAGAAAATTTACATGCCACTTTCCGAAGAATCTGAAAATTTTGCGAAAAATTTCTGGGAAGAAAATAATTTGAATAATGAAATGGTCGTTGCTATAAATCCAAGCGGGACATGGGAAACAAAAAGATGGGGGCTTGAAAAATTCGCAAAACTCGGTGATATGATAGCTAAAAATTTAAATGCGAAAATCTTGATTTTATGGGGCAACGCTGAAGAACTTGAAGACGCTAAAAAAATAGATTCAATGATGAATTTAAAACCCATAATCCCACCAAAAACAAGCTTGAAACAGCTTGCTTCAATTTTAAAAAGGTGCTCATTTACAATAAGCAATGATTCAGGTCCAATGCATATTTCAACTGCTGTTGGAACCCCAACGCTTGGAATTTACGGACCAACAAATCCTTACGCACAAGGTCCATATGGCGAAAAACATCTATGGATAAGAAAAGAATCCCTTGAATGCATCGCTTGTAACTTAACAAAATGTCCAATTGGAAATGTTTGCATGAGGGATTTGAGCGTTGAAACAGTTTACGAGGCATTTCTCAAACTTATTGAAAAGAATAAAAAAGCAAACAAAATTAGTTCCTGATCAAGCTTTATCTTGGATATATTTGAAACCAAGTTTAAGCGAAAGTTCAGCTCTTGCAAGCTCCTTGCCAAGGTATGCGGAATGTGAAAGTTGAGTAACCCAACCATTTTTGATTATAGTCCAATAAATACTTCTTGCGTCTTTTCCCTCAATTACATGCAAAAGTTCATTGTTATAGGAGTAGTGCTCAACCACTATGATATTTCTGTGTAGTTGTGGTATAATAACGAAGTATCCTGCTTTATCCATCTCAATTTTTTCAGGTTCCTCAGCTTGGATAACTTCAACAGCGGAAATTTCTTCACGATTTATTTTCCAAGAACCAAATTTACAAGCGCAAGTTTTAACTTCTCGGGAAAGTTTCTCAATTTCCCCAACAATTTTATTTTCATCCTCACATCCGATCATATTTACAATTTTGATTTGTTTACGAAAAGATTCAACTTCGTGTTTAGTTACATTCCTTAATACTGGATGTTTTCCAGGAGAGCCTATTATTTTCATATTTTCATCAACGCCATTTTTCCATAGCGCAATAAATGTTTCCCCGCTAAAATGTCCTGCCGAATCTTTACCTACCAAGAGAAGAAACCGAATGGTTGTATTAGTTATTATATTCTTGATGACTTTCTCCATCCCTATATTTTCCGTCTCCGTTTTACCAACAATGCAAAGTCCATATGGTTTTATCCTGGCAATCTTTTCCGCAAGTTCAGCATTAGAAAGCGTTGAAACTGCAACGGGACAATTTTGACCTTCACAAAAAGCAAAATATTCCCCAGGAATCGGTGGCCAAGTTTGATTTTGAACATTAACAATGTGATCAGGTGAGCGTAATATCGTTTCAGGAAAAGTTTCATAAAAGATATTCATAGCTATCGCTGGATAACAATACTTGCACCCAAGGCACTGATATTCTATATCTTGCATTTCAGAAAGCCAATTTTCAACGCACTTAAATAAATCGGCATAACCTGCGATTTGAGGGGAATTTGACAACAACTCAAGCGTTTCCTTCATACATCCACATTTTCTGCATTTAGCAAGGTTTACCCCCTTTTGCAGTTCCGATTCAATTTTATCTATTGACTTTTTCTCCGCCATATTTACTTCAAACAAATTTTTGAATCTCTGATAGCTTATAACATCAATCAAAATCTCAAGTTCCTGCACGGAAGTTTTTTATTTAGAGTTCTACTTTGATATCTTTTATTCGCAAGCAATTTAATTTTGCGATTTGTGAAATTTTTGATCAAATTTATAAGGCAATCAATGTTTATTTCCGCGATGTTTTTGAAAATTCTAAAAAATACGGCGATAATTTTTATAAATCTAACGATAGCGACCCAAATCTTTTCACAGCAAAAACTTATCCAGCTAATCCACGCCGATAGCTTAATTGGCAGACGATATGACTCAAAAACCGTTAGAGAATTGATCGGTAATGTTCAACTCAAACATGAAAACATCTATGTTTGGTGCGATAGAGCAATTCAATATGTTGACGAAAACAGAGTTGAGGCATACGGAAACCTCCGAGTAAGACAAGACACACTCCAACTCCAAGCGGATCAAGGGATTTATCTTGGGGATAAAAAGATCGCAATTTGCGAAGGCAATGTGAAATTAACAGATGGAAGGACAATGCTTGAAGCTAAATACGGCAATTATGATGTCCAGAAGAAACTTGCAATTTTCAAATCAAATGTCAAACTCATAGATTCCACAACAATCATAACAGCTGATGAACTTTTCCACTACAGAACAGATAAAAAATCAATCGCAATTGGAAATGTCGTAATCAAAAATCTTGAAAACAACATAACGATATATGGTGGTTATTTTGAAAATTACGATAGTGCAAAATACAGCGTCATAAAAACGAATCCGAAACTTGTCCAAATTGACACATCTTCCGATGGAGAAATTGATACTTTGATAGTTGTTGGCAAGTTTATGGAAGCATTTAGAGATACGAATGTAAGTATGTTTTCCGCAACCGATAGCGTTATGATAGTTCGCGGGAATCTATCGGCGGTTTGCGGGGATGTTTTTTATTACGATAAAAAGGATTTGATAATTTTGTGGCGAAATCCAATTATTTGGTATGAAAACAGTCAAATCTCTGGCGATTCAATAGTTGTTATGTTAAAAGACAGAAAACTTGATGAAGTTTTAATCTACGGTTCAGCATTCGCAATTGATCCAGCTGACTCAGCTTATCCAGAAAGATTCAATCAATTAAAAGGAAAAACGATGAGAATTAAATTCCGAGATGGTGAAATTGACGAGCTCTATGTTGAAAAAAATGCGATGAGTTTATATTATATTTTTGAAACGAATGAAGCAAACGAACGAAAGCCAAATGGTGTCAATTTCGTAAGTGGAGATAGCGTGTGGATTAAATTCAAGGATGGTAAAATGCACCGGATAAAGATTGTCGGTGGGATTGAAGGCGTTTACTATCCAGAGGAACTTGTTGCTGGAAAGGAATCAAATTTTAATCTTGAAGGTTTCAACTATATGAAAAGAAAACCAGAGAAAAATGCTAAGCTTGAAATTGTTTGGCTCAAATAAAAAAGACGAAATTTCAAAAACCTCAAATAATAGCATCTTGCGAGCGGAGTCACTTTACAAAAGATATAAGAAAAGATATGTCGTCCGAAATGTCAGCATAGAAGTAAGGCAAGGTGAGGTTGTTGGGCTTCTTGGACCAAATGGAGCTGGCAAGACAACGACATTTTACATGATCGTTGGAATGATCAAACCAAATGCTGGAAAGGTTTTCCTTGACGATATTGAGATAACCAAATTACCGATGTATAAAAGAGCAAGATTAGGTATAAGTTACTTACCGCAAGAGGCAAGCATATTTAGGAAGTTAACGGTTGAGGAAAACATCATGGCTGTTTTACAAGTTATGAATTTAACACCGGAACAAAGGAAAGAAAAACTTGAAAAACTTCTTGAGGATTTCGGTATAGCTCACATTAGAAAAAGCAAAGGATATATGTTAAGCGGTGGAGAAAGAAGAAGAACTGAAATCGCTCGCGCGCTTGCAACAGACCCCAAATTTATACTTCTTGATGAACCGTTCGCTGGAATTGATCCGATTGCTGTTGAGGACTTAATGAATATCGTCGCAAATTTGAAAAATAGAAACATCGGAGTTTTAATAACTGATCATAATGTCCACGAGACACTTTCAATTACAGACAGAGCATATCTTTTGTTTGAAGGACAAATTTTAAAAGAAGGAACAGCCGAATTTCTCGCCAACGATCCAGAGGCAAGGAAGTTATATCTTGGTGAAAAATTTAAACTTGACAGATATTAAACATCAAATGCTTTTTCAATTATACCACCGCCGATGACAATATCACCATCGTAGAACACAACCGACTGTCCTGGTGTGATTGCACGCTTTGGCTTCTCAAACTTTACAAGTACCTTCCCATCCGAACAATTTTCAAGAATTGCGCTATCTCCCTCATCAGAATATCTTATCTTGGCGGTGACCCTCATTCCGTTTTCAATTCTTTCAACTGAAATTAAATTAACACTTCCGGCTATTAGTGCATTATGATAAAGTTTCTCCTCCTTTCCAACTTCTACGACATTTTTCTCCGGATCAATTCCGATTACATACACAGGATATCCAAGCGCAATTCCAAGCCCTTTCCTTTGACCGATTGTATAAAATGGATAACCACGATGCTTCCCAATAACTTTCCCATCCATAACTATATCTCCACCTTTAACTTTTTCGGCAAGACCTTTGACATTCTTCTCAAGAAATTTCGTATAATCATTCTCTGGAACAAAACAAATCTCAAAGCTTTCAGGTTTATTTGCGATCTTCAAACCGTATTTCTTTGCAAGTTCTCTAACTTCCTGTTTAGTAAATTCACCAAGTGGAAAAATCGTCCTACTTAAACTTTCCTGACTTAATCCCCATAGAGCATACGATTGATCCTTTGATGAATCTACCCCGCGCATCAAGATATATCTTTTCCTTACTTCATCAAATTTAACTCGTGCATAGTGACCTGTTGCGATGTAATCAGCCCCAAGCGACATCGCCTTTTTAATAAGTGCTTCCCACTTTATTTTTCTATTACAAATAACACAAGGATTTGGAGTTCTTCCATCAAGATAATCTTTTATGAAATAATCTATCACCTCGCGATGGAACTCCTTAGTAAGATCAACCACATAGTGCGGGAATCCAAGCTTCGTCGCAACAGTTCTTGCATCATTTATCCCTTCAAGCGAACAGCAGCTATGTTCGTTTTGTATTCCTATATCCTCGTAATTGTATGTTTTTATGGTTATTCCAATTAAATTGTAACCCTGTTCTTTCAGAACCGCAGCTGCAACAGACGAATCAACTCCACCGCTCATCGCAACGACAACAGTTATGTCCTCAGGTCTTCTCATCCTCTGAGCAAATTTTTACTTTTTCAAATTAAAACTCACTTTTTGCGGAAAAGATTTCCAGATGAATTTTTAAAAATAAGATCCGATAGTTCCGAAATTAGAAGCCCTCCAAGCATCAACGCAGAACCCAACAAAGCGAAAGAAGAAAGATGTTCGTTTAAAAATACCCAAGCAATGGCTCCAGCAAAAACTGGTTCCATCGTAAAAATTACAGCAGCACGCGTTGGAGTTGTAAATTTTTGATATTCAGTTTGAATATAAGTCGCAAGTATTGTCGCAAGAAGCGAAGTGTATACAAGAGCAAAAAATAGTTGAAATGTAAAATTTAATTTTATATCCTCAAAAAAAGGTGCAATTAAAAATGAAGCGATAGATGTCGTCGCAAGTTGAATAAGAACAAGAATTGAAGTCGGATGCAATCTTGAATATATATCAAGATAAACGATGTAAAGAGCAAACATAACTGCACAAAGGAGCGTAAGAAAATCACCAATTGTAAAATCGCGACCGAGAGAAAAGATAAAATTTTCAATTGAGCTTTCCTTTGAAGTAAGAAACAAAAGACCTATAGTTACAAGAACAATTCCAACTAAATTACCTAATTTCGGTGTTTTTCGCTCAATTATTACTTGAGCGATGGGAGTGAAGATCACAAGCATACCTGTTATAAAACCAGATTTTGAAGCAGTTGTATATTTTAATCCGACCGTTTGAAATGCAAATCCAGCGAATAAAAAGAAAGCAATGATCAAGCCATGCTTTAAAGAAGTGTAATTCAAATGTTTCAAAGAACCTGGAAAAAATAAAAGATACAACACCATAGAAATTCCAAATCTTATACCGAGAAAAATCAATGGCGAGACGCTTTCAAGCGCTGTCTTAACGATGCTAAAAGTTCCACCCCAGATGAAAGTTATAAATAAAAGCAAGAGTTCGGCTTTATATTGCTGCTTCATCTATTTTCAGTAGGTTATTTCGCTTTTGTTTGGTTATAAATTAAAATTATCGTGGCAACCGTTGTGGCAACCGAACCAACGGTTAAAATTACATCTTTAAATATATTCCAATAATAAATCGGTTCTCTGACAACCTTCTTTGGAACAAATATGAAATCGCCAGGTTCAATTTTTGTGTCTTCGGGATCATACCAAACATAAGTTTTTCTTTTTATGATTTTAACATCACCTCTGCGTGCAAGTTGGGCAAATCCCCCAGCTTTAGAGATATAATGTCTATAATCCTTGCCAGATTCATAAAGAACAAAACCAGGACTATTCACCTGTCCAAAGACATAGATCATCGGTATCTGCTTTCTCGGTATGTAAATAAAATCACCATCTTGTAATTCAACATCTTCTATGCCAGCAATTACTTTACCAATATCAACGGCGATAAATTTTGCTGAACGCAGAATTTGTATTTCTTGATTGAAGTTCAAAGAATCCTCTCGTGAAAACGCAAAGTTTTTAAGAAGCAGATATTCCAAAATGAACTCCCTCTGTGGATCAAACTGAGTCATTCCTCTTATTACATAAGCATTTTCTTTGTCAGAAAAATCAAGCAGACCAACTCTATCAAGTATGTCACTTAACATTGTTCCATTGCGCGAGATCGGATAAGTGCCAGGATATTTAACCTCACCTGATACTGTGACCACATAATTTTGTTTCAATGTTCTTTTTCCAGGAATAAAAATTTTATCGTTGTTCTCAAGAACTAAATCAGGCTCCTCGCCGTTTAAAATTTTCCCTAAATTTACTTTTATTTTTTCTTTTAATTTTCCTTCCTCATCAAGGCGAACGATTTCAACATTGTCAAGCTCAGCACTTTCAATAATTCCACCTGCTATCCGTATAATGTCTGTAAGTTTATCTCCTTGAACAAACTCGTAGACACCTGGCTTATTTACTGCACCATATACCGCAACAAATGAAGATTGATCTTGTCTTTGAACCATAATCCAATCTCCCTCAAGAAGATAAGGATTATATCTATCATCACCGGTTGCCAGATATTTCCTAAGGTCAATGTTTAACGATTCCCCATTTCTTTTCAATAAAATCTTTCTGAAACTAACTTTATTAATAATTTCCCGCATCGCTTGAATTTGAAAAGAATCGGTCGGCGAGAGAGCAAGCATGACCGCAGTTGAAACTCTATCAATTGAACGAACTTTATATTTACCCTCATTTAAAACATAACCACTCACGGTTACATTAAATGAGCGAGGTGCTATAAGTGTAATTGTTATCTCGCTTGCGATATATTTTGCCTTTATCTTTTGAATCATAATCCTTTTCGCCTCCGAAAGCGTCAATCCAGAAACCTTTGCTTCACCGACCGTTGGAATTATGACAGTTCCTTCAAGGGTCACTTGAACCGTAAAACTAAGCGGTGGCGATGTCCATATATTTACACTTAAAACATCGCCAGGCCCAACAATGTAAACTTCAGGATCCACTGGCTTATCCAGTGAAAAGATCGTTGGATCAAGCAATGGATATTGAAATGTCTGTGCTTGTTTGAAAAATTCATCAAACTTTAACCCAAGCCCCTTCGTTTCAGGTTTAACCTCGGGAAGTTGAGCAAAGCTCAAACTTAAAAAGCACATAGACATTAAAAAAACCAAAATCGCTCGCATAATTATAAATATTTAAATTTGTTTTTGATTATAATTTCCACCACCAAGTTTGACGATTTTAGCAACGCTATTCTTTACTTTCCCCGTTGCATTTTTAGTGTCAATTATAATTCTTGAATTCCGAGCAATAAAATCAAAATCATAAGCGCTGTGATCTGTTGTTATCACAACGAGATCAAAACTTCGCAAATTTTCATCCGTTAATTCAATAGATTTAAATTTTGCTCCATTTAATGAAACTTCAGGAATGAAGGGATCATTGTAAAAAATGTTTCTTACCCCTTCTCTAATAAGTATCTCCATAATTTTAAGAGCTGGCGAAAGTCGTGTGTCATCAACATTTTTCTTAAAAGCGACGCCAAGAAAAAGTATTTTTACATCTTCCAATTTTTTCGGAATTTTGCTTATTTCACGAAGGATTAAATTCACTACATAAAATGGCATTGCTTCATTTGTCTCCGCTGCGAGCTCAATAAAGTTCGTATGAAAATCATACGCTCTAGCAAACCACGCAAGATAATATGGATCAACTAAAATACGAAGACCCACATAGCCAAGCCCAATAACTCCGACTTTTGCTTTCTTTTTAACTATTTTGTTCTTCAAATCCAAGCGATCGCGAGATTTTTTATTACGACTTTAACTTTTCAACCTTTCACCATACCAAATTTGATAGTAGTTTTGATATTCACCTGAAATTATCCTCTTCCACCAGTTTTCGTTTTGAATATACCAGTTTATGGTCTCATCAATTGCTTCTTCAAACGAATATATCGGCTCCCAACCAAGTTCATTTTTGATCTTTGACCAATCCATTGCATATCTTCTGTCGTGTCCTGGTCTATCCTTTACGAACTTTATAAGCGTTTCTGGCTTTCCAAGTTTTTTCAAAATTAATTTAACAATATCAATGTTCTGCCACTCATTGCTTGCGCCTATATTGTATATTTCGCCTGGTTTCCCCTTTTGAATTGTAAAATCTATCGCACGACAATGATCAATTACATAAATCCAATCGCGCACATTTTTACCATCTCCATAAACAGGCAAAGGTTTATCATTCAATGCATTTATTATCATCAAAGGAATAAGTTTCTCTGGAAATTGATATGGTCCGAAATTATTTGAACATCTCGTTATCACAACAGGAACCCCAAATGTCTTAAAGTAAGCTCTACATAAAAGATCTGCGCTTGCTTTGCTTGCTGCATAAGGTGAATTAGGTAAAAGTGGCATATCTTCTGTGAATTTTCCGACAGGACCAAGCGAACCATATACTTCATCAGTTGAAATTTGAATGAACTTCTCTATCTCAAACTTTTTTGCTACTTCAAGTAAAACCTGTGTCCCAAAGACATTAGTCCTTATAAAAATTTCAGGTCCAAGTATGCTTCTATCAACATGCGACTCAGCAGCAAAATTTACAATTATATCAATTTCAAATTCCCTAACGACATACTCAACAAGCTCTTGATTGCAAATATCACCTTTTATGAAGTGATAATTTGGATTTCCCTCAACATCTTTTAAATTTTCAAGATTACCTGCATAGGTAAGTTTATCAAGGTTTACGACTTTAACCTCAGGATGATTATGAATCATATACCTTACGAAATTGCTCCCGATAAATCCCGCACCTCCGGTTATTAAAACACTTTGCATTTGAAAAATTCCCTTTTTAATTTGAAATTGATTCAGAATTACAAAATCCCCTCACCAGAATTTACCTCTCCCATTTTATGGGAGAGGATCAAGGTGGGGGCAAGTAAAAATTCATCAAAAGCTAAATTAAATCTATGAAAATACGCTAAAAAAATCAATCAATCCCGAAAATGCCTTTATTATGCAACGCATAATTTATGTTTTAGCCTTACTGCCAGCTCTATGCTTTGCACAGGTTCAAAAAGTTGAAATTGAAATTTCAAAAGGAGATTCAATAGTTCACCTACCTCACCGTTTTATCGTCCCTCGCACCGAGATTTTAATCATTGATACGCTTGCTCTTCTCCAAGGAATACATTACCAGATTTATTACCAAATCGGCAAAGTTCACCTAAAAAACTCAATCATCTCAAAAATTGATTCCCCGAAGTTCAAACTTAAGGCGATCTACAAAACAATCCCAATTGACACTTTATTTTTCAAATATAGAGGAATTGAATTTTTAGAATCAAACCACCAAGAGGAAAAAACTCTTAGAATTGAAAAGCATAAAGAAATACCTTCTTTTTCGGGAAACATACAAAGAAATGGAAGCATAGTTCGTGGTTTCACATTCGGAAGCAATCGGGACCTTACGCTTCAATCAGGATTTAATCTTCAACTATCTGGAAATTTGACAAAAGATGTTGAAATAATTGCTTCACTTACAGATGAAAATATTCCAATTCAACCAGAGGGAAATACACAGACATTACAGGAAATTGATAAAATTTTCATTCAGGTGAAAACTAAAAATCTTTTCGCTACATTCGGAGATTACGATATAGGCTATCAACTAAGCGATGAACAAAGATTATACTTTTCAGAAGATCCAGAATTTTCAAATGTGAGAAGAAGATTACAAGGCGGAAAATTTCAAGCAAACTATCAACTTGACTTTCTAAAAACCAAAAACACATTTGCAGTTGCATCATCAAGAGGGAAATTTGCAACAAATTATTTCAATGGGATTGACGGGGTTCAAGGTCCGTATAGATTGGTTGGACAAAATGGTGAAAGAGACATAATTGTAATTGCCGGGACAGAAAGAGTTTACATTGATGGAGAATTGATGTTAAGAGGAGAAAGCAACGATTACATCATTGATTATTCAACCGCCGAAATCACATTTACACCAAACCGCCTGATAACCTCCGCTTCAAGAATAACAGTTGATTTTCAATACACTGACAGAAAATTCACGAGAAACTTTCTGGCTCTTGTCTCCGATAACCTTTTTTTTCAAGATAAGTTGAATTTATCAATCTCTTACTTCTACGATTCCGATAACAAAAGAGCACCAATTGATGTTATTCTTTCACAATCTGATATTGAAATCTTGCGTACCAGTGGCGATGACCGATTAAAAGCAACAAAAAGCGGAATAATCTATGTCGGCTTTGATTCAGCAAAGGGAATTGGGAAAGGACAATATGTCAAGAAAGATACAATAATTGATTCTCAAAGATATGAATTTTTTGTCTACGCCCCAGGAGATAAAAACGCTTTTTATTCAATAAGTTTTTCATATGTTGGGATTGGAAAAGGAGATTATGTGCGTCGCGGGATTGGTAAATACGAATTCGTTGGCAAGGGCAAAGGAGATTACCTACCTTTAATTTTTCTTCCAATGCCACAATCCTCACAAATTCTTGACATAAGGACAAAATATGAAACACAAAACTTAAAATTTTTCGTTGAGTCAGCAATGAGCAGTTTTGATAAAAATCAGTTCTCCACAATAGATGATCGCGATAACAAGGGAGTTGCGTTAAAATACGGTCTCGGTTATTCAAGCGGTAAAATTTTTGAAAAAGGATTGAGAAAAATTGAGTTAAACCTTTATCAAAGATACAAAAATAAAAATTTCACCGCTCTTGATAGATTTGATGTCGTTGAATTCAACCGCAAATGGAACATCACAGATAAAACTTCTCAACTTGACGAGTCAATTTTTGAATCAAATCTTCAAATTGAAATTTCCGAAAAGAGCTCACTTGGACTTGGATACGGATTTCTCAAAAACGAAAACAAATTCAAAACCGATAGAGGTGTGATTAGCTTTAGATCTAATGAAAACATCTTGCCTGAAATTGAAAGCATCACCGAAATTTTGTTCTCAAAATTTGATACTTCAAAATCAAAATGGATAAGAAGCAAAGGTCTTGGAAAGTATAAAGTTTGGATCTTAACTCCATTCGTAAACTATGAAACTGAATTGAGAGAGAATTTGATAAATGACAACTTACAAAACATTGGAAGTTTTAGATTTTTGAGATTGATCCCGGGGGTTGAAATAAACTTCAAAAAAATTAAAAGTTCGTTCTCTTATGAAATAAGATTTGATGACATCGTGAGAAATGGAGCTTACACTCGCCTAAGTGTGATGAGAAATCAAAATTATAAAATAAACATTAATGCCGAGCGATTTGAGTTTAGCGGAGATCTAACGCTAAACAGGAAAAACTATCTTATTGATTCTATTAAATCTACTAACAATGTTTTGATAAGAACTCAAAGCAGAGCTGAGATTTTAAAAAGAGCGGTGAGAATAAATTTAATCTATCGTGCAATGACGAGGATGATTTCACGCCTTGAACCAGTTTTTATAAAAGTTCAAAAAGGAGCGGGAAACTATAGATACCTTGGGGATTTAAACGGCAATGGGATACAAGATGCAAGCGAGTTTGAGCAAACTAAGTTTGATGGTGATTATATCATGCTCACATTGCCTGGAGATCAACTTATACCAACTGCAAATGTTGAGGCAAGTTTTAATTTGAAATTTTATCCAGAGAGATTAACAAAATTTTTATCCCCCTTCTCAAGCGATACATATTTCCAAATTTCAGAAAACAGCACGGAATCACAAGAAAAAATTTATCTTCTTAAATTGAGATACTTCCAGCGTGAGAATAAAACGATAAGCGGAACGCTCACATTCAGGCAAGATCTTCATTTATTTGAAAACAGCAGAAAATTTTCCTTAAGATATAGATTTTTAAGCACTGGCTCAATGTTTAGCTATAACATTTCTACAAGAAAAGTTTCTGGCTCGGAAAACTCAATCAGAATACGATGGTATCCAGAAACAGAACTTGGATTTCAAGTAGAAGGTCTAATTAAAAAGAGAACTTCAACCGGTGGATTTAAAGAAAGCGATATTTTTGATATACACGGCAAATCTTTGAACCTTGAGATTTTTTACAAACCTTTCAGTTACATTGAATTAAGTTTCAAGACGGGGATCGCTCAAAATAGAGATAGATCCGTCAAAGATAGAATTGCAAATTTGAATCGCGAGGGAGTTAAAGTAAGTTGGCTTTTGATGAGCAGGGGAAGAATAGATTTTGAAATTGAGCGAAATGAGGTTTTGATAAATGGCGTGAACGGGAACCTTCCTTATGAACTTGTTGAAGGGAATTACTTGGGCAGAAGCGTGTTCTTGAGATTAAGTTTCTATTACAGTGTTGGTGATTATATTCAAATAAATGGGAATTACACTGGTCGTTTTCTTTCAACTGGAACAATTCATATTGCGCAGGCAGAAGTGAGAGTATATTTTTAAGCGAAGTCGGGGCGCCCGGACTCGAACCGGGGACCTCTTGGTCCCGAACCAAGCGCGCTAACCATCTGCGCTACGCCCCGCTATTCGTTTAAAAAATTAAAGAATTCAAAATAAACTTACAAATTTAAAAAACCTCCCCACGCAAGTGGGGAGGTTAAATTTTCACACAGCGACTTTTTCTTCATGAACTATCTTCGTCCCGAGAAGCTCCAAAAACTTCGCAAGCCATTCTGGATGGGCTGGCCATGCTGGAGCAGTTACAATGTTCCCATCGACGATTGCCTTATCCCACGGAAGCTCAACATATTCACCGCCAGCAGCTTTTACCTCTGGACCAACCGCTGGATAAGCATTGATTTTCCTTCCTTTAACAACGCCAGCTGCTGTTAAAACCTGTGCACCATGACAAACTGCTGCAATTGGTTTATTGGCATTTGCAAAATGACGCACTATCTCAAGCACCTTTTCATTCATTCTGATATATTCCGGTGCCCTTCCACCTGGGATAACAAGAGCATCATAATCTTCAGGCTTAATGTTATCAAATGTCGCATTTAGTGTAAAGTTATGCCCGGGTTTTTCGCTATATGTTTGATCTCCTTCAAAATCATGAACTGCTGTTCTTACCTTCTCACCTGCTCTTTTCCCCGGGCAAACAGCATGAACAGTATGACCAACCATTTGAAGTGCCTGAAATGGCACCATGACTTCGTAATCTTCTACGAAGTCACCAACTAACATCAAAATTTTCTTCCCTGCCATGGTTGACCTCCCTATTTATTTGAATTTCGCAAGAGCAATTTAAAAAAGTTGAATATAAATGTCAAGTTTAACTGCATCTTAACTAATACTATACAAGTTTTCATCGTAGACAATTTTTAACACCTCTTGTTCATTGACTGCAAAGGCTAAATTTTGTATATTAACACAAAAAACTCACGATGCTATGAAACGTTTATCAATCCAAGCCCTAATTTTCCTTCTCGTATTTACATTTTCCCAAATTCTATTTTCCCAAAATTTAGAAAAAGTTTTAATCTTACACTGGAACGATTTTCATTCTCAAAATATCCCAATGCGATCAACTTGCGGTGATACAGTTTGCTATGTCGGAGGGACCGCAAACCTTTTGGGTTTTATAAACAAATTTAGAAGTGAAGAAAAAAATGTCCTCGTTTTAAACGCTGGTGATGATTTCTTAGGGACACCAATTTCTTCAATTACAAAAGGAAGATCACAAATTGAATTGATGAACATTATAAAACCTGACGCAATGACACTTGGCAATCATGAGTTTGATTACGGAAGAGATGCACTTGAAGAAGCATTGAAAATCGCAAAATTTAAGGTTCTCGCTGCAAATCTTTGGGACAAAAGAAAAGGAAAACACTTCGTTGAACCGTATATCGTTAAAAAACTTGGCAAAGCAAAGATAGGGGTAATAGGTCTAATTACTCCCGATCTCTTCAAGCTCTCATTGCGCGAAAATCTAAAAGATCTTGAACTTCTTGATCTTGAAAAAGTTGTAAGGCAACATATAAATGATTTAAAAAACAAAGAAAAAGTTGATTTAATAATTGCATTAACACACATCGGTGTTCAAGGTGATTCAATTCTCGCCACGAAATTTCCAGAAATAAAAGTAATAATCGGAGGACACAGCCACACTGTCTTGCGAGAACCTAAAATTGTAAATGGAGTTATAATCTGCCAAGCAGGAGCAAGGGGCGAATATCTTGGTTACCTTGAGCTTTTAATTGATATCAATGGCGATTCTGTCTATTCCTACAAGGGCAAGCTAATTCGCGTAATTGATGGAACTATAAAACCAGACAAGATCGCTCAAAAGAAAGTTGAAGAACTTGAAAAAATGGTTGATAAAGAGCTTGGCCAAGTGATCGGAAAACTTGAAGTTGATTGGAAGAGAAACTTCTATGGCGAAAGCAATCTCGGAAACTGGGAAGCAGATGTTATGCGTGAATTTGCAAAGACGGACATTGCTTTTCAAAATTCTGGGGGCTTGAGAAAAGATCTACCAAAGGGAGATATAAAAGTTCGTGACATCTGGGAAATAAATCCATTCGGCAATACAATTGTTGTCTTTGAAGTTGACGGTAGAACATTGAAAAAAATGATGGAATGGCAAGCATCTGGCAAGGTAGAACTTATGCAAGTTTCAGGAATAAAAGTAGTTTTTGACTCCAGAAAAAATATCGGTGAAAGAATCGTTTCAATTGAAGTCAATGGTAAACCTCTTGACGAAAATAAGAAATACTCCATAGCAACGAACAATTGGGTAGCTGAGCATCTTTATGATTTATTCGGAATTCCCCAAAATAGTGTTGAGATAAAAAATCTTGGCGCAGTTGATAGAGATATCTTCATTGAAGCAGTCAAAAAACAAAAGATAATAAAATCAGAAGTTGAAGGAAGGATCATAGATTTAGCAAAACAAAAAGAGGAAACAAAAAATGAATATTGAAAGAGGTTTCAAATTTGTATTTCAAGAAAAAAATTGGCTTGGGAAAATAATCGTCGGCGGGCTGATGCTACTTTTCTCGTTCTTGATAATTCCAATTTTAATTTACTATGGTTATCTTGTTGAGGTAACAAGGCGAACGATAAAAGGGGAAGAGCAACTTCTTCCTGAATGGGATGAGATCGGACGAAAACTTGCAAGCGGCTTTAAGCTCGTCGTGATAATTATAATCTATCTAATTCCTCTTTTCGTTCTCCTCGTGATTTCTGTTCCATTTACTGAATTTGAATTTGAAGATTTCAAAGGTAGAGAAATAACCGCCTTTCTTCCAATGCTTTTATCAAACTTATTTATCCAGGGAGAATTTTCTGGGATTTCGCTTTTGTTTCTTTTGTCGTCGCTTGTTTACATAATTCTTTTCGCACTAATTCTCCCGTTTATCATCGGCAAATTTGTAGAAAATGAATCAATAAATGATGCGTTTGCGATATCCGAAATTTTTTCAATGTTTAGAGACAACATTGGCGATGCTCTTATAGTTTTTCTTCTTACAATTTTCCTTCAGATTATCGCATCTCTTGGATTAGCACTTTGCTTCGTTGGGATACTATTAACCAGTTTTTGGGCAAGCATAGTTCAGTATTACCTTTACGGTGAACTTTTTAAAAAAGCATCAAAGCCAGAGACAAGAATAATTTTAACAACTTAAAAACAAATTATAATTCAAAATGGAAAAAATTCAGAAGAGAAAATTTGGCTTCATTGAGCTGCGAACTCAAAAGCTAAACGATCAATATATAAGAATTGAAATAGATTTCAAGGGTCGTTGCATCTGGACAACTTGCAGAAGCGATGAAGAGAAAGAGGCGATCGTTGAACTTTTAAGAGAACTTTTTGAAGATGAAATTGATTCGCTCTTGAAAATATCCGAGGAGATGAAAATAGATATCAGAAAAATTATCAACATTGAAAAGACGAAATCTGAAACGACGAAATGAAATCTTCGTCAAAAGTTTTAGAAATGCTTTTGCTTAATTTTCAAAATTAATCTCTTTTGATGGTAAAAATGCGTTTGTTCATACTCTTAACATTTCTTGCTTTTTTCGCCTTCCCAATCATTTGCCAAACCCCACAAGAAATAATAAAAAAATCAGAGGACCAAATAAAAGGTAAAACCTCATACGGAATAGTTGAAATGACGATAATAACCCCCGAGTTCAAAAGGGCTTTGAAGATGGAAGCTTGGTGGGTCGGAAATGAAAAAGCTTTGATAGAGATAAAATATCCGAAGAAAGAGGAAGGAAATAAAACTTTGAAAATTGGAAAGGAAATTTGGTTATATCTTCGTAATACCGAAAGTTTGATTAAGATTCCTCCCTCCATGATGTTACAATCTTGGAATGGTTCTGATTTTACATACGACGACCTCGTTCGTGAATCAAACCTTGAAAAAGATTATGAAATGAAAATAATTTCACCTGATGATATCGTAAACTCTGAAAGATGCTGGAAAATAGAACTTGTTCCAAAACCACAAGCCCCCGTCGTCTGGGGAATGATTTTTTACTGGGTAAGGAAATCAGATTATCTGCCTGCAAGGATTGAATATTATGATGAAAAAGGGAAACTTGTTAGGTATATGGAATTCTATGATGTAAAAGAATTTCACGGAAGAAAGCTTCCAGCAAAATGGGTAATGTATAACAACATTGAAAAAGGAAGAAAAACAGAGTTCGTCTTAATAGACATAAAATTTGACATAAAAATAGATAACAGGATTTTTTCGTTCAGAGAACTTGAAAAGAGAAGATGAGATATGCTCTTTCTAAAACTTGCCTGGAGAAATATATGGAGAAACAAGCGAAGAACAGTTATCACCATACTTGCAATCGTTTTCGCTACTACGCTTACGATTATTATGAGAGGAATACAACTTGGAAGCTATGACTACTTTATAAAAACAATCGCTGGTGACTACTCTGGCTTTGTCCAAATTCAACGAGAGGGGTATAAGGATGATCCATCGCTAAGAAAAACATTTTTATATACAGATGACATAAAAGATATACTTAACTCTATCCCTGAAATTAGTGCATACACCACAAGATTATATGCTGATGTTTTGATAAGCTCGGGCGAGAATTCATATGGTGCAATAATTTATGGCATCGTTCCTGAGAACGAATCAAAGTTTTCAAGTTTTCACACCAAAGTTAAACAGGGGAAATTTCTTAACAATCAATCATATGATGAAATTGTCATCGGTGCTAAACTATTTGAAAATCTGAAAATTAATCTCGGGGATACCATCGTTATACTTGCCCAAGGTTTTGATGGAGCTTTATGGAGTATGAAATTTAAAGTTGTCGGGACTGTAAAACTTGGTTATACCGAGCTTGACAATCTGGTGATTTTTATGAATTTAAAAACCGCGCAAGAATTTCTATCTGCTGAAAACAGAGTTAGCGTGATACCGATTTTATTGCCAGAACTTGAAAAAATAAAAGAAGTAAAAGATAAACTCTCTGAAAAATTGCACAATAAAGGTCTTGTCGTAATGTCCTGGGATGAGATCATGGTTGAGCTGAAACAATCAATTGATTTTGATAACGCATCTGGGATTTTATTTCTCGCATTTCTAATTATAGTCGTAGCATTTGGAATTTTAAATACTGTCTCTATGTCCGTCGTTGAAAGATTTAATGAATTTGGAATATCGCTCGCAATAGGTTTCAAGAACAACAAACTCGTTTTAATTGTCTTTCTTGAAATTGTCATCATGACGATAATTGGGATCACACTCGGATGTTTCCTGGGCGGTCTTGTGAATTACTACTTTATTAAAAATCCAATTGTTTTCGGAGGGGAGTTTGCATCAATCTACGAGGAGTTCGGTTTTGAACCAAAGCTTGTTTCCTCCCTTAAACCGAGGATATTTATAAACACCGCTATATCAATACTGATTGTCTCGCTCATTTCTGGAATAATCCCGCTTTATAGAGTTTATAAACTTGAACCACTAAAAGGGATAAGATTTACATGATCTTGAAACTTGCTTGGAGAAATATATGGAGAAATAAACGAAGAACGCTCGTCGTTTTGATCTCAATAATTGTAAGTGTTGTTGTGCTTATGATCATAGATACCCTTTCAATTGGAATGCTAAAACAGATGCTTGATAATCAAATAAACCTTCACATCTCTCATATTCAGATACATAAAAATGGCTATAAAGATGACAAAACTGTGAAAAACTACATATCCGATGAATTAACTGTTGAAAAAGCAATTAAAGAAATTGATGAAGTAAAATCATACAGCAAGCGAGTAATAAGTTATGGATTGATAAATAGCGCATATAATTCTTCTGGAATCATCATAGTTGGAATTCAACCAGACAAAGAGAAATCAATCACGATAATATCTAATTTGATCGTTGAAGG
Source organism: Candidatus Kryptonium sp. (assembly GCA_025060635.1). Lineage (NCBI taxonomy): Bacteria > Pseudomonadati > Candidatus Kryptoniota > Candidatus Kryptonium > Candidatus Kryptonium sp. The sequence goes on along the minus strand of JANXBN010000001.1, from coordinate 117,558 downwards.
GAAATACATAGAAAAAAACGGGGAAATTTTAATAAGTAAAAAACTCGCACAGAAACTTAACACAGAGATAGGTGATAAATTAGTTTTAATGGCATCTGATATTGATGGAAATGTTGCATCGGAGGTTTTCAGAGTTGTTGGAATTTTTGAATCCCCACATTCGGAATTTGATAAAACTCACATTTATATCACGATTGCAGATGCTCAAAGAATGCTGAAAATTGATAAAGTCATTGAATTTGCTCTCATTTTAAAAGATCAAAAATATGTCAATGAAGTGAAGGAGAAAGTTTCAAAAAAGATTGGAGAAGCATATGAAGCTTTAACTTATGCCGATGTGGTTCCGTTTATAGGTCTGATCATTGATATGTATAATCAGTTGATATGGATTTACTATCTTATTTTCGGTGTAGCCGTTGTATTTGGGATTATAAATATAATGCTTATGTCTGTGTTTGAAAGAATGCGAGAATTTGGGGTTTTGAAAGCAATAGGAATGAAAAATAAAAACATCTTTGCGCTGATAGTGCTTGAATCTTTCACGATCGGTGTTCTTGGGACTGTGATCGGAATTATAATCGGCTTTGCTGTTTATATTCCACTTTCAAAATATGGCATTGATCTTGGAATCTTCGCTGAAAGCTTAGTTTGGTTTGGGAGCGGAAGAATCATATATCCAGTTTTGACCTGGTTTACACTTCTGCTATTGTTGATTACGATGCCTTTGATATCAATTTTAGGAGCAATTTACCCAGCTTTTAAATCAACGAAATTTGAGCCAATTGAAGCATTAAAACACATCTGAAGAAATATGAAGATAATTACAACAGAAAATTTGACGAAAATTTACACAGATGGAAAAGTTGAAGTTATAGCACTTAAAAATATCAATCTTGAGATTTACTCAGGTGAATTCATCGTCGTCGCTGGTCCATCTGGTTCTGGTAAAACTACACTTTTAAACTTAATTGGTGGACTTGACAAGCCAACAAACGGGAAAGTTTATTTTGAGGGGAGAGATATAACGACAATCAAAAGAGATGAACTTGCTGATTTAAGGTTAAAGAAAATCGGTTTCATCTTTCAAGCATATAATTTAATACCTGTCTTAACCGTGTTTGAGAACGTGGAACTCCCGCTTGCCTTACTTAAGGTAGAAGAGAAAAGAAGAAAAGAATTAGTTATGGAAATTTTAACTAAACTTGGAATTTCAGAGCTTGCGGACAAAAGACCGAACGAAATAAGCGGAGGGCAACAGCAAAGAGTTGCAGTTGCAAGAGCCATCGTAACAAATCCGACATTAGTTTTGGCAGATGAACCAACCGCTCATCTTGACTCTAAAACTGGAGGAATGTTAATTGACATAATGCAAAAGATGAATTCAGAACGAAAAATAACATTTGTGATTTGTTCTCACGATCCACAAGTAATCCAAAGGGCAGGCAGATTAATTAGACTAAGAGATGGAATGATAGAAGATGACAAAAAGTTATGGTAAAATTATCCTGTTGTTTATCTTCTCCCTTGAATTGTGTTTTTCACAAGAGTTCAAATTTTCTGGCTATGTTTTGAATTTTTTAATACATCAAACCATCAAAGACGAGTTCGCGAGTTTATTTAACATAAACAAAAATTTATACCTACTTCTTGGACGAGTTCGTCTTCGTCCCGAGTTTAAATTTGGCTCTGAAAACAACCTTTACCTTGAATATGAGATTTCAATGCTTTACCACTCCGCAAGTTTATTTTTTAATCCGACCGAAATAGATTCAAGAAGACATCTTTACAAATTAAGATGGAGATTAATCAGCAAGCAAAACATTAAGGCATACCATTTTATTGATAGATTTTACTACAGAAAAGACTTTGAATTTGGAAATTTGATAATCGGAAGACAAAGAATTTCATGGGGCACGGGCAGGATATGGAATCCCACGGATCTTTTTAATCCAATAAATCCAGCGGATTTTAGCAAAATTGAAAAAGATGGGGCAGATGCAATTACTATGAAAATATATCTTGGAGATTTCACTGATTTCCACTTCGTTTTTAATCCGACAAATTGTTTTAAAAACAATAATCTTGGTTTTCGCCTAAGATCAAATTTAAAACCGTTTGATTTTTCCATAATGTCTGGATACTTTGACAAGCGTGCGGTAATAGGATTTGATTTCGCTGGAAATTTTCTTGACGCTGGGATAAGAGGGGAAGGAATTTTTTCAACCGATGTAAAAAATTTTTCATCTAATTTTTCAAAATTTATCCTCGGCTTTGATAATCAGTTCACAAACAAACTTTATTTTCTAATTGAATACCAATTCAATGGGGAAGGAAAAAGTAACAAAGCGCAATACGAACTTGAAAGATTAATAAAAGGAGAAATACTCAACCTAAGCAAAAACTATATTTTCACTTCAGCAGTATACACACTTAATCCGATATTATCCCTCGCCTTTTCTTTAAACCAAAACTTGAATGATGGAAGCGGCTTCACTAACTTCGCAATTTCCTACACACCATTTGATAACGCTGAGCTCGGTTTTGGGTTCATAGCATTTTTCGGCGATGAATTAGACGAATATTGGTATTATTCAACCTCAATCTTTCTAAAGCTTCAAGTTTTCTTCTAAACCTCTCTTTTGAATGAAAGTGGGTTGATTTTTTAGGAAGCGCTTGATAAATTAAAGCAAAATTTCACAAATTGAATTTAAGATAAACCATAATGATAGATAAGCCGCTTTCTCCAGAGCCAGTCGTTAAGCTTGTTAAATACTTTCCCGAACCATTTAAAAATGTGATCGCAACTGCGAAGACATGTTATTCTTCAAAGGGAATAGTAAAAGATGAAGATATTGAGATTGAAAAGTATATTGATCTTGCTAAAAGCATTTATGAAGCAGGACATCATACAACATTTCAACACGCTCATTTTCAATTTGCGATTGAGAACATATCAAGACAATTCATTTGGTCGTTTCTTCACAGCCATCCGTTTTACAATTCTGAACAGGTCTCACAAAGATATGTTGAAGTAAAACCAGGGAATTACTTCGTTCCACCGCTCAATGGAAAAGCTCTTGAGATTTATATCTCAACCGTTGAATTTCAAAACGAGACATATAAAAAGTTAACAGAAATTTTACTCCCCGTCGTTGAAAATGAATATTATAAAAGATTTCCTGCAAGAAGATTTTACCAAGAAAAGTATAAAAAAGACATAAAAAGGAAAGCACAAGAAATCGCGCGATATGTCCTCCCGATTGCAACATTTGCGTATTTATACCACACAGTAAGTGCCGTTACGATTTTAAGATATTACAAACTTTGTAACCAATTTGATGTCCCACTTGAACAAAAAATCGTGGTGAAAAAATTAGTTGATGAAATTTTAAAAGTTGACCCGAATTATAAAATCATACTTGAAGAACCACTTGATGAGAAAGATATAACAGAATTTAATTTTGCCCAAAACTCGTACCAAGAAAATTTTTCCAAAGAATTTGCAAAAGAGTTTGACGAATCCCTTGATGGAAAAATCTCGCTCCTGATTGATTATAAACCAAATGCCGAGAAAATTCTCGCCAGTTCTGTAAGAGAGATCTTTGGATTACCCTCAAATGCATTAAGTGATGACGAAGCAATAAATCTTGTTTTAAACCCATCTATAAATAAAATACTTGCAGAATCACTCGTCCTTACAACGCACAGCAAATTGTCAAGAGCAATGTTCCATGTCTCATACACATTTAAAAAGAAATTAAGCCACACGGCAGATTCCCAAGACCAAAGACATCGTATGGTACCAGCATCAAGACCAATCTTAAGTTGCCAAATATATGACGAACCAGATTTCATAACACCAGCTTTGATTTCTCAAAGCGATCTCGCCTTGAAGATTTACACTCAAACAATGGAAAGAATTTGGGAAAACATCGCTAAACTAAAGAAACTTGGTGTTTCATCCGAGTTTTTCCTTTATCTTCTGCCAAACGCTGTTAGTATAAGATTCACAGAGTCAGGAGATCTTTTAAATCTTCATCATAAATATGCGATGCGACTTTGCTACAACGCACAAGAGGAAATATGGCGCGCCTCTTTTGAAGAAGTTCAACAAATCTCGGAAATTCACCCAAGGATTGCTAAATTCTTGCTCCCGCCGTGTTCAATTAGAGATCTCGCAAATGTGAAACCAACCTGTCCGGAGGGTCCCAGATTTTGTGGTGTAAAAGTTTGGAAGCTAAAATTAAATGAGTATTCAAGATTAATATGAAAATCAAAATACCTCCAGAATTTACATCGCTCAAGGATTACCTTGATTGGCTTTTTAAAAAATATAACACTCCTGATTTTATAAATTCTGACCCCGTCAAGTTTGTTCATCGCTTTTCAGAGCCAAAGGATATGGAAATAGCTGGTTTCATTGCTTCTCTTCTTGCGATGGGAAATAGGAAAATTATATTATCAAGCAATGAACAGTTGTTTGAATTAATGGAGAACCGACCATATGATTTCGTTTTAAATTTTGATCCATTTTGGTATGAGAAAAGGTTGGATAGCTTTGTCCACTACGCATATAGAAACATTGAAGGAAGAGATCTGCTTGTGATATTCTATCTTTTGAAGCAGACGCTTGAAAAATACGGGAGATTAAAAAACTTATTTTTGAAATACTACGACGCAAAACATCCGACTATAAAACAGGCACTTTCAGGATTCGTTAAAGAGATTTTGTCTTTTGATCCACCGCCTAAATTTAATGGGATTCCAAAAAGCGTAAGTGGACTCATACCAGATCCGGAAAAAAATAGCCCTTGCAAGCGCCTTAATATGTTCTTAAGATGGATGGTGAGAAAAGATCAAGTTGATGTGGGATTATGGAGCGAGGTTGATAAATCAAAATTAATAATTCCACTTGATACGCATGTTTCAAAAATTTCACGGGATCTTGGGCTAACTCAAAGAAAAACCGACACATGGAAAACAGCAGAAGAAATAACAGAAAATTTAAGAAAGTTAGATCCCGAAGATCCCGTGAAGTATGATTTTGCTATTTTTGGGCTTGGAATAGAGCTAAAAAACATATCTTAACTTGGCCTTCCTCTCCACTCACGCATCCTTTCTTGCCGTTCTTTCTTTATCTGCTCATATTTCTTTTTTTGATCTTTCGTTAAGACTGACTCAATTTCTTTATCAATTTTTTCCCATCTCTCACGCATTGCCTTCATCATAGCATCTCTGTTACCCTGATACTTTTCTCTGTCAGCCTCAGCCTGCTTTTGCGCAGCGTCAAGAATTTTCTGAATTTTTGCAATCTGTTCAGGGCTTAAATTTAATTCCTGTTTCAATCTCTCAAGATACATCCCATAACCCCTGCCCCTTTCCTGGGCGAACAGAACAACAGTGAAGAGAAAAAGTAAAGCAAAGAATGTCACTACAAATCTTTTCATAAACATCTCTTATAAATCCTTTTTTACTATTTTGACGCAGATGCGTAAGGTATGGTTTACATTTTCATTTTATATTTATAGAAATACCAATTGAGGAGAAACTAATTTCGTCTGCCTCCTCAGTAGGATGAAATGCAATCCAGAGCCCACCATAATTTATATTGTAATAGCTTACACCAACTGAATGACCGCCTGGCAAACCGATACTAAATCTAAAGGTAAGTTTATCACTTTTTGTAATATTAAATTGCGTGAAAAGATATGTAGATGCATATGGTATTAAGATAGTTAATAAGTTTCCATTCTCCCTCCAAACTTTAGAATAATCCCCAAATTCTGTAGCTAAACCGCCGTATACACCAATTCCCGCATTAATGAAAGAAATTGGTAAAAAGATATTTGCATCAACATCCCCGCCAAGCCCAAAATAAGATTTTTTCCCTCTTTCAGAAATATCCTCCGATTTTTTTACATCGTATTGACCGAAATAAGCAAATCCACAGCCAGAAAATCTATACCAACTTCCACCTACAGCTCTTGCAAAATTTGCTCTTAAAAACTTATTTGATTCACCTTCATACAAACCCCCGGTTTGATTATAATATCCACTTATGAAATTACTTTCACCTTTCACTTCAGATGGAACATACATTGGCGGAGCTGAATCATAAATTGCGGGCAAGTAAGCTGGACCACAACCAGTTAATAAAAAGAGTGATATAATTGCGGTTAAAATTATCAAATTTTTGTTAATCATGGATGAACCTCCATTTTAGTTTGAATTAGTTCACAAATTGCAGCTAGATTTTCAATTCCCGTGATTTTAACCGATGTAATTTGATTAATCAAATCTGGATTATATTTTGTTTTGACTTTAATATAATTTTTCGTGAAGCCGAAGATTTGATCGTTTTTAACCTCCGCCTCCCATAAAACATCAAAAGTTTTACCTATCATCTGTCTATAGAAATTATACTTCTTTTTCAATCCAAGATTTCTTAATTCTTCGCTTCTTCTATGTCTTTCATCCATCGGGACCTTGTTAGGTAAATTTATTGCGTCGGTGTTTGGTCTTTCGGAGTATGTAAATACATGAAGATAAGAAATTGGCAACTCTTTTATGAAATTGTAGGTTGCTTCAAAATGTTTTTCTGACTCCCCAGGAAAACCAACTATTACATCAACACCTATGCAAGCATCCGGATCTTTTTCTTTGATGTATTCAACTCTTTTTCTATAAAGATCAGTGTTATATCTTCTTCGCATCTTTTTAAGAATCTCATCACTTCCACTTTGTAATGGGATGTGAAAATGATTACAAATTTTTTCAGAATTTATGAAATAATCTATCATTTCCTCCGTTAAAAGGTTCGGTTCTATTGAGCTAATTCTAATTCTCTTAATCCCATCTATATTTTCAAGCGCCTTAACAAGCTCAAAAAGGTTTGTCCCGATCTTTCTTCCGTAATCCCCAACATTTACTCCACTTAATACAATTTCTTTATATCCAAGCTGTGCAAGGATTTTTGCTCTCTCAACTATCACAGAAATTTCGGGGCTTCTGCTTTCACCCCGAGCAAGTGGAATTGTGCAATAAGAGCAATTATAATCGCAACCATCTTGAACCTTTAAAAATGCTCGCGTTCTATCGGATGCCGGAGTTGAACTTGCGATGTGAAATTCATCAGATTCCGTTATCGGTGAAACGAAAATTTGTGCATGATAATTTTTTTGAAAATCATTAACATAATCAAAGATTTTAAACTTTTCATTTGAACCAAGTATTAAATCAACACCCTCAATTTGAGCAATTTCCTCAGGGCGAAGTTGAGCATAGCAACCTGTAACTATTATGAAAGCGTTAGGAGATGTCTTTAAAGCCTTGCGAACCGCTCTACGACAATCCTTGTCCGCATTTTCAGTAACAGAACATGTATTTATAACGCAAACATCTGATGGTTCTCCAAACTCAACTATTTCAAAACCATGTTTTTTAAATTCCTCACTTATAGTTGATGTTTCTGCAAAGTTCAGCTTACAGCCAACTGTGTAAAAAGATACTTTCTTCATCTATGTGAATTTTTTGTTTTCAATTTTGAGGATTTCAACTTATTCAAGTTAAAAATTTGAAAGTTTAAAATCAAATCGGTTTTCAATGCCTTTGCTTAACCTAACTTATTTTGTTTTTTATCAAAAAATTTTCAAAATATCTTTGTAAAACAAAATTTAGAATTCGGCTATGACACCAGAGCTTGAAAAATATTGGCAAGCTGTTCAAAACACCGTTTGCAGGGTCTGTATTGATAGTGATCCTTATGGGAATGGGGTATGTAGGATATCGGAGATGTCAATGTGTGGAGTTAAGGAGTATTTTCCCAAAATTGTTAAAATTATTTTCTCAGTTAAAAGTGACAAGATGGATGATTACATTGTTGCTTTGAGGGAAAACATTTGTAAAGAATGCAGACAAACACCAGACGGAGTTTGCGATTTAAGGAATTCTGTTGAATGTGCTCTTGATAGGTATTTCCCCTTGATCGTTCAGGCAATAGAATCAGTTAATAAATAGTTTATTTTTAGTTAAAGGATTATTAATAAGCGCTGTGGATATGTTGATAACTTGTGCGAGAAAAATAACGCGTAGATGTAAAGTTTTTAAAAATTCTTGTCAGTTGATTAGTTTTTGATACTTTTTGGATTTAATTGTTTTAAATCTGCACAATAACGATTGTTAATCTATTGTTGATAAGTTTATTTTTATCCACATCTTTAAGTTATCCACATCGCATATGTTGATAACTTTTTAAATTATCAACATAGAGTTAACATAAATTCACAGGTTATCCACAGGGTTATCAACAGTGTTTATTACTTTGAGTTGAGTTCAATTTTTCTTTTCAATGATTCAACGAGATTTCTAAATTTCTCGCTTTTTTTCATGTCTTCTTCAACTGATTGACAAGCATGTATCACAGTGCTGTGATCCCTTCCTCCGAAGTGTAAACCGATTGTTTTAAGTGATGAATCTGTAAGTTCTTTGCACAAATACATCGCAATTTGTCTTGCCATCACAACTTCTTGTTTTCTAGTTTTCGCTTTTAACATATCTGTTGGAATTTCAAAATGTTCACATACAATTCTTTGAATTTCCTCAATTGAGACCTTTACAGATGTATCTTTTACGATTGTCCTAACTACTTCTTTCGCTAATTCAACATCAATTTTCCTATTTTCAAGAGATGATTTTGCAAGTAAACTTATAAGACAACCTTCAAGTTCTCTTATGTTTGATGTTATGTGAACAGCTATATACTCAATTACTTCTTGTGGGAGTTCAATTCCGCTGTCCTCTGCTTTTTTCTTTAAAATTGCTATTCTTGTCTCAAGATCTGGTGGTTGAATATCAGCGATTAGTCCCCATTGAAACCTTGAAATCAATCTATCATCAAGCCCTTTTAATTCTTTAGGAGGTCTATCACACGAAAGCACAATTTGTTTTCTCGCCTGATGCAAGGCGTTAAATGTATGGAAAAAATTGTCCTGTGTTTTCTCTTTTCCAGCAAAAAATTGAATATCATCAACGATTAAAACATCAATACTTCTATAAAAGTTTGAGAAATCACTGACTCTATCTTTTTGAATTGCTTCAACGAAATCAACTGTAAATTTTTCGCTTGAAACATAATAAACTCTCATTGTTTTTTTATTTGCAAGGACATAGTTTCCAATTGCTTGTATTAAATGGGTTTTGCCAAGTCCAACACCTCCATAGATAACAAGTGGATTAAATGAAGTCCCACCTGGATTATTTGCAACTGCAAGAGCAGCTGCCCTTGCTAATTGATTGCAGTCTCCCTTTACAAAATTATCAAATGTATATCTTGGGTTTAAATTGCTATCAAAAGGTTGAATTTCAACAGAACTTTTTACTTGAATTGGATAAGATGGTTTTGAAGTTGGTTTTGGAGCTGGTGGGAGATTAATTGTTGTTTTTATTTCATCTGGGGAAGAATTTTCCATCACGACTGAATAAACAAGCTTTGCACCTTCACCAAGAACCTTCGTAAGCGTTTTCTTTATTAAACTATAATAATGTTCCTCAAGCCATTCATAGAAAAATTGGCTGGGTACCTGGATAGTAAGTTGTTTTCCTTCAATTTTAAGAGGAACGATAGGCTCAAACCAAGTTTTGAAGCTTAATGGATTTACATTATCGCGAATTATCTCAAGACATTGGTTCCATATCGCTTTTACATCTTGTGTGTGGGTATCCACTATTGAATTTTTGAAAATATCCTGATCATTATTTGGGGTGCTTTTATCTGAAGATAAGTCGGATTGATTTTTAATTATGTCTTTGTCTGCGGAAGAGATTGAATCCTTAATCATAATAAACCCTAAATTTGTTTTTAACTTATCCACATTTTTGTAAAAATTGTGGATAACTTGTTGATAAATGACGATATCAATTTCGGAGGTTATCAACATTTATTCACATAGTTATCCACATGTTGAAACCAAATAATTTGATTGATTTTTAATTAGTTTTATCGGGGATAACCGAAAATTATCCACATCATTGTCAAACAAGGTCAAAAGATGATCTTAGGGTAAAATTTTTATTAAACAAAATAATCTAATTATCAACAGGTTATTCACATATGTTTATGGCGCTACCTAAATTATTTATAAGCAAAGTTTTTGTTAAACACAAGGGGGGATTAGTTGATGGTTAATAGTTGAAGAAAGTTTTTGAACGCCATTCCTTCACGGAGGTTAGGATATGCTTTAGCGAATCGGAATCTTTCGGAAATATCTTTTCTTGATTTTAAGAATCCTGCCTAATGCCAATGTTTTCAAAAATTTTTTTAGTTATCCAATTTACATCTCCAACTCCATTTATTGATTTTAAGATTCCTTTTTTTTCATAGTAATCAAGCACGACCTGTGTTGATTCTCTGTATACTTTTAATCTGTTTCTTATTACCTCAGGATTATCATCGCTTCTTTGATAGAGTTCTCCGCCACACCTTGGACATTTGCTATCCTCGGGAATTTTGTCAATAAGAAGGTTATATACAGCGCCACAATTTCTACAAATGCGGCGATTTGTAAGTCGCTTTATTATTTCTTCATCATCAACTTCCAAACTTATAACATAGTCAATCTTTATGTTAAGTTCTTCAAAAATCTTATCAAGGGCTTCAGCTTGAGCAAGTGTTCTGGGGAAACCATCAAGAATAAATCCATTTTTGCATTTCTCAGATGATAATACTTCTTTTATGATTCCAATCATGATATCGTCAGGGACAAGCTCTCCCTTATCCATATATGATTTTGCTTTTAAACCAAGTTCAGTTTGATTTTTGACCGCTTCTCTTAATATATCCCCTGTGGAGATGTGAGGGATGTTAAGTTTTTGGGAAAGTATTTGTGCTTGAGTTCCTTTTCCAACACCTGGGGGTCCGAAAAGTACAAGTTTCATTGGAGGTTCTCCATTTTTATTGATTTAGGATTGCAAGTTGTCCACAAGCTGCTTTTATGTCTTCACCAGCATTGCTTCTGATGAAAACAGTTATGTTATTTTCGCGAAGTTTTTGAGCAAATTCTTCAATCTTGTTTGACGGTTTAAGAATTTTCAATATCGGATCTTTCCTGATGAAATCAACTGGATGAAATTTTAATAAATTTATCTTACATGGGACAAGTTTAGCAAGTTCAACGAGCTTTTTGACATCTTCATCTCTATCGTTTAGACCACTGAAGACAATGTATTCGTAGGTTACTCTTAAACCAACTTTATTGTAGTAATATTTTAATGCTTCAATTAGGGATGAAATTGGATATCGGTTTGCTATCGGAATAAGTTGTGCCCTCAGTTTTTCATCAAGTGTGTGAAGCGAGAGTGCTATTTTTACTTTTTTTCCGGTGTCAGCAAGTTCTTTAATTTTATCTGGAATTCCAACGGTTGAAACGGTTATCTTCCTTGCACCAATTCTTATCCCGTCGTCGTTTGTTATTATATCAATTGCTTTTAAAAGGTTTTTCAGATTTAGAAGGGGTTCGCCCATTCCCATGAATACAATGTTAGTTATTCTCCTATCGGCATATTTTTGCGTTTGAATTATTTGATCAATAATTTCGCCTGCTGTTAAGTTTCGTCTAAATCCCATTGCCCCAGTTGCGCAAAACTTGCAATCAATCGGGCATCCAACTTGAGTTGATACGCAAAGGGTGAGACGAGATTTGTCAGGGATTAACACACTTTCAATTTTTTCGCCATCTTTTAACTCAAATAAAAATTTTATAGTGCCATCGCAATTTGACCTTTCAAATGTTAAAAGATTTAATTCTTTTATTTTTCCAATTTGAGCAAGTTCGTCTCTATACTGTTTCGGTAGGTCGGTCATCTGATGAAAATCATCAACCTGTCTGTTGTAAAGCCACTTGAAAATTTGTCTTGCCCGAAATTTTTCCCAGCCGAGTTCAACCACAAGTTTTTCAAGCTCTGACAGAGTTAAACCCTTGAAAGATATATTTGTCTTTTGAATTGTTTCCATGATAGCAAATTGGTTTTTTAGATAGATGATCCTTCAAAAATTTATTAAATTTGCGCTTTTTTAACAAAATTTGCTGCTTAATATTGTTCAGCATTTGTGCAATATTCTTCAGCTGAGTTTGAATAGGTGAATATAATTTTGCCGTAAAAACAGAAATTTTAAAACTGGCACTTATTTTGCTTAATGATTTTTTGAAAAGTCATTAAAAAAATCGCAAAGCAGAGATGAAAAACTGGATTCTAATTGTCGGTTTCTTAGGAGTTTTTCTGTCAGTCTTGGTAATGATGAGAAAGGAAAGAAAGTTTAAAGATCTTGAGGATGACGAAATTCGCTTTGAACTTTATGCACAATAAAAAAGCGGTTTAAATATGTTGAAGGTTTTTCTCTTTAACAAAACGAAAATTCCTCTTTTGGAAAAGGCGCTTGACGCTTATTCGCTAAGGCAAAGAGCTCTTGCTTCAAATATAGCAAATGTAACGACAATTGGATATAGAAGAATTGATGTTAAGTTTGAAGATGAACTTCGTGAAAGCTTATCTAGGGAATTTATAAGAGGAAAAAGAACCAATGAGAGGCATATCCCAATTGGAGTAAAAGATATTAGCGAAATTCAGCCTGAAATCATTCAGAAAAGCTCAGATTATAACTCTGATCCTATTGCAAGTAGTGTGAACGATGTTGATGTTGATTACGAAATGGTTGAGATTGCGAAAAACCAGATTAGATATAAGCTTGCTTCAAGATTAATTGCTGAGTCGTTCAGGGGAATTCAAAAAAGCATAAAAGGAGGTGGCTTATGAAGATTGAAAGGATTTTTGCGTCCTTGAACATAAGTGCGATGGGATTGAGTGCACAGAGAAAAAGGATGACATCTATCGCCGAGAACATAGCAAACGCTGAAACAACAAAGACAGAAGAAGGGACTCCATACAAACGAAAGGTGGTTGTTATGAGGGCATTGGCGGGGAATTTTGGAAATATCTTGAGAAAAGAAACGATACGGCTTGATATAACTAATGAGAAACATTTCTCTTCAAACGGATTTGAATTTATAGAAGCTGGGGACACGATAAGAGGAGTAAGAGCTGAAGTCGTTGAGGATGATTCCCCTGAACGACTTGTTTATAATCCTGAACATCCAGATGCAGATGAAAATGGTTATGTTCGCATGCCGAATATCAATATCATTGTTGAAATGGTGGATATGATTTCAGCAGCTCGGTCATATGAGGCAAATATAACTTGTTTAAATGCTTCTAAAAACATGGCAAAGGATGCATTGGAGATATGAAAGTTGAGAGTGTAACAAATTTTAATAATTATAACTTTCAAGTAAACAAAATTTCAAGACCTGTGGAAGTTTTAAGCGATGAGGAGATCAAGTTTTTTGAGAATTTATTTCCAGAAAGCGTTGAGGGTATAAGAAAATATTGTCAGTATAATTCGCAAAGTGAGTTGGTTTTTGAAACGGATCATGTAATTAACAAAAAGGTTTAAGTTATTATGCTAAGGCAGATCAATTTAATAACATCTGGTGATATCTACAGGAGCGAGTTAAAAGAAAAGGCAAAGGAAAGCGTTGAAAGCTTTCAAAATGTTTTAAAGGAGTTCATAAGCGATGTTAATCGGCTTCAACATGAAGCTGGAGAGGCGATAGAAAAAGCAATAACTGGGGAGGTAGATAATATTCACGATGTTATGATTGCTGTTGAAAAAGCAAAGACAAGCTTTGAACTTTTGATGGAGGTTAGAAATAAGATGCTTGAAGCCTACAAAGAATTGATGCGTTTGCAGGTTTAAATAAAAATTTAGAATCCGATGAACTCACTTGCTCAGATAAAGGAGTTTTGGGCGAAGCTGTCAACTGCTCGGAAAATTTTGCTCATCGGGGTTGTGCTTGCTTCAGCAGTTGGTTTTATACTTTTAATTTCATGGGTGCGCGAACCTGAATATAGCGTTTTGTTTTCAAACCTTGAACCACAGGACGCAAGCAAAATCGTTGAAAAGTTGAAAGAGAGAAAGATTGATTATAAGTTAGGGGATGGGGGAAGAACTATACTCGTCCCAAAACAAAATGTTTATGAGTTACGGCTTCAGTTTGCCGGAGAAGGTTTGCCAAATTCAAGTATAGTTGGATATGAAATTTTTGACAAAAGCAATATCGGTGTTTCTGATTTCGTCCAAAAGATAAATTACAAACGCGCGGTTGAAGGAGAACTTGCAAGAACGATTTTGCAAATTGAAGGTGTTGAAGCAGTAAGAGTGCACATCGTCATTCCTGAAAAGGTGCTTTTTAAAGAAGATCAAAAGGAACCAAGCGCATCTGTTATAATCAAACTAAAACAGGGAGCAAGGTTAAGTCGCGATAATATCCAAAGCATTGCATATCTTGTCGCAAGCAGTGTAGAAGGGCTTGAGCCTAAAAATGTGACTATACTTGATTCACGAGGTCAACTTCTTTCAGATAATTCAGATGCAGATCCACTTGCAAAGGTAAGCAGTAAACAATATGAATTGAAGAGAAGTGTTGAACAATATCTAACGGATAAAGTGCAGAGCTTACTTGATGGTGTTCTTGGACATGGTAATTCAATAGTTAGAGTTGATGTTGAGCTTGACTTTACACAAGTTGAGAAGACCATTGAAGAATACGATCCCGATAAAACGGTTGTGAGAAGTGAACAAACAACGCAAGAAAGGAGTAGTTCTGTTGATTCTACATTTGCGAGTTCAAGCTCTCAAAGAACGAATACGATAACAAACTATGAAGTTAATAGAACCATTCAAAGAATAGTTGAAAGCGTAGGTAATATAAAACGGCTTTCTGTTGCGGTTCTTGTAAATGGAACTTATAAAGTCAGTGAATCAGGGGGTGTTAAAAAAGTTGAGTATGTTCCACGGGATGAGGAGCAAATTCAAAAGTTAACGGAGATAGTTAAAAACGCAGTCGGATTCAATCCAGATAGAAATGACCAAGTTTCTGTTGTTAATATACCGTTTGAGCCGGCTGGGGAAGGGCTTGAATTTGTTCAAAAGGAAGAAAAGAAAGAAAACTGGCGCGATCTTTTTGAAAAAATTGTTCTTGGACTTGCTATATTAGGTTCAATTATACTTATTTTCTCTCTCCTCGGTAGGTTAAAAGTTAGGACCGAAATACCCACTGTTGAGGTTAAGGAATTTCCTCAAGCTCAATTGCAACCAGTACTTAAACAGCCTGAAATTGCAGGAGTTGAACCAATGAGCGAAGAGGAAATTGAATTTGAGAGGGTTAGGAAGGAGCAAGTTAAAGAGAAGGTGGTAGAATATATCCGTGAAAATTCTGAACAAGCAACAAGGTTAATTAAAGTTTGGTTACTTGAAGAGGAGAAAGGAAAGTGGCAAAGGCGTTAAATTTGAAATATGAAAATTTAACCGGTAAACAAAAAGCGGCGATTTTGCTTTTAGCGCTTGATGTTGAAACCGCTTCAAAAGTTTTCCGTTATCTTGAGCCATATGAGATGGAGCAACTTGCAATAGAGATATCTTCACTTGAAGGAATTTCTTCATCTGTCGTTCAAGCAGTGATTGATGAATTTTTTCAAATGATGAGGGCACAGGAATATATAATTGTCGGTGGTTTTGAATATGCGAAGACATTACTTGAGAAATCGCTTGGTCCACAAAAAGCTGCAGAGATAGTTGAAAAGGTTCATTCAATGACCCAGATAAAGGGATTTTCGGCTTTAAAGAAGGCAGATGCAACACAACTCGCAAATTTTCTACAAAAGGAACATCCACAGACAATAGCTTTAATACTTTCCCATCTCCCGCTTGAGCAGGCAGCAAAAGTTATAAATCAATTTCCTGAGGATTTGAGAGTTGAAGTTGTATATAGGATTGCGAAACTTGGTAAAATTTCACCGACGATTCTGACGGAGCTTGAAAATGTGGTTGATATGATGGCTGAAACATCTTTGAGTCAGGAAGTTAGCGCAACTGGTGGAGCAAGGACTGTTGCAGCGATACTTAACAAAGTTGGCTCGCAGGAAGCAAGGGAGCTCTTGCAAAGAATTGAAGAGCAGGATCCAGACCTTGCGAATGAAATTAAAAGATTAATGTTCCTCTTTGAGGACATCATCTATATTGACGATAGAAGCATACAACGAATCTTGAGAGAAGTAGATAAGAAAGATCTTGCGCTTGCATTAAAGGGTGCAGATCAAAAGATAAAAGAGAAAATCTTCAAGAACATGTCCGAAAGAGCAGCTGCGATGTTGCAGGAAGAAATTCAATATATGGGACCAGTACGATTGCGTGAAGTTGAAGCTGCACAGATGAGAATCGTTGAGGTTATAAAACGACTTGAAGAAAATCAAGAAATCGTAATTGCCGGCAGAGGAGGTGATGAGGACATTGTTTACTAAAAAAGTAATAAAAAATCAGTTGGAAAGAGAAAGATTTTTATTTAGCGAGTTAAAACTTGATGATGCGGGCGATTTTAAACCTGCAGGTGGGGATAGCGTAGAGAATGAAACAATGGTTTATTTAGAGCCGAGAGTTGATTCTTTTCAAAGTTCAAGTGAAGCAGAAAGCAAAATTGATTTTGATGCAGTTATATCTCAAATGAAAAGTGAGTACGAGGTAAGGTTAAAAGATGAATATCAAAGAGGTTTCAGAGACGCCGAGAAAATTTTAAGAGAAGAATTTAATAATCAGTTGGCTGAACATATTGCGCTCTTTGAACAGCTTTTGAAAAGCTTTTATAACGAAGTTGAATCGCTCAGATCAAAAATTGAAATGTTCGTTGTTTCGCTTGCGGTGAAGATCGCTGAGAAAATTGTTAAGCATGAAATTGAAAAAAATAATGATTTTGTTATGAACCAGGTAAGGGAAGCAATTAGAAGAGTTGTTGGTGTTGAAAAGATCAAAGTGAGAATAAATCCTGAAGATGAAAAGATCATAAGAGAGCTAAAGCCGGAACTTTTACAAATTCTTGACTCATCAAGTGAAGTTATTATTGAATCCGATCCGGGAATTGAAAAAGGAGGATGTATTATTGAGAGCGAGCTTGGAAACGTAGACGCAAGGATCTCAACTCAATTTTCATTGATTGAAAACTCACTTATTGAAAGCATCGGATGATTAATCTTGAAATGAGAATGAAGAAATACTTTGATAAAATTGAACATCTTGACCTTGTTAAAGTCAATGGTAGAGTGACGCAGGTTATTGGTCTCGTGATTGAATCAGTAGGGCCATCTGCTTCGCTTGGAGAAGTTTGTGTTATTAAGTCAAGAAACGAGGAAACTATTTGTCTTGCTGAAGTTGTGGGATTTAAGAACAATCGTGTTCTTTCAATGGCTCTTGGTGATATAAATAAAATAAGCCCTGGAAGTGAGATAGTTGCAACGGGGAAAACCTTTTCAATCCCCGTTGGACGAAAGCTGCTTGGTAGGATTATAGATGGGCTTGGTCGCCCAATTGACGGAAAAGGTTGGATTGAACCAGATGAGATAAGATCAATTTACAATCAACCTCCTGAACCACTTGAAAGGAAAAGGATAACTCAACCAATAGCAACTGGCATAAGAGCTATTGATGCGCTTCTTACTTGTGGTAAAGGACAAAGGATTGGAATCTTTGCAGGTAGTGGCGTTGGTAAAAGCACACTTATGGGTATGATTGCAAGACATACAAATGCAGATGTGAATGTAATTGCTTTGATCGGTGAGCGAGGTAGGGAGGTAAGAGATTTCATTGAAAAGGAGCTCGGAGAATCCGGACTTTTAAAAAGTGTTGTCGTGGTAGCAACGAGCGATAAGGCACCACTTATAAGAGTTAAAGCTGCGCTTGTTGCAACAGCAATTGCTGAATATTTTAGAGATCAAGGTTTTGATGTTATGTTTATGATGGATTCGTTAACTCGTGTTGCAATGGCTCAGCGTGAAGTTGGACTTGCGATTGGGGAACCACCAACAACGAAAGGTTATACACCATCTGTTTTTGCGTTGCTCCCGAAACTTGTTGAACGCGCTGGAACTTCCTCAAAAGGAAGCATCACGGCACTTTACACTGTACTTGTTGAGGGCGACGACTTTAACGAGCCAATCGCCGATTCGGCAAGATCAATACTTGATGGGCATATTGTCCTTTCAAGAAAGCTCGCAAATATGGGACACTATCCAGCAATTGAACCTCTTGAAAGCATAAGCAGGCTTATGCCAGATATAATTAGCTCAGAACATAAGAAATCAGCAGAAAAAGTAATTGATATACTAGCAACATACAGGGAAGCTGAAGATTTAATAAACATTGGAGCTTATGTTCGTGGAAGCAATCAAAAGATTGACAAGGCTTTACAATTAATTGATAAAATAAGAGAATTTCTCAAGCAAGATACAAAGGAAAGGGCAGAGTTTGAGGATTCTATCAATCGTTTAATTGAACTTGCAAAATTAATTTGAGAGGAAAAATGGCTCGCTTTAAACTTGATCCTGTTCTCAAGGTCCGTCAGATACAAGAGAAAAAATACAAAAGGGATTTAACGGAAATTAAAGTAATTCGTGAGAATGCCGAAAAATTATTAGAAGACCTTGAGATGGAAAAAAACAAGCAAATTGAGACTATGGAAATTGAAGAAAAGCTCAGAGTGGCTGAATTACAAATTCAATATGCTTACCTTAACGCAATCGTTGAACAAGTTGAAAAGCAAAAAAATGCGCTTGAGAAAATTTTGATTGAAGAGGAAAAGAAAAGAGATGTCTTAATAAAAACTAATCAAAACAAGCGGATGATTGAAAAACTGAAGCAAAAATTTAACAGTGAAATTTTAAAAGATTTTCAAAGAAAAGAACAATTGCTTCTGGATTCAATTTCACACAGGACAACACTTGGCAGATAATATATGGGAAAAACGATTCTCGGCTACATACTCGGTTTCACCTTTTCTTTTTTAACCATTTTTGAAGGAATGTACCTTCTGTCAAGATTTTATCCAGAACTTTTTAGACCTATTCCAAGGTCAGGGACAATTCCAGCCGTAATTGATTCGGTTAATATTAAGGATGAATCTCCTAAAATCGCTTGGGAGGACA
This sequence comes from Candidatus Kryptonium sp., assembly GCA_025060635.1. Taxonomy (NCBI): domain Bacteria; kingdom Pseudomonadati; phylum Candidatus Kryptoniota; genus Candidatus Kryptonium; species Candidatus Kryptonium sp. The sequence goes on along the minus strand of JANXBN010000001.1, from coordinate 98,478 downwards.
CGAGCTCAATCGGATTTGAGTATATTGAAATCTATAAGTTTGATAGTTTGAAAAATTTGCATGAAAACACGCTCATGGAGCTAAAAAAGTATAAGGACAGTGTAATCGTTCTTAATGCGATGGTTAAAGATCTCAAGACGGAAGTCGCAAGAAAGGATCTAATCCTTGAAAAGTTACAACAGCAGGTTTCAAATCAACAATCTGAAAAAATTAAATCACTTGCAAAAATTTACGAGGTAATGGAGCCAGAATCTGCTGCGAGAATTATTGAAAACATGCCTGAAGATGAGGCGCTCGCGATCCTTCTAAATATGCAAAGACGGCAAGCTGCGAAAATACTTGCTGAAATCAACGCGAAAAAAGCAATTAAACTTTCAAAAATCAGCGAAAAATGAACCTAATTCTTTTTAACATATTGAATGATTTCAAATTAAGTCAAAACCAAGGAAGTTTTAAATCGCAGTGTCAAGGAACGCTTAGCTTCGGGGACATTTTAGGATTGCTCTTAATCCAATTTTTTACAAGCAGAGGAGAGGATACTTTTAAGTATGAATGTTTGGAGGGAACAAAACAAGTAGAACAAATAGCTGAAGATACAGGTGAAAAGTTTTGTAATTCGGATTTCAATTTTCAGCTTATTAGATCGGTGCATGAGCCAAGAAATGATAATTCTGTAATTACAGAGGCAATAAATTCACTTTTTGAACAAGGCAAAACGAATGAATTTTTGGTTTTAGAATTAACTCATTTGATGAATAAGTGGGTTGCGAACCAGGGTTTTGATACTTTTGAAAGACCACAGCTTAAAATCCCTGATGGAGAGAATGTCAATGTATATCGTCAAATGAACTTTCAAAAAGCTGTATTTTTTAACATTGATGCTTTTATGGGATCGGAGCAAAGGCAAAGCGAAAATTCTCAAGTAATAAATTCTGAAAGCGGTCAAATCAACAAAATTCCAGAATCAATAGAGCCAGAAATGCGTTTGGGTGAGTTCACTCACTTTGATCTTAATGAAATGCAAATGTTATCTGAAAAGAAATTGTTGGAGGATTTAAGCGGGAGCGAAAATACGAAAAGAGAAAAATTTCACTTGAGAGTGGGAGAACATCAATCTCAAGATGAAAGAATAAAACATGATAGAAACGCATTGGAAAAATCTCAACCTTTGGGAAATCATGAACACGAGCAAGCAAAAAACGATTTTGATTCATCGTTTAAGTTAAAGAAAGAAATTTCTCACGATATAGGAGCAGAGAAAATTATTGCGAAAAACTTCAACTCTGTTAATGTCACAAGTTTTGACCAGGAGATAAGAACAAGGGAATTTAATTTACCTGTGAAAGTTCAAGATATCCCGGAGGTTTTGAAAGATTTTGTTTTGAAGAGCGATATTATTGATCGTGAGGTGATCATTTTGAAAGTTGAACCGAAGGAGATCGGTGAAGTCGTTATTAAAATTTCAGAGGGTGAGAGGGGAGTGAGGATCTTGTTTGAGGTTAAGAATCTTGAGGCGAAACAAATAATTGAATCTGGCTTTGAAAATTTGAAAACGATGCTTGAATCAAACAATGTAAATCTTGAGAAAATTGGAACTTTGATTGCGGGTGGAAGTTTTACGAGCGATGATTTAAACTCATTAAGTCCTGAACGAGAGAAATTTCATAGAAGATCTAACCGAAAGAAGATATTTGATTCAAATGAGATCGTTAAAATTTATGGCGGTAGCTTAATTGAGGCAATAATTTAAGGAGGTGGCTATTATGGAAAAGGTTAATTCAGTCCCAAATCTTGGAGGTATGCTTTCAACCGTAGGTAATGCTCAAGATTCTGGTAAATCAATTCTTGAAAAGGATGACTTTTTGAAACTTTTAATAACGCAGCTTAATTATCAAGATCCTTTAAATCCGATTCAAAGCACGGAATTTGCAAGTCAGCTTGCGCAGTTTAGCACGGTTGAACAACTTTACAATATCAACTCAAATCTTTTAAAAAGCATCAATGCAAGCTACGCAACTAATCGCTCAATTACGAATGCCTTGATAGCGAATTTGATAGGGAAAAGCGTGATGGTTTACGGAGATGTTTTAAAGCTTGAGCAAGGCGATGTGGTTGACTTTGGTTACGAGTTAAAAGGTGATGCAAAGTCGGTTGAGATTAAAATCCTTGATTCCGCAGGAAATGTTGTTAGAAACTTTAAAGTTGGGGAGAAAAAAAGCGGAAGATATGATTTTAATTGGGATGGCAAAGATGAGAAAGGAAATTACTTACCAGAGGGAAATTACAAGATCAAGATTGAGGCATTTGATAAAGATGGTAAATCTGTGGTTGTAAATACTTACATAAGCGGTGTAGTTGAAGGTGTGAGATATAAACAAGATAACACTGTTATATTGGTTAAAGGAATTGAGTTCAGCATTGCTGATGTAATTGAAATAAAGGACAGGAGGAAAGATGTCAAGTGAGATAAATGGCGTAAAAGTTCCGTTCATCCCTATTGGTGGTGTTGAGGTTTTAAAGCGAGAGAATGTAGGTGTAAAGATTCCTGAATTTGGAGCTAAATTTAGTGATATCCTCAGAGATGAAATTGAAAAGGTTAAGTTTTCCAACCATGCTTTGAAACGAATGGAGGAAAGGGATGTCAGATTGAGTAATGAGGAGTTAAAGTTATTAAATGATGCAGTGATCCGAGCGGAGCAAAAAAACACAAGGGATGTGCTAATTTTGTTGAGAGATATTGCGTTTATTGTGAATGTTAAGAATAGGACTGTTATAACCGTTGTTGATAGTGAAAACATGAGAGAGCATGTTTTCACCAATATTGATGGTGCAGTAATAATTTAAAACGGGGCTGGACCTCGCTGTTGAGGGAGCCCCGCAATCTCGCTGACCGACTGAGGCGAGATTTAAAAGCACTAAAAAAACAAAATTAAGGAGGTAAAAATGTCATTCTTGAGATCTTTGTTCTCGGGCGTTTCTGGATTGAGAAACCATCAAGTTATGATGGATGTAATCGGAAATAACATCTCAAACATTAACACTATTGGATTCAAATCTGCTCGTGTCTCTTTCAGTGAAACATTTGCTCAAACACTTCGCGGGGCTACTCAACCATCCGCTGAATCTGGTGGAACAAATCCACTACAGGTTGGGCTTGGAATGAATATAAGCTCAATTGATACAATTTTCACACAGGGAAATCTTGAAACAACAGGTCAAGTGACAGATCTTGCAATCCAGGGCAATGGATTTTTCATTGTGAAAAAAGGTGGGAAAAACTATTTCACACGCGCTGGAGCTTTTAGGTTTGATGCTAATGGAAATTTGGTTGATTCAGCAACTGGTGCAATAGTTCAAGGTAAAATGGCTGATGCTTCAGGGGTTGTCCCACCTGGCGCTAAACTTGAAGATATAAAGATTCCCTTTGGTCAAAAGTCACCAGCTAAAGCAACATCAGTTATAAAACTTACCGGTAATCTCAATGCCGGTGGAATTCCGAAAGGTAACATATTAAGGAGCGCGCGCCTTTACGCAGTTGAAGATGGAAACTCAGATGTAAATAATCTTCTTGCGACTGGAACAGCAAATACAGTGATAACTGGTATGCTCTCGGGTTCAACGACAGTAACTATTCAAGATGGAACGAAAGTTAGAACATATACATATGTTAGCAAAGATGGAGGAGTAGGTGATGGTAATTTCCATACTTTGAATGATTTAATTGCGGAAATAAATAATGACTTTGCTGGTTCGCTATCTGCTTCAATTGATTCAGAAGGTAGAATTGTTTTGAGATCGTCTTCTAACCAGTCCGTTGTGATATCAAGTAACAATCGCAATTTTGAATCTGCTCTCTCTGGGTTGAATGGAAGTTATACGGCAGGTTCAAGTAAATTCTCTGATGAATTTTCCCATGTTGCAAGACCAAACGATCTTTTAACCAAACTTAGAGATGCCCAAGGAAATGATCTTGGACTTGTTGCTGGCGATACGATTACAATCGCTGGTAAAGTCGGTGGCAAAGCGATCACAGCTGTTAATTTCTCTGTAAGCCCTACATCAACATATAAAGATTTTGCTGATGCAATTAAAAATGCTTTTAGGATTAGCAACCCTAAAGGTGTTGTAATTGATTTAGACACAGGTGCTCTCGTTGTAAATGCAGATGGCGGGAAATCTTATGAAATCACTGAACTTAACATTTCATCCACTGGTAGAGACAGATTTAACTCAATTTTTGAAAATAGACCAGGTAATTGGTTAGAGGTTCAAAAGGCGGAAGATGTTGAAGCATCAACTACTGTGACAGTTTATGATTCCCTTGGAAACAAACACAACATAACTTTAAAATTCGTAAAAGATGCAACAACTCCGAACCAATGGTCATGGACTGCTTCCGTCAGCGGGAAGGAAGTTATAATTGCTGGTGGAAGTGGTAAAATTGTGTTTAATTCAGATGGATCAATAAGAAGTTTCTTTTTTGACGATGGAAGCTCAACTTTGAGGCTTGATCCTGGAGATAATTCTGCCGATATACTTGACATAGTAATTGATCCTGGAAAAATTGGTGAATTCGCCGGGATAACTCAAATGGAAGGACCTTCAAGTTTAATAGCAGATCAGAATGGATATGGGCTTGGATTTTTGAACACAATTTCCGTAAATGAAGATGGTAAGATTTTAGGTGTGTTTTCAAACGGAACAGTTCGTGTTCTCGCACAGATTCTGGTTGCGACATTTAATAACCCGAGCGGTTTATTGAGGGTTGGCGATAACATGTTTGATATCTCTGCAAACTCTGGAACACCGATAATTGATGAGCCAGGTTCGGCGATTCAATCAAAGGTAATGTCAGGAGTATTAGAACAATCCAATGTTGATCTTGCCGAAGAATTTACAAGGATGATAATAGCTCAGCGTGGTTTTCAAGCGAACGCGAGAATAATAACGACGAGCGATGAATTTTTGCAAGAAATTGTTAATTTGAAGCGATAACATAAACGCCCCGCCTTCGCGGCGGGGTTTAAATTTTAAAAAGCAAATTAAAAATTTACCATGATCAAAGTAACAAGATTAAATGGACAAGAAATTGTCGTCAACGCAGAATTAATTGAATATCTTGAGGCCTCACCTGATACAATCATAGCCCTTACAACAGGTAAGAAGATCATGGTCAAGGAAAGCGTTGATGAGGTTATTGAGAAGATAATCCAATATCGTCAAAGATGTTTGCCTGATTCGTTACTTCCACGAGTTAAAAAATCTTCTGAGGAAAAAGATTAACTATTTTTTCACCTTGTAAAGAACTGCCGGGGGATCTTCTGAAACAGCAATGGGCTCAAGAAACGGCGGTGGAGAAGCGTAGTTAAAAAGCCCTTCAAGCTCCCTTCTGAAATAGTATTCAATCCAACTATAATAAAGATATGAAGCGTTCAATCTCATCAATTCGCTGTGAAGCTGTTCAAAATTATTTACAAGTGGGAAAGGTCTAAACTCCATATTCAAATAGTAAGCGATGTTAGGTTTCCGAGCTACGATTATTTTACCTTTTTCAGAGTTGCCAAATTTTGATATAAATTGTTCCCTTATGTGAAGTATGTCAAATGGTTGATTTTGAATATCTCTCTTTATCATTTGAGAAATCTTAGGCAGTGAGATTAGATTGAAAACTGCGATGACAATTAACCAGCCATATTTTATTTCTTCTACTTTTCTCCACTTGATAACTTGATAGCAAACCGAAAGATAGACAGGGAGAAGGTACATAGAAAACCTCTCGCTATAAAACACGAAAACGAGCACCAAGAAAAATGTAAATCCTGAAGCAAAGTATCCAAGCTTTACTCTGTCAACCTTTTGGCTTATTAGAATAATTAAACCGATGGCAAATAAAATTAAAAACTGCCATCCACAAAGCTGGGTCAAATCACGCCAGAAGTGATCTATGAAATTTAAGATCGCTTTTTCAACGAAAAGCCCTGGGTCGCGAAGAAAAACATCAAGAAATGATTTGTATTCTTTTGATGCTTCAAACCAGAAATTATCCCAAGGGATTTTCCCTTTTGCATACATCTCATACGCGATGTTCAGATAATTTCGGTTGTAAAAAAATTCACCACGCTTTATATAGGAATAAATTGACCATGGGAGAAGGAAAACAAGGTAGCCAGCGACAGCGAGTATTGATTTTAAAATTCCCTTTTTCAAACTCCCTGGGTTTGAAATTAAAATCATTAAAGGAAGTCCAATAAGCAAAGAGATTCCGTTGTATCTTGTCAAGTAAGCGTACCCACCAAATAAACCGGATAGGAAAAGATAGATTAATTTATTCTTTAAAACACCGATGAGCGCAAAAAATACAGCTGAGGAGACGAGCAGATTAAAAAACATATCGGTTCCGCAGACATAAGAATATCTCAAAAATGTCGGATTAAAAATCATAGTCAATGATACGGCGAGAGCGATTTTCTCGTCAAACACACTTTTCAAGGTTTTGAAAGTTATTAAGATGACAAGGGCTGATGAAATAGCCGAGACTATCAATCCAGATTTAAAAATATCTCCAACTATTAATGACAAAAGCCCAACGATCGTCGGATATCCTGGTCCGCGGAATTCCCCAACATTTATGATCCCGTTCAAGATGTTTCTAGCTTCAACGGCGTAATCCCAGAAGAAATCGGTTTCTATATCGTAGTTTCCAACTTTCCTATAACCAAGCGAAAAAATTAACATGATGATAAGGTAGGCAAGCGAGACGAGAAGGATGAATTTGTCAGAGTTAAATTTCGGGGTTTTGTTTTCTGTTTTGCCTTTCTTCATCATCTTTAACTTTTGTTTCGCCTTAAATTAATTTAAATTAAAACAGATAGATTAGCAAGATATCGTTTTTGGAACTTCGAATTTCGTCAATAAAAATTCTCGGAAAAATGCTAAAAAAGTTTATTTTAATTCTACTTTTCCCGTGGGTAGCTTTGAGCCAAATAAACTTTGTTGGTAATTACACAGGGCACACTACAACCGATAGCACGATAAGGTTTTACGCTGGGATGTGCGCAATTGAACTTAAGTTTATCCGAAGCGATATTTTGAAAGTTACTCTATTTGAGGATTTAAACAACGCAGTTGAAGACACGACCTTTGTTGTGTTACAAAGTTGCAGTGATGTGCGGTGGGAAATGAGAGATGAGGGTAGCAAATTTTTAATTCAAACGGATTCAATTTTAATTCGGGTTGATAAAACGCCTTTGAGGATTTATTATTACGACAAAGCGGGCAAGCTTTTGTTGAAAGAAAGGAACTCAGGCGGATTTGGCTTCAGAGGAAAAGAAAAATATGTTTTCTTTGATATTCAACCGGATGAACATTTTTATGGGCTTGGGCAAAAGGGAATTGATATTGACAGAAAAGGGCATGCATTTAGCACATACAATCAACACATAGTTGGCTATGATTCACCGTTAAAGACGATGCAAATAAATGTTCCATTTGTTCAATCAAATTACAATTATGGCTTGTATTTTGATATAACATTTCCTGGTTATTTTGATTTCGGCGTTTCTATTCAGTCGGTTTGGTATTATAAAACCGAAGATGGGCAGATGAATTATTACTTCATTTATGCATCTTCAATTAAAGAAATTCTTAAAAAATATTTTTGGCTTACGGGTTTCCCACCGATTCCACCAAGATGGTCATTTGGATTTTTACAAAGCAAATATGGTTACAGAAATCAAACAGAAACCGAAAATATCGTCAATACATTCTTATTGAAAAATATCCCGCTTGATGCGATAATCCTTGATCTTTACTGGTTTGGTTGGGGAAATATGGGAAACATGACTTGGGATAGAAATAACTGGCGTGATCCAGTAAGAATGATGGCGGATTTCAAAGCGAAAGGTGTTAAGACGATCGTCATTTCTGAACCGTATATAAATCTCACTTCATTTAATTATTCAATTGCTGATCAAAACAGATTTTTTGCTTTTGATTCATCAGGTAGAAGCTATGTTTTTCAAAACTTCTGGGCGACTCCTTCTTCTCTTCTTGATATTACAAATCCAAGTGCACAAATTTGGTGGTGGGAGAAATACAAAAATCTTTTGGACGAAGGTGTTTCAGGTTTTTGGACAGATCTTGGGGAGCCGGAGAATCATCCTGATTTTTTGAAACATTATCTCGGAAGCGCAAGGAAAGTTCACAATGTTTATAATTTTCTTTGGGCGAAAACTTTATATGATGGCTATCGTCGTGATTTCCCTGAAAAGAGAATTTTTAATTTAACAAGATCTGGTTTTGCGGGAATTCAGCGTTTTGGGGTTATAACTTGGTCGGGTGATGTGAGAAAAAGTTTTAACGGCTTGAAAGTTCAAGTGCCGATGTTAATTGGAATGGTTATGTCTGGTATACCGTATCATAATTCAGATATCGGTGGATTTACTGGTGGAACGACAACTGGCGAACTTTATGTCAGATGGATTCAGTTTGGAACATTTTGTCCTGTCATGAGACCACATGGGCATGAGCAACCACTTGAACCTTGGGCTTTTGGGGAAGATATTGAGAGAATAGTCAAAAAATATATTCAACTTCGTTATCAGTTGCTCCCGTATATTTACACTTACGCTTACAAAACTTGGAAATACGGTGAAACTCTTATAAAGCCAGTTTTATATGAATTTCCACATGATGTAAATGTTTACAATTTAAGTTATGAATATCTTTTTGGCGATTTCATTCTTGTTTCGCCTGTTTTTGTTGCAGGACAAAGGATGTGGGATGTTTACCTACCAAGTGGATCTTTATGGGTTAATTTTTGGACGGGCGAGGTTTATAACGGCGGGAAAACAATTCGGGTCAATGCACCACTTGATCAAATACCTTTATTTATCAGAGTTCCATCAATAATTCCAATGGGGAAGATAAAAAGATATAGCAATCAATCTCCAGACGACACTCTTTTCGTTGATGTCTATCCGGGCGATGTTGAATTTGAACTTTACGAAGACGATGGCGAAACAATGGCATATAAAAATGGTGAGTTCGCACTTACAGAACTTAAATGTAGAAAACAAGGTAATGAAGTAAGCTTTCGCATAAGTGAAGCAAGAGGTCAATTCAATGGTATGGTTGACAAAAGATGTTGGATTTTGAAATTCAACCTTATCGGAACTTTTGATTCAATTAAGGTAAATGGTATCAAAATTACCGTTGCTGATGATTCGCTTAAATTTTCATCTGATTCTACATCTGCATGGTTTAACAAGAATAGAAAAATTCTATATGTAAAATTTTGCTCTTCTGTTTTATATAGTGTTGAGGTAAAGATATTTGGGGTTGAGATTATAGTGGGCGTTAGGGACTTTAAAGGCGGGGGATTTAAACCAGGTCTTATCCAAAATTATCCAAATCCATTCAATCAAGAGACGGTGATAGAGTTTGAAATTCCGCGCAATACGGTGGTTAAAATTTCAGTTTACGATTTGCTCGGGCGGGTCGTGAAGGATATGAATTTGGGAGAAATGCCTGCCGGAAGACATAAGGTAAAATTTTATTCGCAGGACATACCGTCTGGAATATATTTTTACACTCTTCAGATGGATGGATTTTTTGAGGCGAGGAAAATGATCGTTTTAAAATAAAAATATTAAACTTGGGGATAGAGTTCAAGCATCAAATTTTCAGGAAGGCTCGGGTTTGTTTTTCAAATAAGTTGAATTTTAAATAAGTTTGGTGCTAAATTGTGGTAGGAACAAAAAGATTTGAAAAAGAATTAGAATTTTTAGAACAAAACTTAAAATCAAGAGGTGCTTAAGAAATGAAGCGTATTTTCATTTACTTTGCATTAATTATGCTTTTGGTTTCAATGGGGCTTGCTCAGCAAGGTCCGTTTGGAAAAAACAAGGTTCAATATAAAGATTTCACTTGGTATTTCATACGAACCGATCACTTTGATATTTACTTTACCGATGGCGGTTATGAGCTTGCTGAGTATACAGCGAAAGTTGCAGAGGATGCTTATGTTAAAATAAGTAAACTCTTGAGATACGAAATAATAAATCGTATTCCGATAATTATTTATAATTCTCACAACGATTTTCAGCAGACAAATGTCGTTGCAGAGTATCTTGAGGAAGGCATTGGTGGTGTGACCGAGCTATTTAAGAATAGAGTTGTTGTTCCATTTGAAGGTTCGTATAGGCAGTTTCGTCATGTTATACATCATGAGCTTGTTCATGCGGTGATGAATGATATGTTTTATGGTGGTTCGCTTCAATCTGCTTTGATAAACAACATTCAAATTCAATTGCCGATGTGGTTGGTTGAGGGTTTGCCTGAGTTTTCTGCTTTAAGATGGGATGTTAATTCAGATATGTTTATGAGGGATGCGACCGTAAATGATTATCTCCCACCGATAGAATATCTTGATGGTTATTTTGCGTATAGAGGAGGTCAATCTGTTTTTTGGTATATTTCAAGGAAATATGGTGATGAGAAAATTGGGGAGCTTATAAACAGGATCAGAGGGTTGAGAAGTGTTGAGGCAGGAATAAGAAGTTCGCTTGGGATGAGTTTGAAGGAGCTTTCGGATAGATGGATTAGAGAGCAGAAAAAATTATATTGGTCTGATTTTGCAAAGAGAGAATCGCCAGATGAATTTGCCAAACGATTGACAGACCATACAAAGCGTGATAATTTTTATAACACGAGTCCTGCTATCTCTCCGACGGGCGATAAAATTGCTTTCATTTCTGACAGGGACGATTATTTTGATGTTTTTATCATGTCTGCAATTGATGGGAGAATTATAAAAAAGGTTGTGAAGGGAAATAGAACTAAGAACTTTGAAGAATTACACCTTTTGACGCCAGGGTTGACTTGGTCGCCTGATGGTAGCAAGATAGCTCTTGCTGTTAAGAGTGGTGATAGCGATGCAATTTTCATAATTGATGTTAAAACAGAAAAGCATCAAAAGATCACATTTGATCTTGATGGTATCTTTTCAGTTGATTGGTCCAGAGATGGAAGCAAACTTGCGTTTGTCGGTCTAAAGCATGGACAGTCGGACATCTATGTTTATGATCTTTCAAATAAAACTCTCGTTAATTTGACCGATGATATCTTTAGCGATGCTGATCCGGTTTGGTCTTCCGATGGGAAATTCGTTTATTTCTCTTCTGACAGAAAGGATTTCGTCTCAAAGGACATGATCCCGCAGGATTTCAAGATGTATAATTTTGATCCAAATCAATATGATATTTATTCTGTTAGCCTTGAAACCAAAGAGATAAAGCGAATAACTCATACAGATTATTGGGATGAAACATCACCGGTGGTTTCGCCAGATGGTAAGAAAATCCTTTTCATTTCGGATAGAAATGGTATAAATAATATCTATGAGAAAGATCTTGAGACAGGAAACGAAAGACCTTTGACTAATTCCTTAAGTGGGATCTATCAGCTTTCCATAACATACGATGGTTCAAAGCTTGCGTTTGCGTCTTTCCACAATGGTGGTTTTGATATTTTCCTTTTGCGTCAACCTTTTGAGCGGAAGCTAAATGTTCAAGAGCTTGAGCCAACTGTTTTTGTAATGGAGTTTTTAAAGGAAAAACAAAGAGAACTTGCTAAGGCAGAAAAATCTGAAAAAGAGGAAACATCAAATGCCTCGGATACGACTTCAGTTCAACCTTATGGAAGCGATATAAAAGTTAATCTCAGAAACTACATCTTTGCTGACATATTTAGGCAGGATAGCATTGCCATGTCTATTAGATCTCGTGTGGATTTAACTCCTCCAGATAATCTTGATGAGTCAGGGCGTTATAAAGTTTACAGATATAGAGTTAATTTTACGCCGGACTTAATTTACACAAATGCAAGTTATAACACATTTTATGGTGTCCTTGGGGAAGCTTTCATGATGTTCAGCGATATGCTTGGAAATCATCAAATTTATTTGATTACAAGCCTTATGTTTGATCTCAAAAATAGCGATTATGCGATTGCTTATTTCTACCTTCCAAAAAGAATCAACTGGGGCATTGAAGCTTTCCATATAGCGAGATTTTTCAGTGTTGGTAGCCAGTATTATTACCTTTACAGGTATAGATTATATGGCGGGACAGTTATGGGTTCTTATCCGATTGATAAATTTAGAAGAATTGATTTTGGAATTGGATATTACAGTGTAGTTGGCGAATATCTTGATTTTCCTGAGATAGGGGAACATTCAACGCTTTTGATGCCGTCGTTGACTTATGTTCACGACAATTCTTTGTGGCGTTATATTTTCCCATCAAACGGTGAAAGATATTATTTCTCTATCTATGCAAGCCCAAAGCTTGGACCTAATAGCATTCAATTTTTGACGGGGATTTTTGATTATAGAAAATACTTCCGCTTATGGAGCGATTATAGCATCGCATTTAGATTCACTGCGGGTGGAAGCACTGGTGAAAATAGGCAACGGTTTATGCTTGGTGGAGTTGATGCTTGGATAAACTGGGCTATTAAAAACGATTACATACCAATTGAAAATACTGCTGACTTTTTCTTCTTTGAAGCCATATCTGGACCAATAGTTCCATTGCGTGGCTATGTTTATAATGAACAGAGCGGTTCAAAATTTGCACTTATGAACCTTGAATTTAGATTTCCTTTGATAAGATATTTCATTGGAGGCGCTTTGCCACTTGCTTTTAGAAATTTGATGGGAGTTATATTTCTTGATATGGGCTCGGCTTGGGATTCGTGGAGGTCGTGGCGTGCGTTTCATCAACCAGATCCATTCACTGGCACTCTGACGAAAGATTTATTGATTGGAACTGGTTATGGATTTAGAATTTACTTATTTGGACTTTTGCTACGACTTGACATAGCTTGGCGATTCAATTGGGGCTCTTTTTCAAAGCCAGTTTATTATTTCTCGTTTGGACCGGATTATTGATTTAAAATGATTTTCAAGATTCATAACATAAAAAATTTTCTTGAGGAGGTGGCGAAATATGAAGCACCTTAAAAAGCACATCTTGATCTTTCTTTTTCCTACCATTCTTCTGTCTCAATCCTTGAAAGAGCGCTTTGATGAGTTTGACGCTTGTTGCAAGAATGTGCGCGGATATGCTGGGGCTTTAAAAGCTGAAGTTGAAAGAGAAAACGCCGTTATCCCAGAAGTGGCTAAAAAATACGCCGAAAAAATTGGTGAATGTTTAAATGATGTAAAAGAGTCATATGCAAATCTCAAAAAATCACTCACCAAGCAACAAATTGAACTCGTAAAGGGAAACATCTCATATCTTGATGATTACTGTAAACGAGCGGAACTACATTACAAAAATTTAACAGATGAGCTAAACAAACCAAATCCGAAACCAGAAAGAGTTCGGGATTTTTCGGTGGCAATTTACAATGAGTTAAGAAAGGCAAGTCAAGAAGCAAGATTAATTAAAGAGAGACTCGGTGTTAAGTAATTCTTGAAAATGTAGCAAAATTTTCTGTGACGCTTTTAAAATACAGGTGGTGTAAAAAGTAAGAGAATCTCCGATGTGCCCTTTGACAAATTTAAAATTTTAAAGCCCCCTGTTGAATTCGGTTGATATAATGTTGTTTTTACGAGAAGCGAAAAACTTTCATTTTGCAATACCTCGGTTTTTTGTCCGTTATGTTGAATCTCAACCATTCCATTTAAAACAGTCCCTTGAAGCTTGAAATTAGTTGTAAATTCGTCTTCAAATATAGAACCCTCAGAAAGAATAACTTTAACGAGTTCAATCCCGCGAGATGCATCTGTTGGTATCAAAATTTGGATTGCAACTGTTTTGTCTTCGTTATAAAGTTTAAATGGGGTTTTATAAATTTGTAAGTCGGGTGAAGTATCTTCGTCAAATGTATCAAACTTGCTTTCGTGATCAAGTATCTTCGCGAAAAAGCTTGACAATGTTTCACCAAATCCATAAAGCAAAATCTTGCGCAAAATTTTATAGTTAAGATTTCTTTTACCATTTTCAATCAGTGAAATATATGAAGGTGTATACCCAGTTGCTTCAGCTACTTCGGTGATCTTTTTGTCCGTTGATAATCTTAAGGTTTTCAACTGTTGTGCTATTAATTCGTTATCAAGTTTGGGAAGCTCTAAAAGTTTCATACTTTGCACTTGTGATTTTATAGTGTGTTAAGCCCCAATATATTTCTCTTACTGAAACTTTTATTATTGCTTCAACGGGAATTGCGATCAGCATTCCGAACAATCCAAATAATTCTCCAAAAATCAAAAGCACGAATACAACTTCAACAGGGTGCATCCCAACGGAATGTGAATAAACAAGAGGTTGAATGATCAGATCATCAATCAAGTGAACGATTACAAACATTATGATCAAGGGGAGGATCATTCTTCCATCTCCAAATTGAACTACCGAGATTAATAATGCTGGAATAGCTCCAACGAAAGCACCAAGGTATGGAACAAAGCTAGCTATCCCGACAACTAAACCAATAACGAAAGCGAAATTGACACCGAGAATTGTAGCTCCAATCGCAGCCATGAGCCCGAGCGCTGTTGCTTCAAGTACAAGTCCGCGAATATAACCGGTCAATTGTGCTTCAATTTTGTCAAAAACATTTAAACCCATTTCAAAATATCTATTCGGGATAGCTCTTATTATTTTCTTCTTAAATCTTTCACCGTCCTTTAAAATAAAAAACGCAACAAACGGTGCAAGCAAAAGTTCAAACACCGTCGTTATAGCAGATGTCAGCGCCGATGCAGCTTTGAGTGAATATTCAGCGATAAGCGTTTGAATTTTATGTTCAAGATCAAGCCCTTTTAGTAAAGGTATCTTTTCTTTTAAATTTTTAATTGCAGTAGCAATTATGGCATCAAGCGGAACCTTTTGCAATTGTTCAGCGAGCGTTTTGAATTCAGATACTAAAGCTGGGATTATAAAGAGAACAGCGAGAACGATACTAAGCAATAAACTTGCGAAAACAGCTAATACAGCAGTGACTTTTTTCAAACCTAAACTTTCAAAATATATTACAAGCGGATTTAGTGCAACGGACAGAAAAATTGATAAGATCACAATAAGTGAAATATGAATGGCGATGGAGGCGATCCATACGATCAAAAGTGTAAGCGCAGGGATCCCAATGAAAACGAAAATTCCTCGTCTGAAAGATATTCTTTCGTTCATGTTTTTTAGTTTAATTAGTTTTGAAATTCAAAATCTTCAAAGATTTCCCTCATTGTCCGATTTATTACATCCCAGCTGAAACCGCGCCTTGCAAGAAATTCGTAAATTTTTCGCCTTTGTTCGTTTCTGTCTCGTTTTTTCTTTTTAAATGATTTCAGTTGTTTTAGCTTTTGATTTGCAAGCTCTAATGCGATATCAAATTCATCAACTATGTTTTCTCTTTCTAATAAAACTTGCTCAATTATATCAGCAGGAACTCCTTTCGCAAGAAGCATTTGCTTAAGCGCAAATTTGCCGAATGTCTTTGACTTAGAGCGATCAAAAACGAAATTCCGTGCGTATTCAAGGTCATTTATAAAGCCATAGTTCTTTATCTCTTGAATAACTTTTGAGATTATGTTTTTATCAAATCCCTTTTGCTTAAGTCGCTCCTCAACTTCCTTTTGGGTCCTTGGTTTGTAGCTTAGAAATTTATACGCAATTTCTTTTGCAAGTATCAGCTCGGAGGATGACTTAATTTCAGATATCTGCTCTTCTGTTAATTGCTTCCCGGTTTTGATTTTAAATTTGACGATGAAATCAATATAAGACAAAATCTCGCGCCCATCGTTAAGGTAAATTAAATACCATTCCTTTGTTCGTTTTTTTCGTTTTAAACTTATAACGATGGGCATATTTGAATTTAATGATTATCTCTTTCTTGTTGTTTTGGTCTCTGCTTGAACTTCCTCCGTTGTTTCTTCAGCTTCGGATGTTTTTTGTTCAGTTGGTTCGGGCAAAAGTCCAAGTTTTTCTCGCACGAGATATTCAACTTCTTTTAGTATATTTTCATTCTCCATAAAGAACTTTTTAACAGCGTCTCTTCCTTGACCGATTCGTTCATCTTTATATGAGTACCAAGATCCACTTTTTTGAATTATTCCGAGATTTACAGCGGTATCAAGTAGATCGTTAATTTTTGAGATCCCTTCGTTGTAAATTATGTCAAACTCTGCCTCTTTAAATGGAGGGGCAACCTTATTTTTCACAACCTTAACTCTAACTCTGTTCCCGATTATTTCTTGCCCTTCTTTTATTACATCAATTTTCCTTATATCAAGGCGGACAGCTGCGTAAAATTTTAGAGCATATCCACCGGTCGTTGTTTCCGGATTTCCGAACATTACTCCAATTTTACTTCTAAGCTGATTTGTGAAGATCACGCTTGTGTTTGATTTGCTGATCGCTGATGCGAGTTTCCTTAATGCTTGAGACATTAGGCGCGCTTGTGCTCCCATCGTTGCATCCCCCATTTCACCTTCAACTTCAGCTCTTGGGACGAGCGCAGCCACCGAATCAATGACAACAACATCAATAGCTCCACTTCTGACAAGAGCTTCAACTATTTCAAGAGCTTGTTCGCCGAATTCAGGTTGAGAGAGAAGTAAATTACTTACATCAACTCCTAACCGTTTTGCGTAATTTAGATCAAGTGCGTGTTCAGCGTCAACGAATGCAGCAAGTCCGCCTCTTTTTTGAGCTTCAGCAATTATATGAAGGCAAAGTGTTGTTTTTCCAGAAGCTTCAGGACCGAAGATCTCGGTTATTCTTCCCCTTGGAACTCCGCCAATTCCAATTGCTGCGTCAAGTGAGATTGAACCTGTTGGGATTGCTTCAACCCTTGCAATTGGACCTTCGCCCAATCGCATTATTGCACCTTTGCCGTACTCTTTCTCAATTTGCTGAATTGTCGTTTGAAGTATTTTTAGTTTTTCATTTCTGTCAACCGCCATTTTGAATCACTCCTTTATAGTTATAGTTTGATTTTTTTCAAAACAGTATAAACTGATCCGCTCGGTTTCAGGTCGCTTTTCATTATGAGAACTTCTGCAACCTCTCCTGTCCTTGCTTCAAAATTAATAGTTTCTATTTTCTTAATCAAATTATGGATGTTTTTAGGTTTTTTAACTCTGCCGAGCGTTATATGTGGATGATATTCTTTATCTTCTTTTTCAAAACCAAGTTCGCTCATTTTTTCTTCAACGATTTTCTGAAGTTCAAAAAGTTTTCCTGTTGGGTCCTCGCAACCAATCCATATGACGCGTGGATTTTTAGTATCAGGGAAAGCACCAATTCCTTTGTAAATGATAGAGAACTTTCCAAAGCCGTTTAATTTTTCGTTCAAGATCTTATAAATTGAATCAATTGCTTCTTCGTTTACATCTCCGAGAAATTTCAAGGTTATATGAAATTTTTCTTTTTCTTCCCATTTGACGCCCTCGCTTGCGGATTTCATAAGTTCTTTTTCAATTTCAAAAATTTCATCTTTGATTTTTTCTGGGACATCAACAGCGATGAATGTTCTTATTTTCATATTTCAATTCCGAGCAATTTTCTTCTCAAAATTTCAAGAGCCATTTGTGTTGCTCTTTGTTTATTTTCAAGGCGATCGTCACCAAATCTAAACTCTTTTGCAAAAGTTTCATTTTTGTCGGAGTATCCTATCCATACAAGACCAACTGGTTTCGTTGGTGTTGCCCCAGTTGGGCCTGCAATTCCAGTGGTTGATATTCCTATATCGGCGCCGGAAATTTTTCTTACACCTTCCGCCATTGATTCTGCAACTTCGCGACTTACAGCACCAAAGTTTCTTATAAGTTCCTCTGGGACACCGAGGATTTGAACTTTCGCTTCATTGCTGTATGCGACAACGCCACGCTCAAAGTATTTTGAACTGCCAGGGACATTTGTAATTCTATCTGCAATTAGGCCACCAGTGCAAGATTCAGCTACAGCAAGTTTTAAGCCCCTTTCGGTTAATAACCTTCCGATAACTTCTTCAAGCTCTTCGTTATCAACGCCATAAATATATTTTTCGGCCTTTTCACGAATTCTTTTCTCTGCTTCTTCAATCAATCTATTTGCTTCGTTTTGATTTTTTGCTTTAACCGTTATTCTAATCTTGACGCCAAGAGCTGATGGTAAAAATGCGATTTTGCAAAAGTTTTTTATTTCATCAAGCGTGTCTTTTAATTTTTCGTAAAGGTATGACTCTGGGATTCCTGTTGTTTTTAGAACTTTTTGTTTTATCACATTCCCAGTGGCTTTCTGTGCAAGGTAGTTTATCACGAAGTTTTCCATCATTCCAATCATTTCTTTTGGAACGCCCGGCATTACTACTACGATTTTTCCTTGTTCTTCAAACAAGAACCCGGGCGCTGTTCCCCAATGGTTTGTTATTATTTTAGCCTTTTCTGGGACGAATGCCTGAGACCTGTTTGCTTCATTTATTTCAGTCCTTCCTCGCTTTGCTAGAAATTCCTTGACTTGGTTAAAAACTTCTTCATTGAATACAAGTCCTGTATTAAAAAATTTACAAATAGCGTTTTTAGTTACATCGTCATGTGTCGGTCCTAATCCACCCGTAAGGATAACGACCTCAAAGTTATCAAAGGCATGCTTTAATTCTTCAATTATTTCTTTTTCATCATCTCCAACGGAGACAATTCTTGCTGTGCTTATTCCGATCTCGGAAAGTTTCCGCCCGATGTAGCTTGCGTTCGTATTTATCACTTGCCCAATTAGGAGTTCATCACCGATTGTTATTATTTCAGCTTTCATTGTTGAATCTTGCCTTTATTTCAAAAATATGTTCAATATAATTTGTGTTAAAATGTTTGCGTAAATTCCAGCGATCACATCATCTATCATTATTCCGATGCCTCCGCTCATGCGATCAAACTTTTTTGCTGGTGGTGGCTTGATTATATCCATTGCTCGGAAAATTAAAAAAGCGATCAAAACATTTAGAAATTTTTTCTCAATGAAAAGAAGAGATATCCACATACCAACCATTTCATCAACCACTACGACCGAAGGATCATGCCCATTTTTTCGTTCAAATTCAGCAGATGTAAAGATCCCAATTATTAGAAATAGAACAGATAGAATTAAAAGCTGGATACTTGAATTTAACAGAAACCAATAAATTAAAATTGCAATCACGCTTCCCGCCGTCCCTGGTGCAATGGGGAAATAACCGGAGAAAAATCCTGTTGCAATAAGCTTTGAAAAGGTTGAAATTTTATGCTGACTCTGAAGCTCTTTTGCCCGCCGAAACATAAAGGGTTTTGATTATTTTCCAATTATCATAAAGGTAAGCAACACCAGTCCAAAAGGTTAACAAAGTCACGAGAAGCATACTCCAATATATCAAATTTGGATGCAGTAGCGACAGTTCAAGATTTAGTCCTTCAAAACTTAAGTTGATTACATATCCAAACATTAAATAGTAAATGAAAACCATTTGGATAAATGTTTTTGCTTTTGCGCCTTTTGTGGTTATGACGGGTTTATCTTTGAATTCAGCGTATGACCTTAACAAAGTAATAAGTATATCACGAATAACTATTATGATAACCATCCAGGCTTCAACGAGTTGAAGCGAGGCAAATGAGATGAAGGCGGACGAAGTTAAAATTTTATCTGCAAGTGGATCAAGAAATCTGCCCCAGCGCGTTATATAACCAAATTTTCTGGCTATCCAACCATCATACCAATCAGTCAGTGCTGCAACGATATAAACGAGGAGAGATAATTGTTTTAATAGAAGATCCTTGGATAGAAATAAAACAACGAAGACCGGGGTTAAGACAATCCTCAAAATTGTTAGTTGATTTGGTAATGTCATTTTTATTCTGGTTTTGTGTTCCAACCTGCCATAAAGTTAATAACTGTTTAAGAGAAATTCAAAATTTAGTCAGAGACGATCCCCTGACCTGCTATTTGCTTAAAGTAATTTCCGAACTGAGTTAATTTTTTGTCAACCTCTGAATATTTGGATTGCGCATTGTTTATATGTTTTCCAAGCGTCTCAAACTCGTTTATTATCTTATCAAATTCAATAAGAAGTTTCGCCAGCGAGTTGACTATCTGATAAACATTTTTTTCAAATTGAATCGCTTTAAAAGCCATGTTGAACACACTTAATTGAGCGTAAAAAACGCTTGGGGAGACGGGTATGACTTTTTTGCTGCGCATGTATTCTAAAATTTCGTTTTCCTCGTCTGTGATGATCTCGTAATATACGCTTTCGGATGGGACATACATAATTGCGAAATCAAAGGTGTCCTCATCTGGGCGAATGTAGCTTGATGCTATTTCTTCCGCTTTCTTCTTGATATCTTTGAAGAACTCCTTTTTAATTTTTTCCCTTTCGTTTTCATCTTTCGTCTCTATCATTTTTCTATAATTGTCAAGCGGAAACTTTGAATCAATAGGAAGTATTTTGTTGTTGATTTTGATTATGGCATCAACTCTTTTTTTGTTTTTAAACTCAAATTGGGTCTCATAGTATTCTTTCGGCAATATATCTTGTATTATGTTTTCAAGCATTATTTCGCCAATTCCGCCCCGATACTTTGGGGAGGTGAAAAGGTCTTCAAGTCTTGCTATACTTTGCCCGATGCTTTTAATTTGGTTTGCACCTTCTTTTACTTCTCCAATTTGTTTCATAAGCTCAGATATAATTCTTGCAGCGTTGTCCAGTCGTTGATTTACTTGTCCTGTTGATTCTGTTATTGTTTGAAGATTGCTTGTAACTGTTCCAACCATTTGTGTTATTGCCTGATTTACATATGTTGATAAATAAGAAATACTGTTGTCAAGTTTTTGATTTAGTTGAAATGTCGTGTTTTGGATTTGAGAGTTTATATTTTGAACTGTTCCCTGAATTTGTTGCCCAAATTCAAGTCGTAAATTTGCGATTTCTTGTTTCCATATCTCTGATGATTTTTGATTTTGGCGAAGTAGAAAAATCAAAATTCCCACAAAAATTAAGAGGACAATTAAGAAAAAAAACTCGCTCATTTTTGACCTCCTCTGTTTTATTTTACGGTTGAACTATTATCGGAAGTCCCGATTTATCTCCGAGAATTATAAACTTTGTATTTGGAGATTTAGCAAGTTCATTTACAGCTTCAAGTGCTTTCCATTTCAATAATCTTTCATCTATCCCTTGGCGGACGATGTTTTGGAAGTCGGCAATTCCTTGAGCTTCAATCCTCTTGCGTTTCGCCTCCTGTTCTTCTCTTAAGATCACGAATTTCATTCTTTCTGCTTCTTGTTCCGCTGCAAGTTTATTGTTTATTGCTTGTTGAACTTGTTCTGGTAAAACGATTTTCCTTAAAAGCACCGCTTCAACGATTATCCCCCTTGCTCTGAGCGCCTTGTCAAGTTCATTGAAGATTTGTCCTGCTATTAGCTCACGACCAGATGTGTAAAGATCTTTAGCTTCATGGTTAACTGTCACATTCCTTATCGCTGACCTTAACATTGGGACAATGATAATTGCGTCGTAGTTTTCACCTATATTCCTGTAAATATCACTTGCCATTGTCGGTTCAATGCGATACAGTAGCGATACTTCAAGCCCTACACTTAAACCTTCTTTGCTTGGCACATCTGCATGTTCAAAAATTTCTTGCGTTCTAATTGACATAACATGAAGCGATTTCAATGGGTTTATCAGATGTAGTCCCTCTGGCACTTCTTCTGGATCAACTTTTCCAAACAAAGTCAACACACCGACATGACCTGCCGGAACTGTCACGATTGAAGCAAAGAGTAATCCAATTATTAGAACGGCGATTGATATTGGGATTGTCTGTTTGGTTTTTCCAGTGATTGAACCATAGATTGAGATTCCTGCGGCGATTATTAGTGCGATGATTATAGGTGTCATGTCAAGTCACCCCTTGAGTTTTGTTTTGACTTTTGAAGAGAATTTATAAATTTTAAATCTGATAAAAAAGTTCGTGTGCTCTTGAAACATGAAAAGGTTCTGGGATGTTTTTAATTGAAAAATAAACTCGGAGGCTATTATCATGAACGAAAATAAAAATGAAAATCTCGTAATCGCAAAGCCAGATTTGAAGAAGATATCTGATCTAATAAGAGAGTTATTAATTGAGCTTGGAGAAGATCCGAATAGAGAGGGGCTTGAAAAAACTCCAATGCGTGTTGCAAAAGCGTTTGAATATCTTACGAAAGGTTATCGTGAAGATATAGAAAAGGTTTTAAACAAAGCGATCTTTAGCGAGAAGTATAACGAAATGGTTATAGTTAAAAACATTGATTTTTTCAGTTTGTGTGAGCATCATCTTCTTCCTTTCTATGGCAAAGTCCACATAGCTTATATTCCAAATGGCAAAATAGTTGGATTAAGCAAAATTCCAAGAATAGTTGAAGTATTCAGCCGTCGGCTTCAAGTTCAAGAAAGATTAACTGAACAGATCGCAGATACATTAGATAGATACTTAAATCCCAAAGGTGTGGCAGTTGTAATTGAAGCAAAACACCTGTGTATGATAATGCGTGGTGTTGAAAAACAAAATTCCGTTGCAACTACAAGTGCAATGCGCGGCGTATTTGCGGAAGATGTCAAAGCAAGGAACGAGTTTATGCATCTTATAAGCGAAGATTTAATGTAAAAACAAATGAAGGTTTCAAAAGATGATCCTAAACGATAAAGTCGCAATTGTAACTGGGGCAAGCAGAGGTATCGGTAGATCAATTGCTTTGTTATTTTCAAGAGAAGGAGCGAAAATTTCAGCCGTTGCAAGGACGGAGGAAGATTTGAAAAAATTAAAATCGGAAATTGAATCAGCAGGTGGCAAATGCTTGATCTTTAAAGGTGATGTTTCAAATGAAGATGATGTTAAAAAAGTGATTGAAAAGACAATTGACGAATTTGGGAAAATTGATATACTTGTGAATAATGCTGGATTTGGAATATATAAGCCAGTCGTTGATCTTTCGGTAGAAGAATTTGATAGTATGGTCGGGGTAAATTTTCGTGGTGTTTTTCTCTTCACGAAATATGTCTTACCGTATATGATGAAGCAAAATTCAGGAGTTATAATCAACATTTCTTCAATCGCTGGGACTCTTGGGGTTAAAAACATGGCTGTTTATTCTGCGACGAAGTGGGCAGTAAATGGATTTACAGAGTCATTAATTCATGAGGTAAGGGAATACAATATTCGCGTTGCCTCGCTTTGTCCAGGTTCAGTTGATACCAACTTTTCAAATGTTGCTGGCTCAAATCCACCGTCAAGAGACAAAGTTCTTAAACCTGAAGATGTTGCTCAAACTGCTCTTCTTATCGCATCTTTGCCAGAACGAGCTATGTTAAGTCATTTGATTTTGAGACCAACAAATCCAAAGTGAAAATGGAAGAAAAGGTTTACTCAAAATTATAGCAATAGCCTCGTTCCAAAAAATTCAAATCGCGATGAAGAAAAAAGTTATTATCACTCACAGAATTCGTTCCTCGCTTGTTGAAAAAATAATATCACAAATCGGGGATAAGGCAGATATAGTCTTTGATCCAGAGAAAAAGGAAATTGACAATGTAATTGAAAGTGTTGAGATAATTTTTGGTGATTTCAAAAGAGAGCATTTTATTAAAGCTAAAAATTTGCGCTGGGTTCATTTGGGATATGCGGGTGTTGATATGATTCTCTATCCTGAGGTTGTAAATTCAGATGTCATTTTGACATGTTCAAAGGG
Source organism: Candidatus Kryptonium sp. (assembly GCA_025060635.1). Lineage (NCBI taxonomy): Bacteria > Pseudomonadati > Candidatus Kryptoniota > Candidatus Kryptonium > Candidatus Kryptonium sp. The sequence continues at coordinate 74,731 of JANXBN010000001.1, read as the reverse complement.
AATTCATCAATTTCATATGACGGAATTTTTATTCGGGATGATCTTGACGCTTACCCGAAAGTTTGATAAAATTTACGAAAATCAAAAGCTCAAAAAATGGGATAAGCAAATTGCTAAAGATTTTGAATCTTTATATGGAAAGACGATGGGAATTCTTGGGCTTGGTAACATTGGGCGACAGATTGCTAAAGTTGCAAAAGCGTTTGGAATGTATGTCATTGGGTTGAAGAGAACAAAAGCAGAGGTTGAAAATGTTGATGAGGTTATAACAAAAGATGAGATTGATCGCTTGTTAGAAAATTCTGATTTTATTGTTGTTGCTTTGCCACTTACGGAGGAAACATATCACTTAATAGGCGAAAGAGAGTTTGAGATGATGAGGAAGAAGCCATATTTTTTCAACATTGGTCGTGGAGCGGTTGTTGATGAGAAAGCTTTGATAAATGCTTTAAGGAGCGGGAGGATTCGCGGGGCAGGGCTTGATGTGTTTGAAGAAGAACCATTATCGTCTGATTCACCACTTTGGGAAATGGGAAATGTTTTAATAACTCCACATATTTCAGGTCTTTTCCCGAACTATTGGGAAGAACCTGTGAATCTTTTCATTGAGAATTTTAGAAGATATGTCAATGGCAGAGAGATGCTAAATGTTGTTGATAAGAAAGTTGGGTATTGATTTAGTTTGAGTTTTGCGAAATTATTTTATAAACCATCTGACTTAACACTACCTTGCTATCAATTGGGGCTGTTTTTATAAGTTCATCTGCCTCAATTAGATATCTGAATGCGTTTTTAATCTCGCTTTCTTTAAATTTGTTAAGTTGGTTGATGTATTCACGGATGTGATATGGGCTAAGTTGGAGCGAGTTTGCAAGTTTCTTAGGATCTTTTTCTGTTTTCATTAATTCGTGTAATTTCCAAAGCGTCATAAAATATCTCGTCAGCATTGTTAAAATTACTGGAGGTAGTTCTCCCGCTTGAAGGATGCGTTCTACTATTGTTATTGATAGCTGTAAGTTCCTCTCTCCAATTGCTCTTTGAAGGTCAAAGACAGTGAAGTTTCTTGATAAACCAACCGCTTGTTTTACATCCTCAACATCAATCGTTTTCTTTTCTTCTGTGAAGATGAAAAGTTTTTTAATTTCGTTATCAAGGTCACGAAGCGAGTTTCCAACATATGCTTGAAGAAGTTTACAAGCCTCGCTTGTTATATCTTTCCCTTTCCACGGAGGTATTTCGCCAAGTTCTTTAACTCTTTTTGCGATCCAGCTTGGTATTTGCCAATCGTAAGGTGCTTTCAGCTCAACGACATCGGCGAGATCAAATAGTTTTTTATAGATTTCTTTTTCAAAGTCAGGCTCGCTTAAAACGATTATGAAAATCGTGTCTTGATTTGGTCTTTTGAGATAGTTTATAAATGCTTCAAATTCCTTTTCTTTCTTTGATCGTGATATTTTATTTAAAAATTTTTCTGAATTTCGCATCACGACAACTCGTTTTGAACTCATGACGGGAAGGAGAAGAAGAAGCGAGATCAAGTTTTGAGTATCAATTTCGTTTCCATAGACGACATCAAAATTGAACTCCCGCAGCCCTTCCGCCAATGCGTTTTCAATTATCAATTTTATGGATTCCTCAATCAAAAACTCTTCATTTCCATAAAAGACATAAACAGGTGAAAATTTTTTATGTTTAACAGCGAGGCGTAATTTGTCAAAATCAATCTTCTCCTTCTCCATTTTATGATGTATGCTTATTCTTTGCTTTTATCCAATAAACATAAGCTGGAATTCCAATGAGAACAAGCAATAGACCAAGTCCAGAGCTTTTCGGATCGCCGACGATGATATAGATTATAAAGAATACAGCAACAAGAATATATAAAATTGGGATCACGGGGTAGCCCCATGCTTTATATGGTCTTTCACGATTTGGATATTTCTTTCGCAATATGAAAAGTCCCATAACGGTTAAAACATTGAAAAGAAGCGATGTGAACGCAGTATATGTTAAAAGTGCTGAATATGTACCGCTTAATGTTAAAACACTTGACCATATTCCTTGAAGTATTAAGGAGTTAACAGGTGTCTTGTATTTTGGATGAAGTTTCCCTGCGCCTTTGAAAAATAAACCATCTTTCGCCATCGCATAGTAGACCCTCGGTGCTGCAAGTATCATCCCATTATCACAACCGAAAGTTGAAATCATAATTGCGATTGCAATAAGTTGTGCTCCGATCACGCCGAAGATTCGTTCTGCTGCTTCAGCGGCGACCCTATTATCAGGGATAACTGCCATTTCTCTTATTGGGACAATGTAAAGATAAGCCATATTTGCAAGCACATAGACAATCATAACTCCGATCGTCCCAAGGACAAGCGAGCGTGGGACAGTTTTATGAGGTTCTTTTACTTCTTCAGCTGCAAATGTAACAGAGTTCCAAGCATCGTAGGCGAAAAGAGCTTTTGACATCGCAACTGCGAAAGCAGCAAGAAAACCCATTGAAAGCGCCTCAGGCGGAGCTATAGGTTGAAAATTTTCAATAGAAAAACTTTCAAAAAAATTAGCCCAGTTCCCATTTCCAATTGCGAAGGCTAGGATAACTAAAGCAACTATCGCAGCAATTTTTGAAACTGTAAATAAATTTTGAACAAAGGCACCGAACACAACGCCGAGAGAATTTATGATAGTTAAAAATGCTATAACTCCAACTCCGACAATTTGAGCACTGTTCAGTGTGTAATCCCATCCAAAGATGTTAATTTTAAGTATCACATTATTCTCTGATAAAGCAGGGATGAAAACTCCGAGATATTTTGCGAAAGCGATCGCAACTGCTGCAATGAAACCACTTTGAATTACGAAGAAAAGCGTCCATCCATAGAGAAATCCAAGCAATGGATTATATGCTTCGCGCAAGAAGACATATTGACCACCAGCTTTTGGCATCATTCCCGCAAGCTCGCCGTATGCTATAGCTCCAAACGCAGTCAAAATTCCTCCTATAATCCACAGCAATATCAAAAATTGAGGAACAGGCATATATCCAGCCATAATTGAAGGAGCGATGAAGATCCCTGATCCAATCATTGAACCCATGACTATCATCGTTGCATCAAAAAGACCAAGCTTCGCTTCAAACTTTACTTCTTTTTGAACCTCAACTTCTTGAGCCATATGATCCTCCGCCTTTGTTTAACGGATTATTATTTGCTCTTGATTTTCTTAACATAAACTTTTTTCATCTCTACTCTATCAATTGGGTTATCTCTTTGATCTCTTTGAACTTGTGCTATTTTTTCAACTACATCCATTCCTTCTATAACTCTACCAAAGACTGTGTAATTACCATCAAGATGCGGCAGATCTTTTAAGCAAATATAGAACTGACTTCCGTTTGATCTTTTCTCAGGGTTTACGCTGTCAGGTTGCCTTGCAGCTCCAACAAATCCTTTCTTGTGTGGCATTTTTATTTCCGCAGGGAGGGTGTATCCAGGACCACCTCTTCCGTCATTGTTTCTATCATTATCTTTTGAAAGTGGATCTCCACCTTGGATCACGAAATCGGGAATAACTCTGTGAAATGTTGTTCCGTTGTAGAAGCCATCACGAGCAAGCTTTTTAAAGTTTTCGGCATGCTTTGGGGCGACATCATCAAATAGTTCAATAACTATGTTCCCGAATTTCGTTTCAATTACGACTACTTCTTTTTCCTCTTTTTTCTCTTGCAGATTAAAGATGGAAAAAATTAAAGCGAGAATAATTGCTGTTGTTCTCATTTTCGTTTTGAGATTTTATTTTAGAAAAATTAAACCAAGAAAACCGATGATTAAGCAATAATAGGCAAACAAGCTGAAGTTGCCGCGAGAGATCACTTTCAATAAAAACTTTATGGCGATATATCCAGTTATGAAGGAAACGAAAGCGGAAAAAAGAAGCAGTGGAATTTTCTCAAAGAGGGAAAACTCAATTATTTCTTTCGTTTTAAGCAAAGTTGCTCCAAAGATTGCTGGAAGTGAAAGCAGAAAAGAAAATCTTGCACTTTTTACTCCACTTATCCCAGCAAACATACCTGCGCTTATAGTTGCCCCAGACCTTGATATTCCAGGTAAAATTGCAAATGCTTGTGCAATTCCAACAAAAAATGACGAGGCGAAATTAAAATCTTTTTCAGGACTGTTTTTCGCAAATCGCGTTGAGAAAAGAACTAATCCAGTTAACACCAAAAACATCGCTGTTAATCTCGGGTTTTGAAAAAGCATTTCAATTTTTTCCTCAAATAAGACACCAATGACTCCAGCTGGTATTGAAGCCCAAAGTATAAGTATTGCGGTTTTGAAATTTTCGTCGGTTTGTAAATTCGTCTTGAATTTACTTGCCTGGAAAATTTTTGAAAAGAAAGACGCTACAATTTCCTTTATATCTTTCCAAAATATGACGAGCACGCTTAACATCGTCCCGAAGTGGACGAAGACCTCAAAATCAATTCCTGTTTTCTTTACTCCTAAAAGATGTTCAGCTAGAACGAGATGTCCAGAGCTGCTTATAGGTAAAAATTCCGTCAATCCCTGTAATATCGCAAGCAAAAAGCTTTCAAAATAGCTCATTTCAGTTTCTTGTGAGTTTTTAAAAATAATAACTAAATCCGAAGCGAATTGCAACTCCGAAAAAATTTAATCTTAGGTTTCTGTCCTCGCCAAATGGTTTGCGGATTATTATCTTGTTTTTGTTCTCATCTCTTGCTTCTTCTGTTAAACCAAATTTGGCATCCGCTGAAAGGTGAACATAAACTTTTCCGTCAAGTCGTGATGAGAATGCAGTTTCAATTTTAAACATTCCTCCATTTGCTCTGTAATTTATCTCTTTTCCTGAAAGAGGCAAGATCTGGGAAAAGTAACCATTTACGAAGCCAAAGCCAGCTCCAATCTTGATGATGTAGATCTCTTGAGGTTGAAAAGAAAGGTAATTTAAAATCAGCGACGGGGTGTGAATTTTGTATGTTAAAGTATAGTTTAACGGAACGCCTGTTGATGTCTCTTCAAGATTGTATTGTTTTAAAGTGTATGCGTAATCAATTTTTATTGAGATGTCTTTGCTGATTTTGAATTCAGATGTTAACCAAAGCTCCGGTGCACCGCTAAATTCGCTCATCTTTTTTCCAGTTATAGATGTGATGTAATCAGAAACATCGGGAAGATTGATGTAATTTACACCAAGCCCAGCGGAAAGGCAGATATAGTTTTTATTCTTAAGGTTTAGATCTTGCGAATTTAAAAAATAAGAGATCGTCAACAGCAAAGCTAAGCTCTGATAAAATTTTATTTTCATCAGGAGAAAAACCTTTCGTTGTTCAAGTTGTGTTTTAAAGATAAAAAATTGTGTTTCAAATTTCAAAAATTGCTTTGCTTGACGAAGTAAAACTATGATTGAACGCTCTCTTGTTGATTGAGGAATTCCTGCTAAGCGCTTTCAGGTAGGTTTGAAAATGCAAGTTTTATTTAATATATTTTGACAAAATTTTTTCTGTCCGAAAAGAATTTGAAATCGTTTATATGAGCACGACCGGAGTAATAAAAATTAAAAACGCGATCTTCTACGGTTATCACGGAGTTCATGCGTCCGAACAAAATTCGGGCGGTAGATTTGAGGTTGATGTTGATCTTTATTGTGATTTTTCCGAAGCTGCTTTGACTGATTCGTTAAGAAGTACGATTGATTATGAACAGGTTTATAATTTTTTGAAGGATTTGATCACGGAGAGAAAATTTTATTTAATTGAAGCACTTGCCTCAAAAATTGCACATGGCTTGATTGAGAAATTTGAAAAGGTTCAAAAGGTTATTGTCCGCGTTCGGAAACCATCTCCACCTGTTGGTGGCGTCATTGACTGCGTTGAGGTTGAAATTGAAATGAAAAGAGATTAAACCTAATGCCCGTCGCATACCTCGGTATAGGTTCAAACCTCGGTGATAGGATCAAATATATCCAAAGAGCTCTTGTTGCTTTATCAAAACTTCCCAGGACAAAGATAACAAAGATCTCTTCGCTTTATGAAACCGAGCCGTACGGAAAGAAGGATCAACCATGGTTTATAAATATCGTAGTGGAGATACTTACAGAATTAAGTCCTTTTGAGCTTTTCAAGAAATGTAAGTCAATTGAGAAAATACTTGGTCGTCAATCCCGAGAAAGGTGGATGGAGCGTGAAATTGATATAGATATTCTGCTATATGGTGATGTTGTGATTTCAACAGATGAAATACAAATCCCGCATCCGGATATGCATAACCGTCGTTTTGTTCTCATACCACTGGGCGAAATTGCTCCAAAGGCAATCCATCCAGTTTTCAAAAAAAGCATATCGGAGCTTTTAATTGAATGTAAAGACACAACGAAAATAATTCACATTCCAGAGAAGATAGATTTAAAAAACATAATAGAGCCAGAGGTGAAAGAAGCAAAGTATATAGCAATTGAGGGAGTCATTGGGGTTGGGAAAACATCGCTTGCAAAATTGTTGGGCGAACGCCTCAATGCGAAAATTGTCCTTGAACAATACTACGAAAACCCATTTCTTGAGAAATTTTATCAAAACAGAGAAAGATACGCCTTTCAGACCCAGATATTTTTCCTATTGAGCAGATACCGTCAGCAGATGGAACTTTTACAAAGAGATTTATTTCACGAGTATTTAATTACCGACTATATCTTTGACAAAGACAAAATCTTTGCTCACATCAACTTGAAAGGTGACGAGCTAAAACTTTACGAAATGCTCGTAAGTTTGCTTGAGAAGAATATACCTGTGCCAGATCTTGTGATTTATCTTCAAGCAAGCGTTGAAAGGTTGATGTATAATATAAGAAAGCGCGGGCGACCCTTTGAAAGAAATATAAGCGAAGATTATATTCGTGAACTTTCGGAAGCGTATAATGAGTTCTTCTTCAATCAATATAAGAAATCCCCTGTCCTTGTTATAAATGTGACAGAAATTGATTTTGTAGGCAGTGGAGAAGATTTTGAGGATCTGATGGAAAAAATTTTAAGCCCGAGAAGAGCCTATCTTGAATACTACAATCCGGGAAAAAAATAAGGTGTAAAGATGATTAGACTCTTAATTTTGCTTTTGTTAATCTATATCGCTTACAAATTTTACAAGGTTTTTATACATTACAAACGCAAAGTTGATGCGCTTGAGAGTGAATTAAGAAAGAGAAAAATAAATGAGATGAAAGACACTGATTATGAAGAAATAAAATGACGAAGTTGAAAAAGCTCAACGAGATCCTCCGAAAAATTGATCCCTTCAGAAGCAAAAAAGTAAAGTTTTTCTTCATTAACATTTTTAAAAATTTTTTCAACTCCGAGGTTTTAGCAAAGGTTAGTAAGTCGGAAAGGATAAAAGTTGATTTCGGTAATGTTGGTAAAATTTTAGTCGTGAGACAGCACAATCAGCTCGGGGATATGCTTTGTGCAGTCCCACTTTTGAGAGCACTTCGTCAGAGGTTCCCCAATGCTAAAATTACACTTATCACAAGCCCAGTAAATTACGAAGTGATGAAAGATAATCCATTTGTTGATGAAGTAATTAATTTTGATAAACAAAAATTTTTACTATCTCCGTTAAAATTTTTTGACTTTGTAAGGAAACTTCGCTCTGGATTTGACATAGCGATAGTTCCAGTGACTGTTTCAATATCAACGACGAGCAATTTTATTGCTTACTTTTCTGGAGCGAAAATTCGCATCGGACCAGCGACGCTTGATGGAAAAGAAAATCCAACGGCGTTTCTTTTTAATTATCAAATAGATCTTGACTGGAGAAATGAGGAGAAGAAACATCAGACGGAAAGAAATCTTGATATCGTGCGACCATTTGGAATTGATACGGATGATCTAAGCTATGTAATTCCATATGGCGAGGATGATAAAGAATTTGCAAAAAAGTTTTTAAGCAAAAGAAAGAATTTTAAATTTGTATTTGGTTATCATCCCGGTGCTGGAAAAGTGCAAAACCGATGGGATGCTGATAACTTCGGGACGCTTGCAATTAAACTTGCCGATGAGTTCAACGCACTTACCTTGATAACAGCTGGACCGATGGATGACGAACCAGTTGAAAAAATGATAAAGAAAATTGACGGAAAAATTGAATATCTCGTCTTAAAAAATGAGAAAATAAGCAGGATTGTCGCAATAATTGACCAAATTGATCTTTTCATTACAAACGATACTGGCATAATGCATGTTGCGGGGGCGACATCAACACCGGTGATTTCTTTGTTCGGTCCAACAAATCCACATCAATGGTCACCGATCAATAAAAATAAATTTTTCATCTGGGCGAAAACAAGGAATATCAACGATATTCAAATTATGGAAGTTTATGATCTCGCGGTTAAAATTTTGAACAGGGGGAATTGACATCTTAAAAATCGGATATTTTTACATCTTCGGAAATTTTGAGGTGTTCATAGTTTTAAACTTCCGACTTTATTTTTGAAAAAAATTTTTTAAATTTTGATTACCGATTGATACAAGCGATCTTTTGCGGAGCGCATTTGTGGTGTAGAAGAAAGGTTTAGATATTATTGCGAAAAGATGATTTTGTTTTTTAGTTCGTTAAACAAAGTTTTAAAGTTAAAATGCTTGAAGGCAAGAAGATAATTGTTGGCGTAACGGGCGGAATTTCCGCATATAAAACCTGCTATGTTGTTCGTGGTTTGAAAAAGCTCGGCGCTGATGTAAAGGTTGTGATGACACCATCCGCTACGCAATTTGTAACTCCTTTGACATTTTCAACTCTTTCTGGGAACGATGTTATTGTAGATATGTTTCCCACATCAAGTCATCAAGGAACTGGAGCTCGCACTTGGCATATTGATCTTGCTTTGTGGGCAGATCTTATGCTCATAGCTCCTGCAACTGCGAACACGATTGCAAAAATTGCAAATGGTATTGCAGATAATTTTTTAACATCACTTGTCCTTGCGATGCGCTGTCCAGTTGTGCTTGCCCCAGCGATGGATGTTGATATGTATTTAAATGAGATAACGCAGCGAAATTTGAAATCTTTAAAAGAACTTGGCTATCTAATCATTGATCCAGAGGAGGGTGAACTGGCAAGTGGACTTGTTGGAATTGGAAGAATGGCTGAACCAGAAAAAATAATTGAGTTTGTTAAAGAGTTTTTTGCTGGTGTGAAATTTGATTTGAAAGGTAAAAAATTTCTCATAACAGCTGGACCAACCTATGAACTGATTGATCCGGTGCGTTTTATAGGAAATTGGTCCACTGGAAAAATGGGATTTGAGATAGCAAAATCCGCTGTGCATCGTGGTGCAGAGGTGATCTTGGTTTCAGGTCCAACGCAACTTGCCACACCAAAAAATGTGAAAAGAATTGATGTCGTGACATCCGATGAAATGTTTGAAGCGGTGATAAAATTTTACGACGAGGTTGATGTAGTTATAATGTCAGCTGCAGTGGCAGATTATACACCTGTTTACAAGTTTGAGAAGAAACTGAAAAAAGAAGATTTATCTGGCGAAGTAGTTGAATTGAAATTGAAAAAGACGAAAGACATACTTAAGTATCTCGGTGAGCATAAGAAAAATCAAGTGCTGGTCGGCTTTGCACTTGAAACTGACAACGCAGTTGATAACGCTATGCGGAAGCTGAAAGAGAAAAACCTTGATTTAATCGTGCTCAACACTCTTGGTGAAGGTTCGGGTTTTGGATATGACACAAACATAGTTACAATAATTTCAAAAGATGGTGAAGTTGAAAGCTTGCCGAAGATGACAAAATATGAGGTCGGACATAGAATTCTTGATAAGGTTTCACAGATTTTTAAAAAAGGTGAGGCGATGAAATGAAAAATGAAATAAAAAAAGTTTTGGACGAAGCTAAGCGATATTTTCTTCAACAGGAGAGTTTATTTGGAGATGAGATAATTTTACCGAAGAACAAAACAATAGATGAAAAAGAACAAGAGCGACCTAAAGAAAAATTGATTGAAAAATCTTCGGATGAGCTGTTTGGTGTTGATCCAACTTGGATAGAGGCAAAAACGCTTGGCGAACTTGAAGGGAAGATTAAAAATTGTGTTAAGTGTCCGCTTGGTAAAATGAGAACAAACTTTGTTTTCGGTGTTGGAAATCCTAACTCGGAAGTTGTCTTTATAGGTGAAGCTCCTGGAGCCGATGAAGATTTACAAGGTGAGCCGTTTGTTGGAAGAGCAGGGCAACTTTTAAATCAACTCCTTGCGAATGTCGGCTTTAGAAGGGATGAAGTTTACATATGTAATGTCCTCAAATGTCGTCCGCCGGGAAATCGTGATCCACAACCATCTGAAATAGAAGCCTGTAGTCCGTATCTTATAAAACAACTTGAGATAATAAAGCCAAAATTGATTGTTTCGCTTGGGCGTTTTCCAGTGCAAACACTTTTAAAGACGAACGCATCTCTTACCTCGCTTCGTGGTCAAATTTTTGAATGGCGCGGAATAAAAATGATAGCAACATATCATCCAGCAGCTGCTTTAAGAAATCAACAATGGAAACGACCACTTCTTGAAGATTTGCGCAAGGCAAGAGAAATCCTTTTGACAAAATAAAAATTTAAAGCATTAAAAAGTATGGCGATTGAAAAAGGATTGAAACAAGAGTTCCCATTGGAAAAAATAACCAAAGATTATAAACTAACATCTGCCCAAGAACCAAAGGAAATTGTTCCTAAGGTCTTACCTCAAGCGCAGGAAATTGAGATCGCTGTTCTTTCTGCGATGATAATTGATCCTGATTGTATTCCAAATGTAGTTGAGATTTTAAAACCGGAATGTTTCTATAAGGAGGAACATCAAATAATTTACAGAGCAATCGTTGATCTTTTCACGGCGGGCAAATCAGTTGATTTGTTTCTTTTAACTCAAGAATTGAAAAAAAATGGTTTGCTTGAAAAAGTAGGTGGTGCTGCGTATTTAACGGAGATCTCAAATGCGGTTGCCACTTCTGCAAATGTTCAAGAATATGCGCGTGTTATTCACGACAAATATATCCTTCGTGAGCTTATTAGAATGTCAAACATAGTCGCAAATCTTGCGTTTAAGGAGGACACAGACGCGTTTGAATTACTTGATTTCACGGAGCAAAAATTGCTTGAGATTTCAGCTGAAAAGTTTAAGTCTGAAGCTGTAACACTCAAGAAGTCATTAAAGGAGGTTCTTGAAAAATATGAGGTAATAAATCGCGAAAAACGGCATCTTACGGGTGTTCCAAGTGGATTCCCCGAGATTGATGCATTGACGGGTGGTTTTCAAAAATCTGATTTGATAATAATTGCTGGACGACCTGGGATGGGTAAAACTGCTTTTGCTCTTTCAATCGCAAGGAATGCAGCGGTTGAAGGTAAAGTGCCAGTTGGTATATTTTCGCTTGAGATGTCGCTTGAGCAGATAACTTTGAGATTAATTTGTATGGAAACAAATGTTGATATGCATGCTCTAAGAACGGGAAGATTAACTCCAGAGGAGTGGCAAAAAATATCTGGACTTGTTGGTAGAATAAGCGATGCTCCGATTTTCATTGATGATACTCCCGCTTTGAGCACACTTGAACTTCGCGCTAAAGCAAGACGCTTAAAAGCTGAACACGATATTGGACTTATAATTGTGGATTACCTTCAACTTATGCAATCACCAAAAGCTGAATCAAGGGAACGGGAAATTTCAATGATATCAAGGTCTCTGAAATCGCTCGCAAAGGAGCTTGAAATTCCAGTAATTGCACTTTCACAGCTTAGAAGAGCGGTTGAGGAAAGAGGTGATAAAAGACCAATGCTTTCTGATTTGAGAGAGAGCGGATGTCTTACAGGGGATACTTTAATTTTAAATGCTGAAACAGGTGAACTTATTCCTATAAAAGAAGTTGCGGAGAAGAAACTTAAATTTAAAGTGCTAACCATCAACGAACACGGTCATGTTGAGCCGAAAAAGCTTTTGAAGGCATTTTACAGTGGTAAAAAACTTGTTTATCTTTTGAAGACGCGCACGGGTAGAGAAATAAAAGCATCAGCAAACCATCCTTTCTATACATTTGATGGGTGGAAAGCACTTGAAGAACTTGAAATCGGTGAACGAATCGCTCTGCCGAAGGAAATTCGCATTGAAATTAAAAATGAATTTTTAAGCGATGATGAAGTAATCTTTCTTGCGCATTTGCTTGGTGCTAAAGATAGATCAATCCATTACATCATCGGGAACAGCTCATCAATAAGGTTTTTGACTCAAATAGTTGAGCGTTTATTCGGTGTTAAACCAAAGGTTGCTAAGGAGAAGGGACGGTGGATTATTTATTTACCAACTTCTTCTATTTTGAATTGGTTTGATAAACTTGGCTATGATCTTGCTGAGTTTAACGAGAAAGGTTTGCCCTCTTGTATTTTCAAACTTTCAAACAACAAGATTGCTCTGTTTCTACATCATTTCTTGAAGGCAACTGGAAATGTTTCTTTTGAAAGATTAAACGATGACGAAAATGAATTGTTAAGTATGTGCTACTCAACAACAAGCGAGGTTTTAGCTCGCCAGGTTCAACATCTTCTTTTAAGAGTTGGTGTTCAAAGCTGTTTAGAGAAAGAGCAAAAAAAGAGCATATCAATTTACCGCGTTTATATCCGTGGCGATGAAAACATTGTTAAATTTTTGATAAAGATTAAGCACTTTGGCAAGGAGGAAGCGAAAGTAAAGATGATTTGGCAAAACATATTTGAAGCAAGAAAATTAAAACAAATGATTTTGTTGTATAGGTTCAGTGAGGCGATGGCAATGGTTTACAAGAATTCTAACTTGCCTAATCATAGTGTTATATTGAGAGGTATGATGCTTTTAAATAATTTGAATCAAAGGTCTCAAACCAAAAATGACATCTTCTGGGATGAGGTTGTTGAGATCAAACCTCTTGGCGTTGAAGATGTTTATGATGCAACGATTGAAGAAAATCATAATTTCTTAGCTAACGACATATTCGTTCACAACAGCCTTGAGCAAGATGCAGATGTTGTTATCTTTGTTCATAGACCTGAATATTATGGGATAACTGCATATGAAGATGGGGCACCAACGGAGGGGACAGCGGAAATTATCATAAGCAAGCAAAGGAACGGACCAATTGGAAGCGTGCGATTGAGTTTCTTGAAGCATTCAACAAAATTTGCGCGACTTGAAATTTCAAGAAGAGAATTTGAGGAAGAACCTTTTGAAGGGCCGCTTACGCCGGGCGGGCCTCCATTTTAAAAATAAATTTGATCTAAACTTATGCTTTCCCAAGTTTTGAGCGCTTCAACTTATGGGATAGATGCGTTTTTGGTAAAAGTAGAAACTCACATTGAACAAGGATTATTTTCGTTCACAATCGTTGGCTTGCCAGATAGCTCGGTTAAGGAAAGTCGTGAAAGAGTTAACGCTGCGATTAAAAATTCAGGGTTTAAGTTTCCAAACAAGAAAATAACCGTAAATTTAGCACCAGCTGATGTAAAAAAAGAAGGTTCACATTTTGACTTGCCGATAGCAATTGGAATCTTATCCGCAACCGACCAAATTCAATCTGACATACTTGATAAATTTATAATTCTTGGAGAATTAGCACTTGATGGAACATTGAGACCAATACATGGTGCTCTTCCGATCGCTATTTTAGCAAGGAATTCTGATTTAAAAGGTGTAATTCTCCCAAAAGAAAATGCGAAGGAGGCGGCGATAGTTTCAGAAATAGAAGTTTATCCGATGAGTTCGCTAACAGAAGTGGTGAATTTTTTGAATGGGGAGTATAGAATTTTGAATCCATTCAAAGTTGACATAAATGAGATTTTCAATCAAGAAAGCAGATATACGATTGATTTCGCAGATGTCAAGGGACAGGAAAATGTCAAGCGAGCTCTTGAGGTTGCAGCCGCCGGAGGACATAATGTTATAATGATCGGACCCCCGGGGAGTGGTAAAACGATGCTTGCGAAGCGACTTCCAACAATTTTACCACCAATGACGCTTGAGGAAGCTCTTGAAACGACTAAAATTCATTCAGTTGCTGGGCTTCTACCACCAGATACAGCTCTTGTTGCAACGCGTCCATTCCGAGCCCCGCATCACACAATTTCTGATTCAGCTCTTGTTGGAGGTGGGACAATACCACGACCTGGTGAAATTTCGCTTGCTCATCACGGAGTTTTATTTCTTGATGAACTTCCTGAATTTAATCGCAATGTTCTTGAAGTTTTAAGACAACCGCTTGAAGATAAAAAAGTCACTATAAGCAGAACAAAGATGACGGTTGAATATCCTGCTAACTTCATGCTCGTCTGCGCAATGAATCCGTGTCCGTGTGGAAATCTCGGCAATCCATACCAGCAGTGCACTTGCTCCCCAGCGCAAATTCAAAAATATATGGGAAAAATTTCTGGACCACTTCTTGATAGAATTGACATCCATATTGAAGTTCCCGCTGTTAAATACTCTGAACTCGTTAGCAAATCCACAGGCGAGACATCATCACAAATAAGAGAAAGGGTAATAAAAGCTAGGGAGATACAGCTTCAAAGATTTAAAGGGCGAAAGAATCTTTTCAAAAATGCAGATATGCAAACCAAGGAGATTCGTGAGTTTTGTAAGATTGATCCCGAGGGCGAGTTAATTTTGAAAAATGCGATCACAAAACTTGGGCTTTCTGCCCGTGCTTACGATAAAATACTTAAAGTTGCAAGGACAATCGCAGATCTTGCCGGAAGCCAAAACATAAAACCTGAACATTTAAGCGAAGCAATTCAATATCGTAGCCTTGATAGAAGTATGTGGGGACTTATTCCTTGAGATAATCTGATAGTTTTCGTTTGGCGTATTTATTTCTAATTGCTTTGAGATTGATTCTGTTATCTTGTAAAATTTTGCGAACTGAGCCAACTGATATTTCAACATTGTAAATTTTTTTCATTGCCTTGACAATTGTTCGGAGCGTCCAATATCTTTTCTCAATTCCAAATTCAAAAGGGGCAAACTCACTAACTAAGTTTATAATTTGTTGCTTTTCTTCTGCGAATTTTTCTTTCTTTCCTCGCTTTTTGGGTAGAACTGCATCTAAACCATTTTTCTCAAAAAGTTTTACTATGTTGTGAACAGCTTGTTTCGTTAGACCTATTTCTCGTGATATTTCTTTCAGCGATTTGCCCTCTGATTTCAACAGAACAGCTTTAGCTCTGCGATTGGAGATTGAGTTAACTTCTGTTTCATTTAAGATTTTGAGTAGTTCATTCTTTTCCTCTTGTGTTAGGTATAGCGTTCGTTTTATGCCCATCGTAGATCAATTAGAAAATCTAAATTTTTATTTCCATGCCCTCTGAAGCGACGAGTAGATCAAATTTGTATTTTTTCTTTTTGACTTCGTTTTTGCAATGCTCGTAGATTTCGTCTATCATATTATCCGTGTGAGTATGGTCGTGATGGAAAAGCAAAAGTCTTTTCACACCACCTTCGTGGGCAACTCTCAATGTGAACAGATAATGGGAGTGTCCCCATCCAACTTTTTCAACATATTCTTCAGGAGTGTAAGTTGTATCGTGAATCAAAAGATCAGCGCCTTTTACAAATTCAAAAATTCTTTTGTTGGGATCTCCTGAAATTTTATCAAATTTTTCCACAACTTCTTTTTCCCAGTTGAAAAGATATGGCGTTATTTCCCTATCAAATGGCTCGTTATCGCTTATATATACAATCGTTTTGTTATCGTAAGTTATCCTATATCCAAGTGTGAATCCTGGATGGTTGACATAGATTGTTTGAACTGTCGCATCATAAATTTTAAATTCTTCCTCGCCAACTTGTAAAAATTTTATCGTCGCTTTCAATTCGCTTAATCTAACTGGAAAATAAACTCTATCCATCTGGTCTGCAACAATTTGCTCTAATGTTTTTGTCCTTGCTCCCGAACCAACTATTGTAAATTCATTTCCTGAGATAAAAAGCGGTTTGAAAAATGGAAATCCTTGAATATGATCCCAGTGTGGATGAGTTATCATAATATATGCCTTGATGGATTCACCCTTGCGAATCAAGTAGTTGCCAAGATTTTTTATCCCTGTACCAGAGTCAAGAATGATAAGGTCATTATCATTAAGTTTAAGTTCAACGCAGGGAGTGTTCCCCCCGTAACGAACCGTGTCCTTTCCTGGTGTAGGGATAGAACCCCTACAACCCCAAATTTTTAATTTCATAACTTACCCCCTTTAAATTCTTATATTCCCTTGAAAGTTCAACATAGTGTAAAGCTGATTCCTCAATCGCTTTCTTTTCATCTTCCGTTAATTCTCTTACGACCTTTGCTGGAACGCCTGCGACAAGTGTTCCTTCTGGAACCACAAATCCTTGTTTTACGAGCGAGCCAGCTGCAACGAAAGCATAAGGTCTTACTTCCGCCCCATCAAGGACTATAGCGCCCATTCCAATTAGGCATCTATCGCGAATTATGGCTCCGTGTAAAATTGCACCATGTCCGACTGTTACATCATTCCCAATGATCAACGGAAATTTTTCTGTTGTCACATGAAGAATGCAACCATCTTGAATGTTCGTTCTTTCACCAATTCTTATGTAATTCACATCGCCGCGAATTACGGCGTTGAACCATATATTTGAATCTTTTTCAATTATGACATCACCGATTATCACAGCGCCTTCGGCTATAAAGACCGATTCATCAATTTGTGGGAATTTGCCTTTATGTGGTAGTATCTTCATGTTTTTTGTTTTATTTTATTTTTACTAATTCTTTTGGGCTACCTTCCAAGGACCACTCCAACTTTTTAGCTCAACAACGACGCTTCCAACAAAAACTTTTAATTTACCTCTTAATGGAATTGCTCTTTCATCTGCGCTTATCCAACCAACGAAGTCCCCAGTTAAACCAAAAAATCCAACATAGCTTGCTTTACCATCTATTTCGTAAGCATCAATCGGTTTATTTAAAACATCCAACTTTATTTTCGTCTTTCTCTTGCCAAAGTTTATAATTGTGATCCCTTTTGTCCCTTCAATGAAGGTTGGGACAACCAATGTCTTCGTTTGATTTACATTTGATCTTGCGTAATAAAAAAGAGACGGGCCGTCGCAATACATCGTTGAAATTTTAACGGTATCTATCTTACGCCCTTTCGTGTTATATTCAAAGTTATAATAATTTTTCTCAACTACATAAGCAGACAGATTTTCAACAAACTGATATTTAACGCTTTGATAATACTTTCGCTCGTGTTGTTCGCTGCGGTATCTTTTTGCAACAAATCTTGAATCAAAAACCGCTTCAAAATCAGCGTGAATTTCAACAAAGGGAACTGAATAAGAATCAACTCTCACCCTGACCTTGTAAAGTTCAACTCCATTTTCAACGAACTTATCAACAACTCGGAACCTTATCTGACCAAGTTTAAAAAAAAGATATTTAACTTCATAAACAAGTTCTTCTCCGACTTGTAGAAATGATGTGTTAAATGCCTTGTCAAATTTTTCAAATTCTTGCTGAAAAGGTGTTGAAAGCGCAAAAATTAAAACAATGATAAATAGCATAGATTCTATTATTCCGAGCTCGTTGCCTTTCTTTGTGTTCTCTTTTTGGTTGCGAGTTTCTCTTCAAGTTTCGCTTCAATCTGTTGCTGTGCTGAAATTATCCTCTCCTCAAGTATCCTTTGATATGCAACTATTTCGCTTGTTTGTTGTTTTAAAACATCAACTATGGTTCTTAAATCATTTGTGGTCACCTCAATTTTTCCAGCGGAGCTTTCAAAAGTATCAATTATGTTTTTCTCCACTGATTTCGTTAATCGCGATAGGTTCATCACGCCGACAGCGATCACAGCCGATAAAATTATAACGATGATAAATCCAACTATGAGCGTTGCTCTGTTCGCTCCAAGTTTTGAAATTATTTCATCAAACTTTGAAATGTTTTCATCAATTTTAGTTGAAACTTCCTTAACATTTACATTTACCTCGCTAACTCCTTTTTTCACATCGTTGATTCCATTCTCAAGCGCTGAAATTTTTTCGTCTACTTTAATGATGCGATTTCTCAAATCGCGGTTTTGTGCTTCAACTTGGCTAACTCTTTTTGTAATTTGGTTAAATTTTTGATCAAATTCGTTGCGAAATTCATTAACATTTTCTTTTAGTGAGTTATCCATTGCTTCAAGTTTTTTAATCACATCTTCAACTGAATACTGCTGTTGAGCTTGTGAGATAAGGATTGATGGCAAAATAAAAATGAGAAATAGTGTCAGTTTAAATTTCATTTCTTCTCCATGATTTATTTTTAACCTTAAAGCCCCCGCAACAAGCGGGAGCGTGTTTAGCTTATTTGGTGCTTGCGAAAAGTTTCTCAGCCTGAGGCATAAGCTCAAGCGCTTTTTGGAACTGCTCGTCAATTTCAAGCATCACTGGATACCAACCGTCGTTTCGCCAGATAAACCTCGCAACATGAGCTTTCAAGATCGCTCTTATGTATGAAAGATCTTGTTTATATTGTTCCTCGTCCCATTTTATCCCTTTTGAGATAACGAAATTCTTAAATTCGTCAAGCATCGCATCCGTTATTTGGAAGTTTCTCTTGAAGTTATCAAAACTATTGCCATATTTATTTCTTATTTCATTCCCCTTCGTGTCCATGAAGTTTGAAATGAAAATGTAGAACAGATTTTGTCTTCTTATGTTGACAGATAAATCTGTTAAGCTTTTTGTTTGCACAATGAAATCGGGAACTATCCCACCACCACCGTAAACAGGGCGAGATAAAATTTTCGTGTTATAAACAATTTTAGCTGAATCTTTCCGAGCACTTGGTTCAGCAGATGAAACATATTTCTTCCCTTCGTAAGGTTTTTGAATTGATCTACCGCTCGGAGTATAATATCTTGCGGTTGTTAATCTTACAGCGGAGCCATCATTTAACGGGAATTGTCTTTGCACAAGTCCCTTTCCAAAGGTTGTATCGCCAATTACAAGACCTCTGTCCCAATCCTGTATTGCGCCAGCGACAATTTCGCTTCCAGAAGCTGAACCTTGATTCACAAGAACGATAACGGGGACATTTTCAAGTGTTCCCTCTGAAGTTGCGTAAAATTCCTCGTTATATTCGGGGAGACGACCCTTTGTATAAACTATCAACTTTCCTTTTGGAAGGAATTCATCAGCGATTTTCACAGCTTCTGATAGAAGCCCACCTGGATTATTTCGTAAGTCAAGGATGAGTTTTTTCATTCCTTGTGATTTAAGCTTTTGAACCGCTTCTCTGAACTCTCTATCTGTCGTTTCGGAGAACCTGTTGATGCTTATATATCCAATGTCTTTTGAAACCATCACAGCAACATCAATACTGTAAATTGAAATTTTATCCCTCGTTATCACAAAATCTAAAAGTTCCTTGACACCAGGTCTTAAAATTGTAACCTTAACCTTCGTTCCTTTCGGACCACGAAGTTTTCTTATGACATCTTCATTTTTCAGGCCGATTGCTGATTGATCATCTATCTTGATTATTTTATCTCCAGCCATTATTCCAAGTTGTTCGCTTGGACCGCCAGCTATTGGAGAGACAACATTTATTGTGTCATTTATGATTGTGAATTCAATTCCGATTCCTTCAAAGCTACCTCTTATATCTTCGTTTACTCTTTCCATTGCTTTTGCGGGAATATACACCGAGTGCGGATCAAGAACCTCAAGCATTCCTTCAATAGCTGCTTCAACAAGAGTTTGTGTGTCAATTTTATCAACATAGTTTTTTCGTGCTAAGTTAAGGACATCATTTAACTTCATTATTTGAACATAGACATCATCGCTGGAAAGCAAATTATTTAAATTCGCCCCAATCACTATCCCGATTAAAAGCACGATTATTATCGTAAGCGGGGAGAACTTTTGCCGAAGCATATCCTTTTACCTCCTAATAATCTATTTTTAATTTGAAATAAGTTAAAAAATTTTTTTCATATTTTCCAGCACCGAAACCCAAGACAATATCTTTCCTCACCTCCCAAAGCAGATCAAAACCAAACCTTATCTTGCTCTCAACATTTCCATCAAGAAACTTGACTTTTTCAGCGTCCCATAAGCGATGCCCAAGTTTAAAATCACCACCGACATTTATCGTGTCAGAGCCGACAATTGGATTTTTCCCGTGCCTTATTTTTTCCGCAAAAATCGCCAAGGTCGCTCTTTTTGATAAAAGATAAATAATTTTAATGAAAAAATCATCTGAATTCGGACCTATCTCGTGACCTAAAAGAAAGTCGTTGTGCGAATAGCTGTTTTCGTTAAATCTGTGCGAATAGACATAAGGTTCAATTCTTGTATATTCAAATATAAGATCAGCATCGCTTATAAGATTCGCAAAGTAAATTCCAAGCTGATAAGCAAGTTGGTTTCCATACCAGCCGCTTCCGAGCTTAAGGAAATGTATGTCGTCAATTAAGATCGTGCCATAAATTTGGAAATTTCTAAAGATGTTTGATTTAAAATCAAAGCCTAAAAGAGCGTTGTCTCTGTCCTGAAGCGAATGCTCTGCAGATTTGTAAAAATTTATCGGATTTAGATATGCTAGCTCAATAAAACGCTTTGTGTAAATAACTCCTTCCCACACACCGAAATAAAATTTATCCCAAAAATTGAAATTTAGCCTATGCGTTGCGAGATATTTTGAATTTATCACTGTAATTTTACCTGCAATTGAATCTGAGATCATAAACTTTGAGCCCAGAAGCCACGAGTGAACAAAATCGTAAGATACACCTTTGTATTTGAAGCGAATTTTAAAGAAATCAAAAACCGGCGCGGTTTGTGAAACGAATAATTTCCCAGAAAACCCATAACCTTGTGTTATCGCTTCTCTCCCAAGTTGAAAACTTAAATACTTTGTTTGATATTTTATATACGCATCTGTGAAGTCAAAATTTACCGAGCCTTCTTCGTTGAATTTGTAATTTTGTTTCAATCTAAAATCTTCAAGCGCGAGGTTTTTATCCCCAAAAGATTGACCATCGGTTGATTGAAGGTAAAAACCAAGTTTCCCATCATAAGTTCCTCTTAATCTTCCCCCAATTTCGGCTAAAATAACATTTGAATTTTTAGTCAACCTCGTGTCAAGATTGAAAAGCAGGTCAGCAAAAAAATTAACATTTGAATCCCTGTAGGAATATAGATACTTTGCTTTGTCCGAGAAGAATCCATCTTTAAATTTAAATCCGTCTTTTAAAATTGATGTCTCAAAGAAATCATCTCGCTTCAGCTCGTTTTCAAATTCAATCAGCAAAAGTTCAAGATAACCTTGCTCTTTCGGACTTAACTTTTCGCGCTGTGTGTAAATTTCACTTAAGAAATTTGCGACCTCGTTTCTTGAAATTGGCAAGGAAGCGTCGTCAAAATTTTTGATTAACCCCCTAACCTCCATACGCTTGAGAAATTGATAAACTCTATGCGAAATAGGGACATTTTCAACTTGCGAAAAAACTTCTGAAGAAATAAACAAAAAAATAAGGAGAAATCTTCTCATCTTACAGCATCCCAAACTTTTGAGATTGATCTCTTGAAGAATATAATTGAGATTGAGTTTAGAAACCAAAGCGAGAGAGTCCGAATATAACCATATTTTCTATACCTTCTCGGTGATTCGTAAATTTTGATGCCGTGGACATTTATAATTTTTCCAAGCCGACGGAGTCGCATATAAAGATCAAAATCTTCACCAGCGACGATTTTATCGTTATAACCATTGACTTCAAAGAAAGTTTCCCTCTTTACCACATGGCATTCTCCTCTTCCCATTCCAAGCCCTACGACATTTAACATTGCAAAAAACTTGTTAATCAACCAGTGGAAAACTCTGTCTTTGAAAAGTTCTTCTTCGGGATATACCGCAACTTCAAAAGACAAAGCAACAACTCCTGGCATTTTCATAAGGTTATCGCAAAGTTTAAAAAATAGATCAATATCTTGAATTTTTGTGTCAGCGTTTAAAAAAATTAAAATTTCTCCGTCTGAGCTCAAAGCCCCGAGATTTCTACCTTGAGCTATGGTTTGTTTTTCTTTATTTTCATTTAAAATAATTTTGTCGGCAAATCTTTTAGCTATCTCAATCGTGCCGTCTGTGCTTCCGCCGTCGCTTATTATGATTTCAATGTTATATTTTTGTTTGATTTCGTTCGTAAATGTTTTTTCAGCCCAGCAGAGCGACTTTTCTTCGTTAAATGTTGGAATTATAACCGAAAATCTTTTCATTTCGCAGGAAATGATGTTAATTGATTACAAACCGCATCATCATAATAAAATTTTTCTGAAAAAGTGGGATCTATCGTCCCGCTGATAAAAAATTTAAAACTTCCCCTCCCCTTTCTCTGGAGAGGGGGGAAATTTGATAACTTTTTGAACAAATTATTCCTTCCCCTTCTGGAAAAGATTCAAGATTCATTCCGAGTTTCATACAAGGTTTTTCAGTTCCTCAACGAAAAGATCCATTTCCTTCTTCGTTCTTTTTTCAGTCACTGCAATTAATAAACCATCACCATAGCCATCAAACTTTGAAAGATCAATCCCAGGAAGAATCTTTTTCGGTTGTAGTTTTTCTTTAATTTTTGAAACTGGAACAGGTGTTTGAACAACAAATTCTTTAAAGAACGGTTGATTGTATTTGAGTTTGAATCCTTTAATTTTTGAGATTTCCTCGGCAAGGTAATGGCTTTTTTGTAAGCAGAGAGTGGCAACTTCTTTTAATCCTTGTTTCCCCATCAAAGCCATGTAAACTGTCGCTGCAAGCATCATTAAGCTTTGGTTTGTGCAAATGTTTGATGTCGCTTTTTCTCTTCTTATATGTTGTTCTCTTGTTTGAAGAGTTAAAGCAAAACCGCGTTCCCCGTCTCTGTCAATTGTAATTCCAGCTAAACGTCCTGGAATTTTTCTGATCAAAAACTCTTTAACGGCAAAGATTCCAAGATAAGGTCCGCCGAAACTTAAAGGTATCCCAAGCGATTGTCCTTCTCCGACTACGACATCGGCGCCATATTCACCAGGTGGAACAAGTAATCCAAGCGATATGGGATCAATAGCAACTATGAATAAGGCACCAACATTATGAGTTATCTTTTCAATTTCAAAGACATTTTCAATGTTTCCGAAGAAGTTTGGTTGCTGGACGACGACGCAGGCAGTTTTATCCGTGACTTTTGATTTTAAGTCATCAATATCACAAATCCCCGAATCAAATTTTGTCAATTTTATATCTGCTCTTCTTGGATGTGTATAGGTGCGGACAACTGTTAAATAATTTGGATTAACTGGCCCAGCGATTACTACCTCATTTCTTCCTGTATGTCCGAGCGCGAGCAGGACAGCTTCTGCGAGTGCACTTCCGCCATCATACATTGAAGCGTTCGCAACATCCATCCCAGTTAAACGACATATCATCGTTTGATATTCATATATTGCTTGTAGTGTTCCTTGGCTTACTTCTGCTTGATAAGGTGTGTAAGCGGTGTAAAATTCGGATCTACTTATTATGGTGAAGACAGCTGATGGTGTGAAATGGTCATAAGCACCGCCACCAAGAAAAGAGATCGCATGATTTAAATCAAGATTTTTCTCAGAGATGCTTTGGAGTTCTTTTAAAACCTCATATTCAGAAAGCGGTTCGGGCAGTTTTAAATCTTCTTTCAATCTAATTTCAGGTGGGATGTCAGAGATTAGTTCTTCAAATGATGAAACCCCGATTGCTTTTAACATTTCTTGTCTGTCTTCATCGGTGTTTGGAACGAAGCCCATTTTTGATGTGCCTCTTAAATTTTAAAGTTGTTTTACTTGCCTATTAATTTTCTGTAATCTTCTGCAGAGAGAAGGTTATCAAGTTCGCTGAGATCTTTGATTTTGATTTTAATTATCCAGCCCTCACCATATGGATCTTTGTTGATCAAATCTGGTGAATCTTTTAATTTTTCATTCACTTCAATTATTTCACCGGAAATGGGGGAAAAGAGATCAGATACAGCTTTAACTGCTTCAATGGTGCCGAAGGATTCAAGTTGTTTTACGGTTTTTCCAATTGCTGGAAGATCAACATAGACGATATCTCCAAGTTCACTTTGTGCGTAATCAGTTATTCCGACGACCCCGATAGAGTCGTCTTCAATTCTTATCCATTCATGTTCTTTTGTGTACTTTAAATTTTCTGGGAACTGCATTGGTTTTCTCCTTTTATGTTTTAGTCGTTCATGCTAAATTTGAGGTCAACAAACTTTGTATCGTAATCGGTTCCACTTCTAAATTCGGGTGAATTCAAAAGTTTGATGTGAAAAGGAATTGTTGTGTGAATTCCTTCAATTACGAATTCTTCAAGTGCTCTCAACATTCTTCGGATTGCTTCGTCTCTTGATTTAGCGTGGACGATTAATTTCGCTATCATTGAATCATAGTATGGTGGTACAACATATTCTTGATAAATGTGGGAATCAATCCTTACACCGAAACCGCCTGGGAAATGTAGAGCAGTTATCTTTCCGGGAGAAGGTCTGAAACCTTTATAAGGATCTTCGGCGTTGATCCTGCATTCAATTGCGTGGCCATTTGGTTTTAATTCTTTCTGCTTTATGCCAAGTTTTTCACCAGCTGCGATTCTGATCTGTTCTCGCACTATATCAACTCCGTAAACCATTTCCGTAACTGGATGTTCAACCTGAATTCGCGTGTTCATCTCCATAAAGTAGAAGTTTCCATCCTTATCAACGAGGAATTCAATCGTTCCAGCGTTTCTATACTTTACGCTTTTCGCTCCTTTGACAGCTGCTTGTCCCATCGCTTCGCGAAGCTCAGGTGTTACGATTGGAGATGGGGATTCCTCAATTAGTTTTTGATGTCTTCTTTGAATTGAGCAATCTCTTTCACCGAGGTGAATTACATTTCCGTGTTCATCTGCGAGGACTTGAATTTCAATATGTCTTGGTTTTTCAATAAACTTTTCAATATAAAGTGCTGGATTTCCAAAAGCTGCCTCTGCTTCTGCCCTTGCAGTTTGCCATGCATTTTCAAGTTCGTCATCGCTATTTACCATTCTCATTCCCTTACCGCCTCCGCCAGCTGCAGCTTTAAGCATTATCGGATAACCAATTTCATTAGCAATTTCCCGCGCTTCTTCAAGCGAATTGACAACACCATCACTTCCTGGGATTACTGGAACGCCGGCTTTTTTCATTGTTTCCTTCGCTAACGACTTATCACCCATGGCTTCAATTGCATCTGGCGTCGGACCTATAAATTTTATACCCGATGATTCACAAATTTCAGCAAACATAGCATTTTCCGAAAGGAAACCATATCCTGGGTGAATTGCTTCCGCGTTCGTAATTTCTGCTGCTGCGATTATTCTCGGGATGTTGAGGTAGCTTTCTTTACTTGGTCCTGGACCTATGCAAACTGCTTCATCGGCAAATTTGACATGAAGTGAATATCTATCTGCTTCGGAGTAAACTGCAACTGTTTTTATTCCGAGTTCTTTACAAGTTCTGATGATTCTTAAGGCGATTTCACCTCTATTGGCGATCAGAATTTTCCTGAACAATTTTAGCCCGCTAATTTTTTTGTTTAAATTAATTCAATTAAAAATAGAGGTTGACCATATTCAACAGGTTGTGCATTTTCAACGAGTATTTTTGCGACGATTCCGTGGACATCTGATTCAATCTCGTTCATAAGTTTCATCGCTTCAACTATGCAAAGGACCGTACCAGGGAATACTTCATCCCCAACTTTAACATATGGATCTGCATCTGGAGCTGGAGCACGATAAAATGTGCCAACTATTGGTGATTTTATTTCATGATACTTTTTGCCTGTTTCAACTGCTGGTGTTTCTGTTTTTTCTTGCGGTTTCGTTTCTTTCACTTCAACTGGTGCTGGAACGCTTTGAGGTGATACAACGGGTTGCTGGGGAATAGCCATAGGTGGCTGAGCAAACCCGGTTGAATAAATCGGAAATGGAATTGGGATATAATTTGGAAGAGAATTTGATCCTGTTTGAGAAACATTGACCTCGCCCCTGCGGTTCTTGCTTATCCTTAATTTTGAGCCCTCAATTTCTATCTCAATCTCTTCAACACCGCTTTCATCAACCGCTTTGATTAATTCCTTGATGTAATTAAGATCCATTTTGATTGCCTCCTTAAGTTTATTTTACTCTTTCAACATACTCGCCAGTTCTTGTATCAACTCTGATTTTTTCGCCCTGTTCAATAAAGAGTGGAACATTTATAATTGCACCTGTTTCAAGTTTCGCTGGCTTCATTACATTTGTCACTGTATCTCCCTTTATACCTGGTTCTGTTTCAATAACCTCAAGCTCAACAAATGTCGGAAGTTGAATTCCAAGTATCTGATCTCCATCAAAAAGAATGTCAACTGTCTCGTTTTCTTTCATAAACAACGCATTATCACCTACAAGATCAGATGGAACATGAATTTGGTCAAATGTCTCAAGATCCATAAACACAAATTCATCACCGTCTTTATATAAAAATTGAAACTTTCTGAAATCAAGCCTGACGATTTCAATTTCTTCTCCGGAATCAAATGTCTCATCAAGGATTCTGCCAGTTTTGACATCTTTAAGTTTGACCCTTACGAACGCTCCGCCACGACCTCTTTTAACATGTTGAAAATCAATAATCGTATAGACTTTGCCATTATATCTTATGTTTAAACCATTTCTAATGTCAGCTGTTGTGGCCATATTCTCCATTGGTTTTGTTTCGGATTTGCTTTGAAAAATATAAACAAAAGCGATAATAAAAGCAAGAAGGGGATTTAAGAAATTGAGTGGGCATCTACTTACATTTACTGCGAAAAGCAAAGTGGCTAAATGCGTTGTTTGTAAAGTTTGGCAATGTTTAAAGAAATTTTTTAAATTCTATCAAACAAAAATTCTTTTTTCAAGGGTGCACGAGCTTTCAATTGCCCAAAGCATAATTGAGATTGCGGAAGATGTTGCTTTTAAGAACAATTCGCATAGAATCAAAAAAATAAAAGTTCAAATAGGAGAATTTTCGGGAATTGTGAAGGAAGCGCTTGAATTTTCGTTTGAAATAGCAAAGGTTGGGACAAAAGCTGATGGAGCAGATCTTGAAATTGAAATCGTTGGATTTAAAGCAATTTGCAGAAATTGTGGATTTGTACTTGATTCAATGGATGATTTTAATTTGTTTTGCCCAAAGTGTGCTGAACCGATGGAAATCATATCAGGCAGAGAAATGAGAGTTGAATATATTGAAATTGAATAAAACCAAAAAGCGGAGCGTAAAAATGCATAAAATTGATGTCGGCGCAAAAATTTTACAAGCAAACGAGGAAATTGCTCTTGAGAATAAAGAACTTTTTAGAAAATGGGGCGTCTTCGTCGTTAATTTAATGTCGGCACCAGGCGCTGGTAAGACATCAGTGCTTGAGGAAACGATCAAACGAATCAAACAAAACTTCTCAATCGCCGTTATTGAAGGAGATCTTCAAACAACAATTGACTCAGATAGAATAAAATCCCTTGGAATTCCCGCATATCAGATAACGACTGGAAATGTTTGTCATCTTGATGCTCGTATGGTTCACAACGCTCTTCACGAGTTTAAACTTGATGGCTTTGATATACTTTTTATTGAAAATGTTGGAAATCTTGTGTGTCCGGCGGAGTTTTATCTTGGTGAGGATTTAAGGGTTATGGTTTACAGCGTCGTTGAAGGCGCAGAAAAACCGAAAAAATATCCGCTTATGTTTCACGAGACAGAGGTGGTTTTGCTAAATAAAATTGATCTTTTGCCATATGCTGGCGTTGAATTGAAAGATCTTGAAAAGAATGTCCTTGAAGTAAATCCGAGGGCTGTGATCTTCCCAATCTCATGCAAAACTGGCGAAGGAATTGACGCGTGGATTAATTGGTTTTTAAATAGATTTCAAAAGTTCAAAGAACATGTTAAAAGCCAAGAAGATATACATTGAGGGGATTGTCCAAGGCGTTGGTTTTAGACCTTTTATCTATAAACTGGCAAATGAGTTTAACTTGAAAGGTTATATCTACAATGATACGAGCGGAGTTTATATTGAGGTTGAGGGTGAAGAAGAGGCAATAGATGAGTTCATCAAGGCAATTCCAGTCAAGGCACCACCGCTTTCGTTGATTGAAAAAATCATTTCAGAGCCATCTGATATAAAAGGCTACAAGGAATTTTTCATTGAAAAAAGCAAGTCAGGAGAAGAAAAATTTGTATTGATCTCCCCCGATGTTTCAACTTGCGATGATTGTCTGCGAGAACTTTTTGAGCCAACCGATAGGCGTTATAGATATCCATTTATAAATTGCACAAACTGCGGTCCGAGGTTTACAATCATAGTTGATGTCCCATATGACAGAGCGAAAACAACGATGTCGGTTTTTAATATGTGCGATGACTGCGAGCGTGAGTATCATGATCCAGCAAACCGTAGATTTCACGCTCAACCAAACGCCTGCCACATTTGCGGTCCAAAAATTAAACTTCTTGACAGAAATTTAAACGAAGTAAGTTGCGATGATGCAATAAAAGAAACGGCAAAAATTCTGCATAGCGGTTTTATAGTTGCAATAAAAGGTCTCGGTGGTTATCATCTCGCTTGCGATGCTTTAAATAATAAAACCGTTGCCGAGTTAAGAAAAAGAAAAATGAGAATTGAGAAACCTTTCGCAATTATGATCCCGGATGTTGAATGGCTTGATAAAATTTGTGAATACGATGAGACCGAATTAAAACTTTTGACTTCAATCCAACGCCCAATTGTCTTAATCAAAAAGAAGGAAAATTCACCAATTGCTTATGAGGTTGCCCCGAGGAATTCCTATCTTGGTGTTATGTTGCCATATACTCCGCTTCATCATTTGCTTTTAAGAGAGGTGAAAATTCCTCTTGTTATGACAAGTGGTAATTTAACTGAAGAACCGATCGCATATAAAGATGATGATGCTTTTGAAAGGTTAAAAGATATTGCAGATTTCTTCCTTGTTCATAATCGTGAGATTCACATTCGCTGTGATGATTCGGTGGCGACTGTGATTGCTGGAAAACCGGTGATGATAAGACGCTCTCGTGGATATGTCCCTTATCCTGTCAAGATCCCATTTGAAGCGAGGGAACATATTCTTGCTGTTGGTGGACATTTGAAAAACACATTTTGTTTTCTAAAAGGAAATTATGCTTTCTTGAGCCATCATATCGGAGACCTTGAAAATTGGGCAACATTGAGATCGTTGATTGAAGGAATTGAACATTTTAAAAAACTTTTTGATCTTGATCCGAAGGTTGTTGCATACGATATGCATCCAGAGTATCTTTCAACAAAATATGCACTTGATCTTGACATACCTGTGAAAATTCCCGTTCAACATCATCACGCTCATATCGTCAGTTGTATGGCAGAGAATAATTTGTCTGAACCAGTTATTGGCATCGCATTTGATGGAACTGGATTTGGGACAGACGGGCAAATTTGGGGTGGTGAATTTCTTGTTGCGGAAATTTCAAGGTTTGAAAGAGTTGCACATTTTGAATATGTGCCACTGCCCGGCGGCGAGATCGCAATAAAAGAACCATGGCGAATGGCTGTTTCATATCTTTATCACCTCTTCGGGAAAGATTTCCTTGGCATTGAAATTCCGTTTATTAAAAACTTAACAACTGAAAAAGGTGATAAGTTCAACCTTCTTCTTCAAATCATAGATAAGAAAATCAATTCACCTTCAACATCGGCGGTTGGTAGATTATTTGACGCTGTCTCTGCTCTTTGTGGTGTTAGGTTGAGTGTCAATTACGAAGCTCAAGCTGCGATGGAACTGCAAATGCTTGCGGACGAAAGCGAAAATTTGAGCTACAAATTTGAAATAATCAATGATTCAAAACCTTGGAGAGTAAATCTTAAATCAACATTTGACCAAATTGTCGGGGATATTCTTGATGGCGTTCCCATCCCAAAAATTTCTGGCAAGTTCCACAATACCATCGCAAGCATAATTTGCGAGGTTTCAAAAGAGATAAGAAATGAGTTTGGAATAAATAAAGTAGTTTTAAGCGGTGGAGTTTTTCAGAACGCTTTGTTAGTTCAAAAAACGATCCCAGAACTTTTGAAACTTGGTTTTGAGGTTTACACGCATTCAAAAGTTCCACCTAATGATGGGGGATTATCATTGGGGCAGGCAGTCATCGCTTTGAGTAAAACCTCCAAAGTTTAACAAATCCCGAAAATAGACCGACTTGGTAAAATTGATTTTATCTGTTTAAATTTAAGAAAAAAATTTGTCCTCTCGTGACGCAGAAACTTTATTACACCGATAGTTATACCACAAGCTTCAGGGCAAAGGTCATAGATGTCAAAACTTATAACGCTCAGAGCGCAATTATTCTTGATAAAACATACTTTTATCCAACCTCTGGCGGACAAGAGCACGATACTGGTTTTATCAATAACTCAAAAGTTGTTGATGTCATTGAGACGGATGAGGACGAAATTTTGCATTTGATTGATGGTGACATACCATCAGGTGAAGTTGAGTGTAAAATTGACTGGGAAAGAAGATTTTCAAATATGCAACAACATACAGGACAGCATATACTTTCACGGGCTTTTGAAATTTTGTTGAACGCTGAAACTGTATCATCGCGACTTGGCGACGATGTTGGAACAATTGATCTCGATATTGATTCTTTGAATTACGACAAAGTCCATGAGGTTGAATCTCTCGCGAATCAAATCGTGTGGGAAAATAGAGATGTTAAGATACATTTCGTCAATGATTCCGAAATTTCAAAATTTCCCTTGAGGAAACCTCCGAAGGTATCGGGGACGATTAGAATTATTGAGGTAAGCAATTTTGATTATTCTCCATGTGGTGGAACCCATGTTTCAAAGACGGGCGAGATAGGTTTGATAAAAGTTAAAAGGTGGGAAAGAGTTAAAGGTGGTTTGATAAGAGTTGAATTTGTTTGTGGGATCAGAGCGTTAAGGGATTATCAGGTGAAAAATAAAGTTTCAAATGAACTTGTTTCTCTTTTAAGTGTCCGTGATTTTGAGCTGTCGGAACAGGTAAGCAAAATTCTTGAAACGCAGAAAGAAAAGCAAAGGTTGATAAACTTTCTTATGGAAAAATTAATTGAGTTTGAAGCGGAAACTCTCGTTAAAAGCTCCGAAAAAGTTGGCACTGTAAACTTAATTAGCGCAAGTTTTGAAGATAGAAATCCAGAGGAGTTAAAAATTCTCGCGAGAAAATTAATTCAACATCCACAAATTGTTGCTGTGCTTGGTGCAAAGTTTAATGGAGCGAATTTCATCATGGCGAGATCTGCGGATGTCCAAATTGATTTAAAAGAGATTTTAAGTGAAGTTTTGAATTTAACTGGTGGTAGAGGGGGAGGCAAAAGCGATTTCGTCCAATTTGGTGGAATGATTGAAAAATTTGAAGAGATGTTCAAAATCAGTCTTGATAGATTAAAAACAAAAATTTCATAAGAACATGTCCAGCGATTATGTCTGTGCGCACATAATCGTCAAGGGGATTGTCCAAGGAGTTGGATTTCGTTGGTTTGTGCAAAAACACGCAAACAACCTTGGGTTATATGGATGGGTTAGAAATTTAAGCAATGGTGATGTTGAAATTGAAGTTGAAGGGGAGCGCTCGCTTGTGGAGGAATTAATAAAACTCGTAAAAGTCGGACCAAGATATGCACATGTTGAAGATGTCCAGATAACTTGGAAACCTTACGAAGCAAAATATAAATCGTTTGAAATAAAGGGATGGCTCTGATTTGAAAATCGGAATTGGCTATGACATACATCCGCTTGTTGAAGGTAGAAAACTTTTCATCGGCGGGATTGAAATTCCATCTGAAAAAGGATCACTTGGACATTCTGACGGTGATGTGTTAATCCATGCGATATGCGACGCAATTCTCGGAGCTCTTGGCTTTGAAAACATAGGTGTGTTGTTCCCCGACACAGATGAAAAATACAAAGACGCAAGGAGCGAAATTTTCCTCAAAGAGGTAAAAAAGATACTTGATGAAAAAGGTTTTGAAATATCAAACATTGATTCAACTGTGATTCTTGAACATGTTAAGCTTTCTCCGTTTGTGCCAAGCATTAGGGAGAAATTAAGCTCAATTCTTGAGATTTCTTCCGACAAAATTTCGGTTAAGCCGAAAAGAAACGAAAAATTTGACGCAACTGGCAAAGGCGAAGCGATCGCTTGTTTTGCTGTCGTCTTGATAAAATCAAAAGAAAACGAATGATGGAAACGAAGCAAATACTTGACTTTATTTTAAGCATTGACAACATTTGGATCTATCTTGTGATTTTTTTCTTTGCATATATTGAAAACATTTTTCCTCCGTCGCCGAGCGATGTTGTTGTCGTGTTTTGTGCGTCTCTTGTGGGGCTTGGCAAGACAGATTTTTCTCTTACGCTAATCTCGGCGGTTTTAGGTAGCACGCTTGGCTTTGCAACTATGTATCTGATTGGTGATAAATTTGGGGATGAGATAATTGAAAAGGGAAAGATCAAATTTATAAAACCAGAGAGCGTGAAAAAAGTTGAGATGTTATTTGCAAAATATGGATATTTTCTAATCGTTATAAATAGGTTCCTTGCTGGGACGAGGGCTTTCGTTGCGTTCTTCGCCGGGCTTGGGGAATACGAGCTAAAAAAGTCAATCTTGCTTTCGTTTATTAGTGCATCGCTTTGGTATTTAATCCTTGTAACTGCTGGGAAGATTCTCGGTGAGAACTGGCATATTATTGCGGATGTAATTTCTGGGTATAGCAAAGTTGTAACGGCAATTATCACTCTTGCGATCGTAATTTTTATCTTGAGAAGTATATTGAAAAGTAAAAAGGAGAGGTCTTGATTCAGGAACTTTTACAAATTGACAAAGCGCTTTTTTACTTTCTAAATCGTGGAATTGCCAATCCAATTTTTGATGTCTTGATGCCTTTTATCACCAAGGACATGAACTTGAGAATCTTTTTAGGTTTAATTTGGCTTGGGCTTATTATCTTCGGCGGGAGGACGGGAAGAATTCTTGCTCTTCTTTTGATACCTGCGGTTGCGATCGCTGATCAATTAAGTAGCCATGTCATAAAGCCGATGGTTGGCAGAATAAGACCTTGCCACGAGCTTGAAAATGTGAGATTGCTTGTTGGATGCGGTAGCGGTTTATCGTTTCCATCAAGTCACGCAACAAATAGCTTCGCCGTTGCAACGGTTATTTCAAAATTTTATAAAAAATTAGCGATTTATCTTTTCTCTTTCGCTTTCGTTATTTCGTTTTCAAGGATTTATGTCGGTGTCCATTATCCAGCGGATGTCGTATTTGGGATGGTGCTTGGTGTAGTTGTGGGATTTGTGGTTTTTTACTCTTGGTTTTATGTGAAAAACAAAATCGGGAAAAATGTTGAGAAAGAAAATTTTTAACGAGAAATTTTTGCTTTCGTTTGCATCGGGCGCTTTGCTATCTCTTTCATTCCCACCGTTGACGACAGGATTTTTTGCAACCGTTGGATTTGTTCCACTTTTGTTTTTAGTTGACAAAGTTGAAAGCTACAAACAGCTTTTTCGTTATTCTTATCTTGCGTTTTTCTTCTTTAATCTTTTCACTCTTTACTGGGTTGGTGGATGGTCAAAGGAGGCAGATCCATTTTTGATGGTTGGGTGTGTGCTTTTAATTTTAGTGCATCCAGTTCTCTTCTTTTTGCCGATGTGGTTTTATATGTTTGTGAAGAAAAATTTCGGTGGGAAAATTCATCTCATAGTTTTTCCATTTGCTTATACTCTTTTTGAGTATTTTCGTTCCACGACCGAGCTTGCTTTCCCTTGGCTTACGCTTGGGAACACGCAGACATATTATCTTGAAAAGATTCAATTCATTGAATTTACAGGTGTTTATGGGCTTTCATTTCTAATTCTCGTTGTGAATGTTTTGCTTTATCTTGGGATCAAGGAGATCTTGAAACAGAGAGATTTTCTCTCAAAAACAGCTTTAAGATATTTCTTCGTTGGTGTTTTGATTTACATCGTTCCAGATATTTACGGGCTTTATGTCTTGAAAAAGTCAAGCGATGTCTCATTTAAAGAAATGAAGGTTGGTTTAATTCAACCTGACATAAATCCTTGGCTTAAGTGGGAAGGGACGCTTGCTGAACAGCTTGAACTTTATATGGGAATGACGAAAAAAATAATTAACGAGCATCCAGATGTTGAACTTGTCGTTTATCCAGAGACCGCGATAACATATTATTTTCTTCTTTCGCCGTATCGTTATTATTTCAACTGGTTTAAGAATCAAATTGACAGTTTAAATGTTGCAATTTTAACAGGTTTTCCAGATGCAAAATTTTACGATGATCCATCACAGGCACCACCGAGCAGTCATTTGATAAAAGAGACGGGGCAAAGATATGATGCTTTCAATTCAATGGGATTGTTTCTTCCGAAGTCGGATAAGATTCAAAAATATGCAAAGATGATACTTGTCCCATTTGGAGAACGATTGCCTTATGCGGACACATTTCACTTTTTGATTGAACCGTTGCAGTGGGGAGTTGGGATAAGCAACTGGGCAAAAGGTAAAGATACAACTGTTTTTGAGATGGAAAGAAGAAATGGTGAAATCGTAAAGTTTTCCGGTGGCGTTTGTTATGAGTCAATCTATCCATCCCTTATCCGTGAGTTCGTCAAAAGAGGCGCGCAATTTTTAGTTGTGATCACGAACGATAGCTGGTACGGAAATACATCTGGACCGTATCAACATTTTCAATATTCAATTTTGCGGGCGGTTGAAAACAGAAGAAGTATCGTAAGATGCGCAAACGGCGGAATATCTGGCTTCATAGATCCATACGGTAGAGTGCAAATCAAGACGCGATTCAATGAAAGGACGCAAATAGCAGATGTTGTTAAGATAAACGACGAAAAAACCTTTTACACAAAGTATGGCGATATAATCATCTACATCTCAGGCTTTGCTGTTTTCATCGTATTCGTTCTAACACTTTTTAAAAAATTTAAAACAAAGTCAAGTCCGTAAAATGAAGTTAAAATCAATTCTAACTTTCGCTATGATCTTAATTTTCCTCGGTTGCGCAAGAAAAACGGAAGATGAAAGGTTCACTGAACTTGTCAACAAGTTTATGGATGAGTATTTCAAATATCATCCTGTCTCGGCTACATGGATTGGATATCATAAGTATGATCATTTGCTTGACGACTTTTCCGAAAGAAACCTCAAAGAAAAACTTGAATGGTTGAAAACATACAGGGAAAAGTTTTCTGAATTTGATCTCAAAAAGCTTTCCCGAGACAACAGCATTGATTGTCGGATTTTAATTGAAGAAATTGACGAGCGGATTTTTAATCTTGAGGAATTGAAAGAACACGAATGGAATCCGTTAATTTATAATTCCGTGATCGGTGATGGATTAATGTATTTGATAACGCAGGATTTTGCGCCTGCGCAGGAGAGATTGAAGAACGCAATTGAAAGAGTTAAGCAGATACCAAATTTCGTTGAACAAGCAAAGAAAAATCTCAAAAATGCTCCACAAATCCATATTGAAACCGCAATAAGGCAAAACAGAGGGAACATAAACATTTTGAAGAACGATTTAATAAAGTTTGCGGACACCTTGAATATAAGTGAAGAGCTCAGGACAGAGTTAAGGAAAGCAGTTGATGCTGGCGTTGCTTCTCTTGAAGATTATGGGAAGTGGCTTGAGAATGAATTGAAGCCGAAGTCAAATCGTGATTTTCGTCTCGGCAAAGAGCTTTATTACAAAAAAATGAGATATTACTTAAAGTCAAGTTTAAGCCCAGATGAAATCCTTGCGCTTGCAGAGAAGGAGAAAAGCAAAACACACGACGAGATGTATCAGATCGCATTGCCACTTTATAAGTATTACTATGGAAAGGAACCGAGAGGAAAGGATAAATTGTCGGTTATAAAAGCAGTGCTTGACAAGATCGTGCTTGAACATCCCAAACCATCTGAGATAATGGATAGAATAAAATCGGATTTAAATTATTTAACTCAATTCGTAAAAGAGAAAGATCTTTTAACGCTTGACGAAAGTAAACCTCTTGTCGTCCGTGAAACTCCTGAATATCAGCGTGGTGTTGCGATCGCTTCACTTGAAGCGCCTGGCCCTCTTGAGAAAAATATGAAAACATTTTATAATGTTTCTCCAATTCCAGAGGATTGGACGCCTGAACAGGTTGAATCATATCTTCGGGAGTATAATTATTATTCACTTCTTGAGTTAAGCATTCACGAAGCAATTCCGGGGCATTATGTCCAACTTTATTATTCAAATCGTTGTCCGTCAATAGTTAGAAGTGTCTTTTGGAGTGGGACGATGGTTGAAGGTTGGGCTGTATACGCAGAAAGATTATTGATTGAAAATGGGATTTTGAATAACGATCCAAGGATGAAATTGATTCACTTGAAGTGGTATTTAAGAGTTATAATCAACTCAATTCTTGATCATAAGATTCACGCTGGGAATATGACGCAAGAGGAGGCGCTTGATTTAATGATGAGGGAAGGATTTCAAGAAAGAGCTGAAGCTGAAGGAAAGTGGAGAAGAGCCTGTCTTACATCCGCTCAACTTTCAAGCTATTTCACAGGATTTCAAGAGATAATGGCTTTGAGAGATGAATATATGAAATTGAAGGGCGAAAATTTCAAGATAAAAGAGTTCAACGAAAGTCTGCTTTCACATGGTTCACCACCTGTGAAGTATTTAAGGGAAAT
Organism: Candidatus Kryptonium sp.; assembly: GCA_025060635.1. Classification (NCBI taxonomy): domain Bacteria; kingdom Pseudomonadati; phylum Candidatus Kryptoniota; genus Candidatus Kryptonium; species Candidatus Kryptonium sp. The sequence goes on along the minus strand of JANXBN010000001.1, from coordinate 37,847 downwards.
TTTGCTTGAGAAATAAATTTCGCTCGTAAGTTTTCAAAAAAGCTTGCTAGCAATCTGCTTTGTTGGTATTTGAAATTTCAAATAGGAAAATTTTTATTGAATCACCTGTTGACGCTAAAGATCACGCTAAAACGATTGATGATGTCATTGAGAGGTATTCATCTAATGACAAAATTCCTTTTTGGATTGAGGTTTGGCCTTCGGCGATTGCTCTTGCCGAGTTCATTCTTGAAAGTGATGAATTTACTGGTAAAAAAGTTCTTGATCTTGGCTGTGGGCTTGGACTTACGAGCGTTGCGCTCGGTCTTAAAAAAGCCATAGTCACTGCAACAGATTATGAGATGATAGCTTTACAATATGCAAGGAGAAATTACATAAGAAACATTGGAAACGAAGAAAACGCAAGATTTATCTATCTTGACTGGCGTCATCCGAACATCTCTGAAAAATTTGATTTTGTAATCGGAGCAGATATAATCTATGAGCGTAACTTGTTTCCGGATCTGATTCGGCTTTTGGAAATTGCAATGCGTGATGACTCGGTTTGTTATCTTTCGGATCCGAACAGAATCTTTTCATCTGAATTTTTTAATATGTTAAGCGAGCAAAATTTTAAGTACAACATAGTTTTGGAAAAAGAAATTGATTACAGGGATTCAAGGGCGATCGTATCAATTTACAGAATAAAGAAATCAGTACCTGCTTTATGAAAAAGTCGCTCGTTTTTTTGACCGGTTTCATGGCAAGCGGTAAAAGCACGATCGGACCGCTGTTGGCGGAAAAAATCGGATATGATTTTCTTGATATTGATGAACTAATTGAAAACATTGAAGGCAAAAGCATAGTTGATATATTTCAAGAGAAAGGAGAAATTTATTTCAGAAACATTGAGCGAAAGATTTTAATTGAAACGGTTTTAAGGCTTTCAAAATTCGTCGTTGCGCTCGGCGGTGGAACGATAACCTTTGCGGATAATCTATATCTTGTCAAGGAGTCGGGCATTTTAATCTATCTAAAAGCAAGACCAGAAGTTTTACTTCAGAGGGTAAAATATAAAACCGATAGACCACTTTTGCTTGATCCAGATGGAGATGTTTTGCCTGAAAACAAACTTTTTGAAAGGATTTTATCACTTCTCAAAATAAGGGAACCTTTCTACTTGCAAGCTGACTTCATCATATCAACTGATGACAAAGATGTTGATAGAACGGTTGAGGAAATTTTAAAAAAGATTGAGGGGAAAATTGCGTAAAGTTGTTTTAAACTTGAAAAACACAAAATATCCTGTTTATGTCGGAAGGGAGATTTTAGGTAAATTCCCGGAAATTTGCAGAAGACACGGGGTAAAATCGCACATTGCTATTATAACGGATGAAATCGTTGCGAAGTTATACATTGACGAACTCGTAAGCATATTGAAAAAGAATGGATTTAGTCCTGATGTTGTTGTTGTAAGGGCAGGTGAAAGGAGCAAAAGTTTCAGTGTCCTTTCTCAGGTTTTAACACAGTTAATTCAAATGAAGTTGCGTCGGGATGAAACGATAGTTGCTTTCGGTGGCGGAGTCGTCGGTGATTTAGCTGGATTTGCGTCAGCGATTTATCTTCGTGGTGTTAATTTGATTCAGTTTCCGACCACACTTCTTGCAATGGTAGATAGCTCAATCGGGGGGAAAGTTGGAATAAATCATAAACTTGGAAAAAACCTCATAGGCGCGTTTTATCATCCGATCTTCGTTTTTTCTGATGTGAATTTTTTAAAAACTTTGCCAAAGCGTGAGTTTATTTGTGGTTTTGGGGAGATCGTGAAATATGGAGTGATAGCTGATGCGAAAATTTTTGAGATCGTTGAGACAAGTTTTGAGAAAATTTTAAACCTTGATCTTAAAATCGTTGAAGATATCGTCTTTAAGTCAATCGTTGTTAAATCTTCCATCGTTCAAAAAGATGAGAAGGAGAGGAAATTGAGGATGATTTTAAATTTTGGTCATACGGTTGGGCACGGAATAGAGGCGGGGTTGAATTACAAAAGGTTAAAGCATGGCGAAGCGGTCATGCTTGGGATGATAGCCGAAAGCTTCATCGCGTTGAAAAGAGGTATATTAAACGAAAGTGATTTCACAAGGATAAGCGAGGTGGTTTTCAACACGGGCGTAGTTTTTCCCCGAAAACTTCTTGCAAAAGATGTGATTTTGAAACATATTGGATATGACAAGAAGATTTTCTCTGGACAGAGATTGAAGATGTATTTGCCAGTTAAGATTGGAAAGATGCGATTTTGCGAAGATGTCTCTTTTGACGAGATAGAAAAAGCAGTTGATTTTTTATTTGATCCAAAAATTAAAAAATTTGCGATATGAGAAAAGTACTTATCATTTTACTTTCCATCTTTGCAAGTGCGAACCTTTTTGCTCAAGTTTATCCGAAGCGAGAAGCTCGCGCAGTGTGGCTTACGACAGTTTACGGTCTTGACTGGCCAACTGCGAAAGCAACAAGTTCAAGTGGAATTCAACAGCAAAAAAATGAATTGATTCAGATCCTTGATAATTTAAAATCTGCAAATTTCAATATAGTTGTAATGCAAGTCCGCGCTCGTGGTGATTTAATTTATCCAAGCCAATATGAACCATGGGCAACATCTCTAACAGGAACACTTGGTCGTAACCCAGGATATGATCCATTAAAATTTGCGATTGAGGAAACTCACAAAAGAGGAATGGAATTTCACGCATGGTGGAATGTTGTGAAAGTTAAAGATGATTCAACTCTTCCCCCAACGACAAATCCACCTCATGTGGTTTTGCGTCATCCTGATTATGCAAAGTATTACAGACCGAACAACGAATGGTGGATGGATATGGGAAAACCAGAGGTAAGAAATTACCTGCTGAATGTCCTTATGGAATTGGTCCGAAATTACGATATAGACGGAATTCATTTTGATTTCATAAGATATCCAAATCCAGATTATCCCGACAGTAGCACATACGCACCTTATGCAACTGAATATCCAAACAAAGATGACTGGAGAAGGGAAAATATAAATAAGTTCGTCAGAGCAGCTTATGACAGCATAAAGCGAATAAAACCTTGGGTTAAAGTTGGATCAGCTCCTATCGGAATTTATAAAAATATATGTGATTCAAACGGTGTTTATGTTTATAGTCAAAATTGCGGCTCTTGCCAAACTGGAATACCTGTTGCAACGGGATGGCAAGCATATTGTTCAATTTATCAAGATTCAAGAAGATGGCTGATGGAAGGTAAACATGATTATCATTCACCACAGATCTACTGGGACATTGCAACTAATCCAAAGTTTAATGTTCTTGTTAGAGATTGGAAAAATAACAGTTATGGCCGTCATATTTATGCTGGTTCAGCAGCTTATAGAATGGATTCCGGTTCTGGAAACTGGCCCGCTTCAGAAATACTTGCGCAAATAGATACTTCCAGAGCAGTTGGAGTTGAAGGAAATACATTTTTCAGATATAGATCATTGCTTTTGAAAGGATTGATTGATAGTTTGAGAAATTCAAGATATAGGTATTATGCTTTTATCCCGCCGATGCCTTGGATTGATAACATAAGACCTAACCCACCTTTGAATTTAATTGCAAGGAGGATTTCGGACAGAACTTTTGAACTTATATGGAGTAATCCTGAACCTCCGTCTGACAATGACACAGTTAGATATTATGCAATTTACAGATCTGAAACCTCGCCAGTTGATATTTCGGACATAAGAAATCTTGTCGCAGTTGTTGCCGGAAACAGAATAAGTTATTCAGTCCAAGTTAGTGATCCGAACAAATCTTATTATTTTGTCGTGACAGCGTTTGACAAACTTCACAACGAAAGTGATCCTTCAAACGAAGTTGCAACTATCCCAGTTTTCGTTGCTGAGGATGAGGGAATTCCCAAAAAATTTGAACTTTATCAAAACTATCCAAATCCGTTTAACATAGAGACAACTATTGAGTTTGATGTGCCGTTTGATTCGTGGGTAAGTTTAAAAATTTACAATTTGCTCGGTCAGGAGGTAAAAACCCTTGTTGAAGGTTTAAAAGGCGCAGGAAAGCATAAAGTTGTTTGGGATGGCAAAGACGACAATGGAAAAATCGTGACATCAGGAGTTTATTTCTGTCGGCTCGTTGCTGGAACTTTCAACAAAAGCATAAAGATAGTTTTGGTTAAATAGCAAAATACAAAGTTAAGACTTCGCCCTTCCGGGCGGTTAACGATGCTTTATCTCCATTGCTTTTTATCTCTTTGATCTTGTCTTCTTTCAAATCTGCTTTGTAAATTTTGAAACTGCGATAGGTTTTTAATTTAAATTTTTCGGTAGCATCTCTTACATTGTAAAATCTAACGACTATCCCTTCCTTATCCTCGGCAATTTTAATTGAGCTTAAGATCATACTTTTTGAATCCGTTTCAATTAAACTCAAAACAGGCGGTAAAGTTTTTTTGTAGGGATATGACTCTGTTTTAAAAACTGAAAGAGGGGGATAGGCAAATGAAAAGGCTTTGAGATATGCGTTTGATTTAAAGAAATCACCAGCAATTGGGATAATTGAATATTCAAAAATATGTTTACCTAAACATTGAGCATCTGGCGTTTGAATCTGTGGTCCTGCTTGTTGATTTCGGTGCAAGCTTTTTCTTGAAAGATGACCAACCGATCTCAAAAGTGTTAATGCTATTATGTCCCCTTTCGTGGATTCTAAAATTTCATATTCGGGCAAACCGCGATTTGCGATCATAAGCCCGTTCTTGCCATTGTGCAGACAGACAAAAGTATTTTGATGCCTTGTTGTATAAGGCTTTTCATTCTTGTTCAGTTCTTCAGTGTCAAGATATGGATTTAATCTTTCAAGGATTTCAAAATGCCCATCAGCAAAGTGCGTTTTAGATTTAATTCCTGTTGGAAACAAAACTCTTAATCTGTGGTCTCGTGCGTTATTTTCAAATTCAGTTCTTATATCAATTCTTTCAGTGCCGTCATATAAAGTTATAAAAGTTTTAAGATTGCAAATCGTTTTTTCACTGCTTCTTGATTTGAAGTCAGAATCCAAAGATTTGGGGAGTTTCAAATCGTATTCTATCATTATCGTTGCTTTAAAAGGCGTATCTTCAACGAGTGAAATTTTAGGTTTGAAGTTCGTGCTCGTAATTTTCTGACTTTTTTCGGAGCGTGAATAAGTGTATTCGTCTCCTGCATCTTCATCGTCTTCAAACAGATTAAGGGCATTGTAAGTTATTCCGTTTCTTTTATCTTTGATTTTTAATGTCCCGTCGTCATTAACTGTGACTATAAAGAACTCATTTTCAATCTTCCTGCCGTTGGTTTTCAACTTTGAAGACCTATGTTTTCTGTCTTTATTTTTCGCTGGTACCAATTGAAAAATTTTATATCCAGTTGGTGGGAGGACAGCTAAAAATTCAATCTCAAAAACATTTTTAAATCCGCCTTTTAGGATCCCCATTTTAAATTCTTTGCCTTTTGATGAAAAATTGAAGTAAATTTCGTTTCCCGCATCGTCTTTCAAAATAAAACCATCTATCAAGTTTTCATCGTCAATAAAAACTTGTGCTTTTATTAATTCTTTCCGCTCAAAGTTAAGCGGATTATAAACGAAAATCATTCCCGCACCTTCTTCAGCGTTGATCATTGATGAAATTTTGCAAGCCATTTCTTCAATTATAAATTGTGCTAATTGTTTTACTTGCCTGAACCTATCCTCCATATCCATATGGATTTCGTCAATTCCGCAACCGCAGATGTCGTCGTGTGGATGATTTTTGAGAAGCGTTTTCCAAGCTGTCCAAATAAGCGGTGAATAATCCTCGCCAGTTTGAGTAAATAAAAATGCGCTTAGCGGTTCAGCGTATTTTTCTAGCAAATTTTGGCAGATGAAATTTTGATGTTTTAAGTAAATTCTCGTTGAGTAAACGCTTTGGACTATGAGGTGATGATAATTTTTGTTTAGCTCGCCTCTAAATGTTTCAAGTTTTGGATTTGATTTGAGGATTGAATTAACAAAATCCGAAAAGCTTCCTTGAGTTACTTCAAAATCTGTGAGATTTTGGTTTAGGAATTTAATTATCCTCGGGATTTGAGGTTGAATTGGGGCATGATCTGTGCCGTTATTTAGAAGGATATATTTTGTTTTAGCGCCTTTTTTTAAAGAATTAAATTCTTTTTTCACTTTTTCAAGCGCAAGGTTGAAGTCAGGTTGATCAAATCTATAGTCGCCCCATTCATATTCAAATCCGAGGCAGGAGCAATTCCAATATCCATTTCTTTGATAAATTGCGAGTATTTTGCTACCGTCATTTGCTTCCCACCAAAATTCATTGCCAAGTTTTTCATATTCCTTTCCCATTCCACGAGTGAAAATTACAGAACGAATTCCGAATCCAGATAAAATTTTAGGTAGGCTTGCAATGTGTCCAAATGAATCTGGAATATATCCTTCATTCATTAATTGTCCAAACTCATCTGCGATTTTTCTGCCAAGCATGAGATTTCTTATCATTGCTTCGGGGCTTTCAAGGAATTCATCCATTAAGACATACCACGGACCTATGACCAGTTTCCCGGTGCTGACAAGCTTTTTTATCTTTTCTTTGTTTTCCGGTTTTACCTCAAGGTAATCTTCAATTATGATGGTTTGGCCATCAAGAACAAAACATTTAAAATTGTCATCTTTTTCAAGGACATCAATAATTTGATCAATTGTTTCTATCAGTCTTGCCCGAAGAAATTGGAATGGCCAGTACCAAGCTCTGTCCCAGTGAGTGTGGCTTACGAGGATTCCGAAGTATTTTTTCATCAATCTTCCCTCTTTATCTGGATGTGAAGTTCATCAAGTTGTTTTGGATCAACTTCTGATGGGGCGTCATCCATAAGTGAGATCGCACTGCTTGTTTTAGGGAATGCGATCACATCGCGAATTGATTTCATACCCGTGAAAAGCATGACGAGGCGATCAAACCCGAAGGCGATTCCTCCATGCGGTGGCGGTCCGTATTTAAACGCTTCAATTAAAAAGCCAAACTTTTTCTTAGCTTCATCTTCCGAAATGCCAAGAAGTTTAAAGATTTTCTGTTGAAGTTCTGCGTCGTGAATTCTTATGCTTCCTCCGGCCACTTCATTTCCGTTTAACACAAGGTCATACGCTCTTGCGCGAACTTTCCCAGGATCTATGTCAAGAAGATGTATATCTTCAAGTTTTGGAGAAGTAAATGGATGATGAACCGAAACCCAGCGATTTTCCTCCTCATCCCATTCAAGCAGTGGGAAATCAACTATCCAAGCAAGTTTAAAATCTTGTTCATCAATTAAATTTAACCTTCTTCCAAGCTCAAGGCGAAGATTCCCAAGTATTGAATAAATTTTTTCTGGTTTATCGGAAACAAGGATTATCAAGTCGCCATCTTTTGAATTCATTTTTTCTTTTAATCTCTGAAGCGAAAACCTTGAGACATATTTTGCAATTGGTGAATCAAGTTCCCCGTTTTCAACTTTGAAATGCACAAGTCCGCCAGCGCCGAAACTTTTTGCAAGAGATGAAAGTTCATCAATTTGTTTCCTTGAATAGTTTCCACATCCTTGAAGATTTAAACCGCATATAACAGCGCCGTTTTCTATCGCTTCCCTGAACACTTTAAACTCTGTCGTTCTGAAGATATCCGTCACATTGACAATTTTTAAATCAAATCTCAAATCAGGTTTATCCGTTCCATAGGTTTGAATTGCTTCTGAATATGGGATTCTCGGAAATGGAGTTTGAATTTCAATTCCTTTAATTTCTTTGAATAATTTCACCATTAACCCTTCAACGATATTAAAAACATCTTCTTCTGTGACAAATGACATTTCAACATCAATTTGGGTGAACTCGGGTTGTCTATCTGCTCTTAAATCTTCGTCCCTAAAACATTTTACAATTTGAAAATATCTATCAAAGCCTGCGACCATCAAAATTTGTTTGTAAAGTTGTGGCGATTGCGGGAGAGCGTAAAATTTCCCAGGATGAATTCTGCTTGGGACGAGGAAATCTCTTGCCCCTTCGGGTGTGCTTTTTACGAGAAAAGATGTTTCTATCTCAAGAAAATTGTTTTCGTCAAAATATTTTCTTACGATTTGAGCCATTTTATGTCTCGTTATTAAGTTCGCCTGCATTGAAGGTCTTCTTAGATCAAGGTATCTGTATTTTAGTCGTAGTTCTTCGGAAACATTTATATCGTCTTCAATTAGAAAAGGAGGTGTTTCTGATTTGCTCAAGATTTGCACTTCATCGGCAAGTATGTCAATTTCTCCCGTTGGAAGGTGCGGATTTTCAGCTCCTTTTGGTCTTCTTTCCACCTTACCTGTCACAGAAATTACATATTCAGATTTCAATTCTTTCGCAACTTGGTATGCTTCTGGGCTATGTTGAGGCGAGAAAACAATTTGCGTTTTTCCGTAGCGATCTCTTAAATCAACGAAAATTAATCCCCCAAGATCTCTTCTTCTATCAACCCAACCATTAAGCGTGACAATCTTTCCAACATCACTTGCTCTCAATTCACCGCAGGTGTGCGTTCTCTTCTTGAAAATCATTTATTTTCGCTTTTTCGTTTTTTCAAAAAATATATTAAATCCACTCATCATTGTCAAATCGTTTAAAATTTCTCCAACTTTGATTTTTTGCGATGTCTTGCTACATTTAACTGAAAACCAAAATTTTACTCTCAATGAATATCAACGGAAAATTTCCAAGAGATTTAACAGAGCGAGAGAGGAACTGGATACTTTGGATGTTGCCCGAAGATAAGCCCGGATACAGAGCCTATCGCGAAATGATAAAAGAGATGATGATCATAGGTTATGGTAGATTTGAACCCGATAATTTGATCCTTGGACAACCAAACGATAAACCGGATGAAGAAACATTTTTCACACCCATAATTTCACTCGGTCAAATTGAAATGAGAGAAGCAAGAATTCAAATTTCAATTCATAGAGAGCATAGAAATCAAATCCAGGTTGATATAGTTAACCTGCTTGGAGATACAATTCCGGAAAATGTATCTGAGATAAGAAGGTGGAGCTATGCTTATTGGAATCCTGGCGATGTTTCACCATGTACTGAGAAACCTGTCCGCGAGGTGAAAATTTTTTCAAGAACCGAGCATAACTTGATACTTGTTATAAGTCCATCGGACAAGAAAATTTGGCTGCACGAGATTGACTCCGGAATAAATTACATAATTCCTGTCACGAACTTTTTCAACGAGTTATTAAGACAACGGAAAGAAATTATTGATAAAACGGGTGGATTAAATGTTAACTTTATTTTTGAGAACATAGACAGGTTTTCGGATGCAGATATAAACAATGCCTTCATAAATTATAGCAAAATTTTCGCAAAAGTTGATGTTGGGGCTTATGAAGAGGTTAAGGAGAAAAAAGGATTGTTTTCTTTCTTGAAAAGGAAAACCAAAAAATAAAGTTTGAAGTTTTATGGAAAGAGAGCAAACCGTAATTGAAAAAGATGTGATTGAAATTGGAAAGAGGGTTATACAAATTGAGGCATCAGCAGTTGCTGAACTTGAGAAGAGGATTGATGAAAATTTCGCGAAAGTTGTTGAGTTGATCTTAAATTCGCAGGGAAGGGTGATAATAACAGGCGTTGGTAAATCTGGAATCATAGCAAGGAAGATAGTTGCAACTTTGAATTCTACTGGGACACCTGCTCTTTACCTTCATCCTGTTGATGCGATTCATGGCGATCTAGGTGTGGTTAGAAAGGAGGATGTGGTGATATGTATTTCAAAAAGCGGGGACACGGTTGAGGTCCTTCGTTTAATTCCGATATTTAAGCGAATTGGTGTGCCTATTATCTCAATGGTCGGTAATCTCAATTCTCAACTTGCGCGTGTTTCTGACTATGTTTTAAATGTTAGCGTCAAAGAAGAGGCTTGTCCGTATAATTTAGCTCCAACTGCTTCAACAACCGCAACGCTTGCTATGGGAGATGCTCTTGCTATAGCACTTCTTGAAAAGAGAAACTTTACCAAGGAAAATTTCGCTCTTTTCCATCCTGGTGGAAATCTTGGAAAAAGATTGCTGTTAAAAGTTGAAGAACTTATGGTCACAGGTAATGAAGTCCCAATCGTTCACATATCAACGCCGATGCGTGAGACGATCATTGAGATGACATCAAAACGACTTGGGGCAACTTGTGTTGTTAATGATGAGGGGAAACTTGTCGGGATTATTACAGATGGGGATTTAAGAAGATTGCTTCAGCGAACGGAAAATGTCTTCGCTCTAACCGCAGGCGATGTGATGACAAAAAATCCGAAGACGATAAAAAAAGATGCTCTTGCAGTGACAGCGCTTCAACAGATGGAGACTTACAACATCACTCAACTTGTGGTAATTGACGATGAAAAAAAACCAATCGGGATGATACACATTCATGATCTTGTCAAAGCGGGATTAAGTTCATCCGAAACAGATAACGAAGTTGAGCAATGAAAATTAAATTTTTGATCATCACGTTTCTTGCTTTCTTGTTTTTGTCTTGCGAGGAAAAACTAAAACCATCAATAATTAACTTACCTAATCAACAAATCCCATCTCAAGAATCGTGGGATGCTACAATAATTTTCAGCGATTCGGGCAAGGTCAGAGCAATCGTTAAAGCAAATCATATCATGGTTTTTCAAGACCAGGAGATAACTATTCTGAATCAGGGTTTCAGGGTTGATTTTTATGATGAAAATGGTAAACATACTTCCTACCTTATTGCTGATAGTGGGCGGGTGATTGAAAGAACGAGAAATCTTGAGGCATATGGAAATATCATTGCGGTTTCAAGCGAGGGGACGAAGGTTGAAACGAGCAAGTTGTTTTGGGACAACGATAGAAAAAAGGTAAGATCAGATGCCTTCGTGAAAGTAACCTCGCCAAACGAGGTGCTTCAGGGTTATGGATTTGAAGCAGATCAAGATCTGAAAAACTATGTAGTCTATAAGGTAAGCGGGCAAGCAAAGGTTGAAGAAAAGTAAACTTAAACTTCCGATCTTGACTTGCGGCGGTTTTTTGTTTATATTTATATAGATGTTTGTCTATATATCTATCAAACCTTTGGAAATTGGATTTGCCCACGCTGGCTTCTTTATGAAGCGAGATTGTAGTTTGGTAAAAAACACAAAGTATATTGGAGAAGCACATGATGAAATTAAAGATTTCAAAAATAGCAAAAGCACTTTCAGACGAAACAAGATGTAAAATTTTTGAGTTAATAGCAAGATCAAAAGAGATAAGTTGTAAAGAGATAACTGAGAAGATCGGATTGAAACAGCCGACGATATCGCATCACTTGAGATTTTTGCAAGAAAGCGAGCTCGTTAATGTCCGAAAAGAAGGACAATATCATTACTTTAGCGTTAATAAGCAAACGGTCAAAGAATTTGCTGAATACTTGAAAAAATTTACAAAATAACCAACAGGTGCAATATGTTTGTGAAAACAATAAAATATCGTGAGGTTAGCAAAATTATTCCGAGTATAGAGGTTGTTGATGGGGCTGGTGTAAGGTTGAGAAGATACATTGGCTCTGCTTATCTAAATTATCTTGATCCGTTTCTTCTGCTTGATGAGTTCAAGAGCGAAGATCCGAATGATTATATCGCTGGATTTCCTCCACATCCACACCGTGGATTCCAAACACTGACCTATATGGTGCACGGCGACTTTGAACATAGAGATAGCACTGGAAGCGTTGGAAGATTATCTTCCGGTGGATTACAGTGGATGAATGCCGGAAGTGGTGTGATACATTCTGAAATGCCTTTGATGAAAGAGGGATTGTTATGGGGTTATCAGCTCTGGCTTAATTTGCCTGCGAGAGAAAAAATGAGCGATCCGTTTTATCATAATTTTAAAGCAGCTGAGCTAAGAGATGGTGATGTTAGGATTAATCTCCTTTCGGGAATGTTTGAAGGTGAAGTTCAAAAAAGCTGGGCTAATTATCCTGTTCTATATCTTGATATCAGATTGAATGAGGGTAATGATTTTGAATTTGAGGTTCAAGAGGATATGAACTCATTTTGTCTTGTTTCTGTTGGCAAAATAAAGTTTCCAAGTGGAGTGGAGTTAAGACAGCATCAGCTTGCCGTGTTAAATTCGGGTAATGCGATTAAATTTAAAGCAGTTGAAAATTCGTTTGTTTTACTTGGTTGTGCGACGCCGTTGAATGAACCAGTTGCTCGCTGGGGTCCATTTGTGATGAATACGGAAGCAGAGATTTATCAGGCGATTGAGGATTATCAAACTGGACGGCTTGTTAAAAAGAGGCCAATTGATATATAAAAACAAAAATAAAAGGAGGGAAATTCTATGTTAACGAAACTTTCAAACAAAGTTGTGGCGGATATATCTTTGTTAATTATAAGAGTAATTCTTGGGGTTATCTTTATAGCGCATGGTTATCCGAAATTGTTTGTTTTTGGGATTCCGGGTTTTGCTAAGTTTTTGTCAGGGCTCGGTGTTCCTTTGCCAGAGGTTTTTGCTATCATCGTTGCCTTGGTTGAATTCGTCGGTGGTATCGTTTTGATACTTGGAATTTTCTCAAGATGGGCTGCGCTTTTAATTGCAATTAATATGATCGTTGCTACTTTACTCGTAAAGGTTAAAGTTGGACTTATTGCTCCGATGGATAAACCAGGCACAGGTGCTGAACTTGACCTTGCGCTTTTTGCCTGTGCGCTCGCAATTCTTGTTTTCGGTCCCGGCTCAATCTCAATTGAACTTGGAATATTGAAAAAAGAACTTTCGTAGATGCTTTAAATATCAAGAAGCCCCGATTTTTTATGTCGTCGGGGCTTTCGCTTGATTTTAATTTCCAAATTTAACTTCTCTCCAAACTCTGAAAACATCATCTGGCGGGTCATTGCGCCAAATAAAGAAAATTGAATTAACCTTAAACTTCAGCTCTCCCCACGCAGTTTGTAGTTCTTTTATTAATTTTTCAAGGTTCTCTCTTCCTTTAACTTGCCCAACGCTTAAGTGAGGTGTAAAGCCATTTTCAAATTTTCGCACATCATCACAGTCAGGAACTATGTTTTGCAATTTCTCCTGTAACTTTACAATTTTATCTTTTGGTTCAGGCGCAAGCCACAAGGTGTAATTTTCACCATAGTGCCTAAAAAATCTAAACTCCGCGAGCTCAATCTCAAAACTTTGCATTTCTTTACATACAGCTTCAAATTCAGCGTAAACTTTCTCAAATTCTTCAAAAGGTCTGAACGGATAAATTAAAGTTATATGTGGCATCCATCTTCTGAATTGTCTGTCGTATTGCTTTCTTATTTTTTGAATGGGCGTCCATACATCTTCAGGTGGAATTATAACGATGGCGGTTTTGTGTGTTTTTCGCATCTTTTCCGAAGATAAGTTTTCATTCAGTGTGTTGCAAATCCATTGTTAATTTTTTATTTTTAAACCTGAAAAACAAAAAATTCAGATTCATGAAATTCGTTGCAGATGTTATGCTTGGCAAACTTGCAAGATGGTTAAGATTAATTGGATATGACACGATTTATGATCCAAATCTTTCGGCAAAGGAACTTGTAAAGATTGCAAATGAAGAAGGACGGATCTTTATCACGCGAAGCAGGAGAATTGCTGAAGAACTTGGTGCTAAAAATTTCTATATCGTGAAGTCAGAGAGGTTTAAAGAGCAGTTAACTGAGATCGTAAGGGAATTAAATCTTGACACGGAAACAAACTTGTTTTCGCGCTGTTCAATTTGCAACACCGAAATTGTTGAGGTTGAAAAATCAAGCGTGATGAACCTTATCCCTGAGGAAACCGCGAAATCATTTGATGAGTTTTATCAATGTCCAAAGTGTGGGAAAATTTATTGGGATGGTTCACATACAACAAGAATTCTTAAACTTTTGAAAGAAATCAAAAATGAATGAAATCGGAACGAGAACTTGGCGAATAATTGACATAATAAACTGGGGAACAAATTACTTTAAGCAAAAAGGAATTGATGAAGCAAGATTAACGATTGAGCTTTTGCTTTGTCATGTCCTTAAATGCAAACGGGTTGATCTATATGTAAATTTTGATAAGCCATTGACCAAAGGCGAACTTGAGATTTTAAGAGAATTGATAAAAAGGAGATTAAAAAAAGAGCCGATCCAATACATCATTGGTAAGACTGAATTTATGGGACTTGAGTTTAAGCTTACGAACGCTGTTTTCATACCGAGACCTGAAACCGAAATTCTTGTTGAAAGGGTGATTGAAACTGTGAAGGAAAATTTCAAAGACAAAGGGAAAATTAACATACTTGATATAGGGACGGGGAGTGGGAACATTGCTATAAGCTTGGCGAAGTTTCTCGGCGACAGAGTTGATGTAGTTGGTATTGATGTAAGCGACGAAGCAATTGAAATAGCAACGGAGAATGCGAATTTGAATAAAGTTAATAATGTAAAATTTGTTCGGTTTGATTTGTTTGATGAAAATTTCGTTTACGAGTTCAAAGGTCAATTTGACATAGTTGTATCAAATCCTCCTTATATTTCGCTTGATGAGGTGGAAAAATTACAAGATGAGATAAAAATTTTTGAACCAAGAATTGCGATTACAGATGGGGCGGATGGTTTAAGTTTTTATGATAGAATTGCAAAATCTGGAAGAGAGATCGTTCGCGATGTTGGGTTTATATTTGTAGAGATGGCATATGGTCAGTTTGAGCATGTGAGAAAAATTTTTATTGAGAGGGGTTATGAACAAGTTGAGGTTTTTAAAGATTATCTTGGGATTGAAAGAGTTGCAAAAATAAAAGTTGAAAAAACATGAGAGCGCTTGTTCAAAGGGTAGTTCGCGGAAGCGTTACAATTGATGGAGTAATTCACAGTCAAATTGGGAAAGGAATGGTGATTTTGCTTGGCGTTAAAAATGGGGACACTGAGGAAGATGCGAAATACCTTGCGAACAAATGTGCAAACTTGAGAATTTTTGATGATGAGAACAGGAGGATGAACTTATCTATCAAGGACATAAACGGCGAAGCGCTCGTTGTATCTCAGTTTACTCTTTACGGAGACACAAGATATGGAAACAGACCAGATTTCACACAAGCATCAAAGGCCGAAGAAGCAGAAATTTTATATAATAAATTCGTTGAATACCTGAAGCAAGCAATTGGTGAAGAAAAGGTTAAAACAGGGGTTTTCAAAGCAATGATGATAGTTGAGATAATAAACGATGGTCCTGTGACATTGCTGGTTGAAAGTAAAGAGAGATGAAATCATTATTTCTTTTTGAAGACGATGGTCAACGGCACACCTACAAATCCAAAATGTTGGCGAATTTTGTTTTCAAGAAATCTTTTATAATGTTCTGGAATATCGTCTGGAAAGTTTGCAAAAAATGCAAATACTGGAGGGGATGTTTTAACTTGCGTTACATATTTGATTTTTATTTCCTTGCCAGAAACAGCAGGTGGTGGAGTTTCTTTAACAATCGGAAATAAAACTTTGTTAAGTTCGCTCGTTTTTATTCTTTTGTTTCTTTCTTCGTATACAATTTTCGCAAGGTCAAGAACTTTGAAGATTCTTTGTTTTGTCTTGGCAGAAATGAAGATAATTGGGACATAGTCAAAAACTTTTAATCTTTCTCTAAGAGCGTGTTCGTATTCAAGGGCAGTATTTGAATTTTTTTCGACGAGATCCCATTTATTTACGGCAATTATAATTCCTTTTTTTAGTTCTGCGGCTTCCCCGATAATTCTCAGATCTTGTCTTTCAAGTCCACAGGTTGCATCAAGCATGACGACTGCGACATCGCATCTTTCAATTGCTTTCAAAGCCCTTATGGCGCTGTAAAATTCTATGCTTTCTTTAATTTTACTTTTTTTCCTCAATCCAGCGGTATCTATCAGTATGAATTCGGAATCATTATATTTAAAAGCGGTATCAATGGAATCGCGTGTTGTTCCTGGGATATCAGTTACGATAATTCTATTTTCACCTATGACGGCATTTACAAAGGATGATTTCCCAACATTTGGTTGTCCAACTATTGCAACTTTTATTTGGTTTTTGTTTTCTTCTTCTTGCCCATTTGATTCTACAAAATCTTTAACAACTTCGTCAAGAAAATCACCGACTTTTCTACCGTGCATAGCGGAGATTGGGAACGGGTCACCAAGACCAAGTTCATAAAACTGGGAAGATAGAATTTCAAGTTTTTCGTTATCAATTTTATTTACAGCAAGGATTACTTTTTTCTTCGTTTGTCTTAAAATTTTTGCAATTTCAATATCAATCGGGGTTACGCCAGATAGCGCATCAACTAAAAAAATAATAACATCTGCTTCATCAATTGCGATTTGTACTTGTTCTCTTATGGCTGATTCAAATATATCATCCGAATCTGGGACATAACCACCTGTGTCTATGATGGTAAATTTTTTCCCGTTCCATTCGGCGGTGCCGTAGTGTCTATCCCGTGTAACGCCACTTTTAGGGTCAACAATAGCGTCTCTTTCGCCGATTATCCTATTAAAAAGGGTTGATTTGCCGACATTTGGTCTTCCTACGATCGCAACTATGTTCTTTCCCATTTTCCCAATTTTCAGTTTTAATTGATTAGCCTATTTAAAATTAACAAAGAGATGTTTGATAAGCAAAGATGCCTGAATTGTTTTTTTATAATGGTTTTGCTAAATTTAAACACATCTGATTCAAAACAAAAACAGGGAGAAGATGCTTGCTGTTGTAAAAATCGGAGGACATCAGTATAAGGTAAAGGAGAATGATAAGATTTTCGTTCAAAAACTTGAAGCCGAACCTGGAAGCAAGGTTAAATTTGAAACTGTCTTGCTCCTCCAAGATGAAGGGAAGACTTATGTTGGTAACCCGTATATAACGGGAGCATTTGTTGAGGCAACTATCCTTGACCATGTGAAGGGAGAAAAGATAATTGTTTTCAAAAAGAAACGACGCAAGGGCTATAAAGTAACAAAAGGACATCGTCAAAATTACACTCAAATTGAGATAAATAAAATTTCATTTGAGAGTTAATGCCGAAAGTTGATGTTAAGAAAATAATTCAGGAGCTCATAGTCCCGGAGCTTCAAGAGATTAAGTCAAGTGTTAACGAGTTGAAGACAAAATTTGATTCAGAGATCAAGCGTCTTGATGAAAAGATTGACTTAGTTAAAAATGAGTTAAAATCAGAAATTAATGGACTTAAAGTTGAGCTCAAGCGACTTGCTGCACTTGAATCAAAAGTTGCAAGTTTGATAAAATAAAAAAACAAAAAGGAGGTGAATTAATATGGCACATAAAAAAGGTGGAGGTTCCTCACAGAACGGGAGAGATAGTAATTCCAAACGACTTGGTGTAAAAAAATTCGGTGGTGAGTTCGTAAGAGCAGGAAATATAATTGTCAGGCAGAGAGGAACCAAATTTAAACCTGGATTGAATGTTGGGATGGGCAAAGATTATACTCTATTTGCTAAAATTGATGGAATTGTAAAATTTGAATATCTAACAAAGGATAAGCAGATCGTTAGCGTTTATCCGGTTGACGGTGTGAGCAATTAGCACCTTTAAAATAAACTAGGAGGGTTATTGAAATGAAAATCACAATAGTAGGAGCTGGAAATGTAGGTGCAACGACTGCACAAAAAATTGTTGATAATGAACTTGCAAATGAAGTTGTGCTTGTTGATATTGTTGAGGGAATTCCTCAGGGCAAAGGACTTGATATGTATGAATCAACACCAATAATGGGTGTTGATGTAAAAGTTATTGGAACAAATGGATATGAAGAAACAGCTAACTCCGACATTGTTATAATCACTGCCGGCGTTGCCAGAAAGCCTGGAATGAGCAGGGAAGATCTCTTGAACACAAATTTTGGAATTGTTAAGGAAGCAACATTAAAATCAATTGAGAAATCGCCAAACGCAATTATAATAGTGGTTACAAATCCACTTGATGTAATGGCTTATACAGCATGGAAAGTAAGTGGTTTTGAAAGGCACAGGGTGATCGGAATGGCTGGTGTCCTTGATACTGCAAGGTTTAGGACATTTATAGCGATGGAATTAAATGTATCAGTTGAAGATGTTTACGCATTTGTCCTCGGTGGGCATGGTGATGATATGGTTCCGCTTGTTAGATATACTACTGTTGCTGGGATTCCAATTTCTGAATTGTTGCCAAAGGAAAAGATTGATCAGCTTGTCAAGAGAACACGCGAAGGTGGAGCGGAAATCGTAAGTTATTTAAAAACTGGAAGCGCTTATTATGCACCAGCTGCAGCAATAGTTGAAATGGTTGAGTCAATAGTTAAAGACAAGAAGCGAATTCTCCCGTGTTCAGTTTTACTCCAAGGCGAGTATGAATTAAATGATGTTTTTGTTGGTGTTCCTGTTAAACTTGGTAGGAAAGGAGTTGAAGAAATTATTGAGTTAAAGCTCACTGATGAGGAAAAACAGGCACTTCACGCTTCAGCTTCAAGAGTGAAAAAGATCATTGATTCACTTAAGTTTGATTAAGAAAAAATTTAGCGGGCAATTAAGCCCGCTTTTTTATTTTTAAAAACTAATTTAAAGGGGGAAATTATGAAGAAAATAAACTTGATGATATCAATTTTGGTTTTGCTAACTTTTTCTTTCTGGGGTTGCAAGAAAGAAACAACCGCTCCAATTGAAACAATCCCATCAAATCTTTTCCCACTAAGAGTTGGAAACGTATGGTATTACTCTGGCTATGAAATTGACACCGCTGGAGCTAAAATTTCTGGGACTGATTTCACTTCATCAACAACGATAGTTAGACAAGAGCAATTTCAAGGTAAAAATTCTTTTGTTGTTATTGACTCATTTAAATATGCAGATAGAAGAGTGGAAATTGATACGCTTTTCGTTTATTTTGAAGGCAACTATCTTTATGCATGGATTGATTTAAGTGTTCCAGATATCAGATTTACATATAAACGCTGGGTTCCATTTATAAAAACGGGCGGGAATTTGAATGAACCTTATACTATTTTAAACCTTGACACGACTATTATGGTTAGCTTCCAAGGTCAACAACTACCACTAAATATAAAAGCAAATATAACGGGAAACATAAGTAAAAAAGAGGAGGTTCAAACTCCTGCTGGTAAATTTGTTTCATATAAATTTGAAGCGATTATGACAAGTTCAGTAAGTGTTGGGGGAGTTGTAGTTCAAACTTCCAGCTCAAGAGATTATATTTGGCTTTCTCCTGGGATCGGTCCTATAAAACATGAGACACCTGCATCAGGAAATGAAAGAGGGGTAAGACGTGAACTTACAGGTTATAGGGTAAGTTAAAAAATTAAAAACCCCGGGAAGACCCGGGGTTTTTTGTTTTAGAAGCTGATCCTTGTTCCAAGTTGAACTTGTCTTGGTGCGCCTGCGGTTGTTGGCTTACCGAACAGCGCCGATCTCATATTACCAACATAGCTTCCAAAGTTCGTCCAGTTGAAAACATTGAAAGCTTCAACCATAAGTGTCAATGTAACACCACGATATGAAAAGTCCTTTGAGAGGCGCAAGTTGAAGTTTCTTTCGGCAAATACATATTTTGCAATGAATCTTTGACCTGGGACTCTCCCGGCATTTCTTCCTAAACCAGCTGGATAATCATTACCTAAAACTCCGTCTCTGTTGTCATCGTTTCCTGTGATAACCAAGTAAGGTCTTCCAGTTGCAAAAGTTCCCCATCCACTTAATTTAAAGCCGAAAGGCAGGCCAATTATACCGTTTATTGAAATTCTATGCCTTTCATCAAGCGTTGAGAAAGCTTTGGTTAACATATTCGGATTCGTGTAGTTTGTATAGCCATAGTATATGGTGTTATCAAATTCGTCATATGTCCATGACACTGTGTAAGCGATGTTTAGACCAAACGATCCAGGTTTGTATGGTTTATCTAATGTGAAATAAATCGCATCATACCAGGAATTCCCAGCATCTGTCCAAACCTGAATCGGTCCATACTTAGTTGTTAAATTATTTCTCCAGTTCGCATTGTAAGTTGTTATTCCATTATATCCTCTAACACCAGTGTAGCTTATACTTGTTACTACATCTCCGAATCTTTGACGCAAGCCAATGCTGAACTGAATAGTCATTGGAGGTTTCAAATCATTCGGAATAAGGAATATCTCAGGTGAAGGAACTCTACCTCTTGCAATCAGAGTCAAGAGGCTATCTCTATTGTAATATTTGTCATCCCAAGGTACTGGTGGAAAATCAATGTAATATACTTTCCAAGTGTATCGCAATATTTCATCAGAGGCAACATTCCAAACATGTCTGTCGTAGTATACCCCAGCGCCACCAAAAATTACCGTTTTACCTTCTTTGCTAATGTCATATGAAATTCCAAATCTTGGTTGAAATGCTTTCAAATATGGTTTTCTATCTTTGCCTGATGAGAAGTATTTGGGGCCGAAAAATCCAATCAAATCTCTCCTAATTGTGTCTGGAACAGCAAAATCATTATTAATCATATTTGACTCATAATCCCATCTTATTCCGATATTCAAGGTCAAATATGGTGTGACATTCCAGTCGTCTTGGAGATACAAGCCTATTTGAGTGTTCCATTTTTCAACTGTTGGAATACCTACTCCAACTCTCGCTTGATATGGAGTAGCATCGGCATCGGTTCGGAAATAGAAAATTGGATGCAGGAAAAGTTTTTGGTTTGCTTCGTATCTTAATCTTTGAATAGATATCCCAGCTTTTATCACATGATTACCAGTTGTATATGTTATGTCGTTATAAAACGCATATCTGTCTTGAAACCAATTTTGTGGAGCATGAGAGAAGGCACCTATAAGTGCGCTTGGGTAAACTCTCCCTGGCGTCGGGAATGGGGATATATTTGCAATTTCCCAATTGTAGCGTTGGAAATTAACTCTCGCTTCGTTCATTAAGTTTGGTGAGATTATGAACTGATGTTTCAAAACATAGTTGTAAACCCTATTATAGAAAATTCTACCTCTTTCATATGCAGATAAACCACCAACTCCAATGATATCTCTATCAAATCTTCCGTAATAGGTGAAATCAAAATAATGGTTAATTGCTGGTTGGAATGTCAATCTTGCTAATCCGACATGTCCAGCAAAGGGTACTTTGAAGGTTCCGCGATATTGAGCAAAGCGTTCACCAGTTACAACAGTTGCGAACTTGTCAATAGATGTCCTCTCATAAGAGACGAAGAAATGAAGTTTGTCTCTTACAATTGGTCCACCTAAACTAACACCTGTTTGGAAACGTTTGAAATTAGGCTTGGTTGTTTCAAAAGGTCCTCTGGTATTTAACGACTTATCGCGATATGTAACGAAAGCTGTCCCATGGAATTCATTTGTTCCTGTTTTTGATACTGCTGTTATAACACCGCCTGCAGCTTTTGCATATTCTGCTTTGTAAAGCTGGGTTATAGCTCTTGCTTCTTTCACAGCATCAAGTGGGAACGGGTTTCCTGCGCTTAAAAACTGTCCTGCGAGTCCACCTTCAACAATTTCGTTTTTGAACTCTGTTCCTTCAAAGTAAAATCCAATCCAAGTTGGTTGTAACGAACCACTTCCGAAAGTCGCACCGATTGGTTTCAAGCCTGGAACAAGAGCAGTAAGTTCCAAGAAATTGCGTGTGTTGATTGGTAACTCAGATATTTGTTGAGGTCTTAATGGTGTTGAAAGTTCTGTCTTTTTGACCTCATATTCTCTTGCTTCAGCAACTACTACAACTTCTTCTACTTGAATTTCTTTTGGGACGAGAGAGAAATTAACCGTAACTCTTTCACCAACTCCTAATTCAACTATCTTCGTCTGTTTCCCATAAGCAACATGGAGGGCGCTAATTTCGTAAGTTCCTGGCGGCACAGATAAGATATTATAAATCCCTGCGGCAGTTGTTATAGCACCTCTAATGAAGCCAGTTTCAACATTCTTCGCTATAACCTCAACATCTGGAATCGGTTTGCCCTCATTATCAACGATTTTCCCTGTAACAGATGCTGTGTAAGTCCCACTACCTTGAGCGAAAATAAGGTAGGAAAAAAACAGAATCAAAGCGACTAAAGTTGTAAAAGTTCGCATAGTAGTAAACGGATTTTGTTTTTATGTTATCATCTTCAAAGTAAGTTATTTACGTTGAAAAATCAAGCAAAAAATCCTTGATCAAAGATGATTAAAAAAATTTAATTTTTGCTAAACATTCAAAAAATAAAAAGGTCGCCGGGAGGCAGCGGCGACCGTAGGTCAATTAGGAGGGAGGGCATCATGCGCTGGCTAATTCAAGAAGATGTGTCCATCTTCTGTCAACTTCTTTCTGAATTTCTTCTATGAGATGTTGATTTTCAGGTTTGAAAAGATGTGAAAATCTACCTTGACTTTTCAGCCACTCAACAACTGGTTTTTTCTCCCTTGGCTTGTAGTTTATTTTGTATTTCCCATTTTCAACTTCATAAAGTGGCCAAACACAAGTTTCTACAGCAAGTTTGGCTATTTCAATTCCTTTCTCCGCCGGGTATCGCCATCCAAGCGTGCATGGTGCAAGTATGTTTATAAATTTAGGTCCCCTGATATTTAATGCCTTTTCAATTTTCATATTTAAATCTTTCCAGTTATGAACCGATGCTTGAGCTACATATGGGATATTGTGTGCAGCCATTATCTGAGTTAGATCCTTTGGAAATTGTTTCTTGCCGAACTCAACCGAACCCACAGGTGTTGTTGAAGTTTGAGCACCAAATGGAGTTGCGCTTGAGCGTTGGATTCCGGTATTCATGTATGCTTCATTGTTGTAGCAAATGTAAAGAATATCGTGTCCTCTTTCAACCATTCCAGAAAGAGCTTGGAAACCGATATCGTAAGTTCCACCATCTCCAGCGAAGGCTATGACCTTTATATCGTCACTTACTTTTCCTTTTCTTTTTAGAACTTTATATGCAGATTCAACGCCACTCATAACGGCAGCGACATTTTCAAATGCAACATGGATGTATGGAACAGTCCAAGCGGTGTAAGGAAATATAGTTGAAACAACCTCCATACAACCAGTAGCAAAACCAACAACACACGGATAATTAACCGAAAGGGTCACTTGTCTTAATGCAACTGCTGGTAAACAGCCAGCACATGCTCTATGTCCTGCTGTAAATTTCGCTTCTCTTTGTGCAAGTTCTTTTAAGTTAGCCATTTCTCAATTCATAACTTAATTTTTGATCTTGAATTTTGGTTTTCGCTCTGGATAATCCTCTTCACCGCGAACTCCAATATAGCGTGGAAGGTTTGGAACCTCGCCTGAAATTTTAATTCTTTCAAGTTCTCCAAATATCTTCTCAATATCTTTCGGGGTCACATCTCTTCCGCCAAGTCCGTAAATGTAATCTACAATTGGAAGATTTGAAAGTTTTGTACCTTGTAGAGTTGCTTTTACATCAAGGCAAACAGGACCGCAAGTGGCTCCGAAAGCAATGGATCTATCCATAACTCCGACCACAAGCGCATTTGATAGAAATTCCTTTATCTCTTCCCTTGGAAATGGTCTGTAAACTCGTATCTTTAATCCTCCAACTTTCATACCTTTTAATCTCAATTCGTCAATTACTTCCTTTATCGTCCCAGCAGTTGAACCAAGCGATATCAAAACAATTTCAGCGTCATCAATTTCATAGGGTTCAACATATCTATATCTTCTTCCGCTGATTTTGTAGTATTCCTCATCTATTTCTTTTATAAGTTTGTAAGCGTTTTCCATCGCCTCGGCTTGTGCTCTCTTATGTTCAAAGTAGTAATCCTGCAGATCAAGCGGGCCGACGGTTATTGGATTTTTAATGTCAAGAAGTTTATATTTTGGATCATATTCACCAACGAAGTTTTTAACCACATCGTCATCAAGAACCTCAACCCTTTCCATAGTATGGCTTATTATGAAACCATCCATCGTTATCATGACAGGTAGAAGGATATCTGGATGTTCTGCAATTCTTATTGCTATGATCGTGTTGTCATATACTTCCTGAGCGTTTTCGGAGAAAATTTGAATCCAGCCTGAGTCCCTCGCTCCCATCGTGTCGGAGTGATCGCCGTGAATGTTTATAGGTGCGCTAAGAGCTCTGTTTATCACAGGCATAACTATTGGCAACCTTAGGCCAGCTGCGATGTAAAGAATTTCCCACATCAAAGCTAGCCCTTGAGCGCTGGTTGCCGTCATTGCTCTTGCTCCTGCTGCGCTTGCCCCAACCGTTGCACTTAGTGCACTATGTTCTGACTCAACAAGGACCATCTCTGTATCAACAAGACCATCAGCGACAAACTCCGCAAATTTGTGCATCAACTCCGTTTGAGGTGTGATTGGATAAGCAGCGACAACATCAGGGTTAATTTGTCTCATTGCTTCAGCAGCAGCTTCATTTCCTGTCAAAGCCATTATTTTCATTTTTTACCTCCATAAAAAATTTTTTTGATTAATCGTGTTCAAGAACCATTGTTATTGCTTTGCTTTTATCTGGACAAACTTCCGCACATATTCCGCAACCTTTACAATGATCATAGTCAAATCCAACGAGTTTTCCGTCTTGAACTATAATTGAATTATCAGGGCAATAAATCCAACAGATTAAACAATCATTGCATTTTGATTTATCAAGTATTGGTTTAAATGTTCTCCAAGATCCAGTTTTGTATCTTATTGCGTTTCCCGGCTCATCAATCACTGCTCCGACGGGCAGTTCAAACCATTTTTTTAGTTCGCTCATTCTCCTTTTACCTCCTCAAATGCTTTTTTTATTGCTTGAATATTTCCTTCTACGAGCTTGTCGTTAAATTTTTTTCTGAACTTTTTAATTAGGTTTTTCAACAATGTGTCAAGGTCAAGCACACCTGTGACTTTTATTAAGGCACCAAGCATTACGGTATTTGGAATAGGTCTTCCTATCGTGTCAAGGGCGATCTTTGTTGCGTTTACGGTGTAAATCTTTCCCTTTTTTATTCCGAACATCTTGCGAATTTGTTCAGGGCTTTTTTCTGTGTTTATTATTAAAATTCCATCGTCAGGCATTCCTTCAGTCACATCAATTGCCTCAAGCAAAGTTTGATCGAGCACAACAACGACTTGTGGATTTTCAATTCCACTGTGAATCCTTATCGGTTTGTCATCAATTCTTGTAAAACCTTTCACTGGGGCGCCCATCCTTTCCGGTCCATATTCGGGGAAACCTTGGGCATATTTCCCTTCTTCTATTGCGGTTTCTGCAAATAACATTGCTGCTGTTTTCGCTCCTTGTCCTCCGCGACCGTGCCATCTTATTTCAAGCATCGCTGAAAAACCTCTGCCTTCAATTTTGTTTTTAAGAATAAGTGAATAAAAAATCGTGCCAAAAATAATGAATTGTAAATCAATCACTTTTAAAGTCGGTGGGGTTTAAATTTGTCTCAAAAAATTCAAGTAGTGGCAAAAGTGAAACATAAATCGGGTGAAAAACGAATTTGAAAGCTGGAATGGGTAAGCAAAAGCGAGCAAATTTTGATTAAGTTATTGAAGCGAGCGCAGGAGTTCAAAGTATTTTTTTATCAATGTCTCATAATCTCTGTGGTAATTCTCGCGAATTGAATTGAGGAGATCTTGGAAGATTTTTTCTTTGTCTTCGTCAAATTTCAATTCCGCTGGGCTTTGTCTTGTGATGTTTTGTCCCGGTCTTGATTCACGCTGTTTCTCAAAATCACGCTCATGAATTGAACGCTGTGCATCAAGGAGTCGGGAAAGTATTCTATCCTGTTTTCTCAAAGTTTCCTCGTTAAGGTTTCCTGATTCAAGGTCGCTTACAACTTCTTTCATTTCTTCTGCGATTTTGTTTAAGTCCCCAAGTATTCTGCTTCTATTTCCGGAAAGTTCTGCTTCTTTCATTAGTTCTTGTAGCGATTTCCGAATAAGTTCCTGTTGAGCTGCTAATCTTGCCATTTCGGCTTGTTGTTGGAGCGAGAGTTGTTGCATTAATTCTTGTGTAGCTTGATTTAAGCCAAGTTGTTGCATCGCAAGTTGATTTAATTGCTGTAATAAGAATTGTAATCCGCCGCCAGTTCCACCTTGCATCAGCGCTTGCATTGCATTTCCCAGTTGAATTATCGCTTTGTTAAGTGAAGTCATTGCTTCGCTTTGAAATCTTGATGAGTTTGAATTATCTCTTGAAGAGAGAGATTCAATTGCCTTGTGCATGTTCATCAATGCGGAACCAATTTCGCGCCCCATGTCGGGAGTTATAGCGAAGGTCTTTTGGGAAAGTTCAATCATCTCTGCTGTTACGGAGTTAAGCCCAGTGAGCAAATCCATTTGTCGGCGCGCGAGATCCCGAAGCTTCGGAGAGCCAGGTGAAGAAGTTTGGGTTTCTCGTTTTATTTCTTCTTGATCTTTTGAGAGATTAAGTAAGTCATTTTGAATTTTCTGCATCTTTGAAATTATTTGATGTTGTTGATTTTGCATCAGTTGTTGTTGGAGTGATTGTAAATCACTTTGCATTTGCATTAATCCTTGCGAAAGCTCAAATTGCATTTGCGTTGCTTCTTTTAAACTCCCCGACATTATTCTTTCCCCCGCCTTTTCAAATTTTTCACCAAACTTTCTTTCTTTGATTTCATTTAAAATCTTTTCAAGGGAATCAATAGGCATTTCGTTCCTAAACTCGTTCATCCTCTCTTTTAAGCTCTGGAGGTTTTCCTCAATCTTTTCTATTTCTTTGCTTAGTTCTTTTTGCTCATCGCTTAACTGTTTAAGTTGGGATTTATTTTCCGGGTTCGTCTGTGCTGTTCTTTTTCTTAATTCTTCTTGCTTTTCAATTAACTGTTCCGTCTGTCTCAAAATCTCGTTTAACTTTTGTTCAACTTGAATTCTCTTGAGAAGGTTCAAAGTTCTCTCTATGCTTCTTCTGAAGTTTTCCTCTGAAAATTGAAATTTCTCAAGTGCTTGTCTTATCATATCTGGGCTTAAATTTTGCATAGCTTGTTCAAATCTTTTCATCAGTTCCCTGAGCTCGGGTATGTCAAGCTGATTTAGCAACTGTTGAAGTTCAAGGTATTTTTCAAGCGTTTCAGGAGAGAGCAATCTGTTTTCTTCCATTCTTTGAATTAAATCTTGAAGTTTCTGCCCCGTTTCTTTTATTTTCTTTTGAAGTTCTTCATATTGTTTTGCGATGTTTTGGATTTGTTGTTGTCTTTGCCAATCGGCTTTGAAAGTGCCTTTTTTCAAATCCTTTTCTATTTCGTCCATTTCTCTTCTTAACTTCTTTGCCATCTCAAAAACTTCCTTCATATCCTGGTAAACTTCAGTATGAGATTGCTCAACTTGCGCTAAGATCTCGTGTAAAGATGGAAATCTGATTGTGTAAATTTCTGTCTTCGTTGCTTTAGGACCGCTTACGATGTCATTATCAAATACCTCAAGGTAGAAACTCACGACATCATCTGGTGCAAGCTCAAGTTCAGATAAATCCCAAACATACAGGACCTCTTGCTCGCTCTTGTTTTTGTTAATCGGTATTTCAATGAATTTAAACTCATCCCAAGCTTTTACATATCTTGAGAAGCTCAATCTATATGCAAGTCGCAGCTTCGTAAAACCAAAGTCATCACTTATCTTTGCCAATATCCCAACTTGCATATCCCTTGATATATCAATGCTTTTTTCTGGTCTCAATATCTGGACCTTTGGATATTCGTCTTGAATTATGTTTACTTTGTATTCAACGGGTTGGTCATTTTTTAAGCCGTCCTTGCTCTTAAGTTCAATGTAGTATGTCCCGCTTCGGAATAATTTGACATTTCCTGTTGCGTTTGTTCCAGAAACATTGAGGTTTGTTGTGAAACCGTCGTTAAAGACAATTTTCGCAGAATCAAGCGATTTGTTTGATAAAATTTCAAACTTTGCGATCGTCCCAGTTATTGCAGTGATATCTCCGATGTTATCCTCAAGATAAACTGGCGCAAGCCCTGTATATGATGGATAGGAAAGTTGAACTTTTAAAAGTTTAACGATCGGTCGCTCAATGACCTCAATTTTGAATTTTTCCGTTTCCAATTCTTTGACCTTAACAAAATACTTGATTGGTGTTCTCACATTGTAAAGTTCATATTCAAATTTACCAGCTGAAATTGCGTCGGATTTGATTTTTTTGCTCTCAAAATTTTTCACGCCTTCTTGCGCAAGGTAAAGTTCTATTTCTGACGGATTGGGAAGGGATGGTTTCTGTGGGATTGTGTGAATTTTTATCTTGACATTTGAACCTTTTGCGATTGTTGTATCGCCGGGCTCAACTTTGACAATGTAATCCCTCGGTTTTAGAAATTTTTCGTCGTAGTTTAGAATTCTAACAAACGAGTTTCTGAAATCAGGTAAAAGCGTAAGAACTAAGACAAGAATCCCCAGAATTGAAAGCGATGTTAGAATTTTTCTATTTGATTTTGAAGTGTCAACTTTATCCCAATCAATTTTCAAGATATCTTCGGCAAGTTGTGCAAACGCTGAGTCAATTAATTCGGTTGAATATATAACATTTGAAGCGAGTTTTTGTTCGTAAATTTGTAGTGCGTTGACAAGTTTATCTCCAACCTCTGGATGTTTTATCCATACGAGTTTCGCAAGTTCAATGTCATTTTTTGATCTTATTAATCCAAAAAGTTTTAATATCGGTGGCAGGACATAGAAGGAAAAACTTAACACAAAAGCAAAGCCAAGGGAATAGAAGATAAATTTTCTAATCAGCGAATCAAAGTAAAATTCCATTTCAATTATGCCGATCAGGGCTAAAACAATTACAGCAACCGCAAGCCATTGGGAAAATTTTATCTTTGCCTCTTCAAGATCAAGGGATTTTCTTAAGCGCTCAAGCTTTGATTTTATCTTTAAATAAATTTCGCTCATTTTTGTGTGAAGATTAATTTGTCAAAGCCCAAACAACTATATTTGTCCCAAATTTTAGTGCTTCTTGTCTTTTTTCCTCTGGGTCGTGATGAACCTCTGGGTCAGCCCAACCGTCGCTCGGATTTGATTCATAGGTGTAAAGCACGACGAGTCGTCCGTTATGAAAGATACCAAAGGCTTGTGGCGGTTTATTGTCGTGTTCGTGAGTTTTCGGCGTTCCATTTGGGAAATTGAAATAGCAATTAAAAA
This sequence comes from Candidatus Kryptonium sp., assembly GCA_025060635.1. Lineage (NCBI taxonomy): Bacteria > Pseudomonadati > Candidatus Kryptoniota > Candidatus Kryptonium > Candidatus Kryptonium sp. The sequence continues at coordinate 8,610 of JANXBN010000001.1, read as the reverse complement.
GCCCATAAGAAAATGGTAATTCAACGAGTTCTTTATCGGGGAAAACTTTCTTTATTTCTCTTCTGAATGATTTATCCATTCCGTAATCGTCATCAGCGTAAAGAAATCCACCATTTTCAAGATATGTTCTTAACCTTTTTGCTTCGTCTTCGTTGAAGGTTATATTTCCATGCCCTGTCATAAACAAGAAAGGATAAGAGAAAATGTTATCGCTTGAAATGTCAACGAACTCGTAAACTGGGATAACATCAATGTTGGTGTTTTCTTTTATAAATTTCAAAAGATTTATTTCAGCGGACGGATCGTTATACCAATCTCCACCGCCCCGATATTTTAGGCGTCCAATTTTAAATGCGCTTTTCGGCTGATATGCTTCTTGCGCTTTTGAATACCGATTTACTTCACAAAGCGTTAAAAGAAAAGCGAGTAAAAAAATTACGACAATTTGTGCGACTCTATCTTTCATCTCGGGGAATTCTCTTATTTTATGTTTCAAAGAAAATTTAGAAAAGTTTATTGGAATTGTCAAATAAACGAAGCAAATGCTGGCATATTTTATGGATCTCATCTCAAAGTTATCAACGGGAAGCGGAGACAAACATAGAATTTGATGTCCTAAAGAAAATAACGGTAATTCTTGCTGTTGCTGTGGATAGGGGATTTGAACCAGGATGGCATGTGTATAATAGGTTTAATGCTTCAAACTTTTCAAGTGGTGTTTATTATTGTGTTATGAGAGCAGGAAAGTTTGTGGATGTGAAGAAGACGATGTTGATGAAGTAAATTTTTATAGATCTGCTTGTTAATGTGTTTAACTATGTGCTGAATCGTTCAGAAATATCTTCAATTTTTCTTCGTAATTTGTGAGAACGAAGTTTTGAAAATTATTTGGATGCGCTTTTGAGACATAGGGTCTGCACCTAAACATCAAATCTCTTTCTTCATTTGTTAAGTGTGGATATCTCTTTTGCCAAATTTTTTCCCATTTGTTCATTAAAAACAAGTCAAAGTCATCAAGCGAGCTTGTATTTTTGTTAAATGAGATTTCAACAAGTTTTTCTAAAATAAGTTTTGAAACTGGAAATCGCTTTGAAATCAAGTTTGGTAATTGAGCTGGAACGAAATTTGGAACGAAGTTTTTTATCCAAGAATTCGCTTCAAGAAATTTCAAGTAAAGATCAAAATTAAATATCGGCTTGATAGAAGCAATTTCAATAGCGGTGAATATGTTCTTGTCTTCAATTTCAAGGTGGTCATCGGTGATGAAATAATTTAAACAGAAAAACTTTTTGCTGTTGAAAAGGAAGATCTTTTTAAATGCTATCAACGCGCTTCTTGTCATCCATAAGCGTCTGGGTTTTGTTATTATGAAAAAGTCAATGTCTGTGTGAATTGTGACATTCCATTTCGCAAGGGAGCCAGAGATAAAAATTCCTCTTACAAATGGAAATCTTTTCATTAGATGAGCCATAAGTTGTGCGATTTTCCAAAACTTTGATGCAAGTTTTTCGCCGTGGTATCTGTTTAGTATCCAGTTTTTGTCATTTTCAATCAGGTAGAAGTTCTCTATCTCAAAAATTTTGCCAATATCTTTTAGTTCGTTCGCTTCCTTTTTAAGATCATCAATCGCACAGCGTTGGAAAAGTAGGTATCTGTGAAGCTCATCTATTTTTAGTGGATGTTTGAAAATTGAAAAATAAGTCAGCGTTTTGATTATGCTTTTTTGAATTTCTGTCATTTTGCTTGATTATTGTTTTGAGAGAAATTCCTTCAAATTTTGTGCGACCGTCTTGCCAAGAATTTTTTCAAGTTCTTCAACTGGTGCTTGTTTAATTCCTTCAATTGATCCAAATTTTGAAAGCAGAAGTTTCGCTCTTTTTTCGCCAATTCCTTTAACTTCAAGAAGCTGGGTTGAGAAAGTGCGTTTTGCCCTGACTTCCCGATGGAATGTAATTGCGAAGCGATGAGCTTCATTTCTTATTCTTTGAAGCAGATGTAAAGCAGGGGATGACTTGGGTAATGACTGCGGAAGGTCAATGTTCGGAAAGTAAATTTCTTCAAATTTTTTTGCAAGCGCTATTATCGGTTGATTTTTAATCCCAAGTTTTTCAAGTGATTTAATTGCTGATGATAGTTGACCTTTGCCACCATCAATTACAATTAAATCGGGCATTTTTCCACCTTCGTTCAGAAGCCGTGAATATCTTCTTTCAATTACTTCTTCCATGCTTGCGAAATCATCTGGCTTGCCTGATACGCTTCTTATTTTAAACTTTCTATATTCACTTTTCTTGGGTTTCCCATTTTCAAAGACGACCACGGACGCAACGATGTCTGAACCTTGAATGTTTGAGATATCAAAACATTCAATTCGTTTAGGCAATCTATCAAGGTGCAATTCTTTTTGCAAAGACCTCAAAACATTGGGAGCGAATTCTTCTTTAGATTTCATCTTTTGAATTCTGTATTCGTCAAGGTGATACTTTGCGTTGACCTTGCACATTGAAATAAGTCGCGATTCATCCTCGTTTTCTGGTGTTTTTAACTTTACATTTGATTTCTTTCTCTCGGAGAGCCATTTCTCTATTGAGTGAGGATCTTCAATCTGCTGTGGGATCAAAATTTCCGATGGGATATATTCAGAGTTTAGGTAATACTGAGTTAGCAGTGTTTCAAGTATTTCTTTCTCTTCTTTGTAAGCAACTCCCGTCATGAAAAATTGCTGGCTACCGATAAGTTTCCCATCTCTAACTTTAAACAACACTCCGCAGGCGTCTTCATCTTCATAAGCGACTGCAAAGATATCTCTGTCAATTGGTTCAACGCTCACAACGCTTTGTTTTGCTGTGTAAATTTCAAGTGCTTTAATTTTATCTCTTAAAATTGCTGCTTCCTCAAATTTTAACTCCTCTGCAAGTTTTTCCATCTGTTTTTTCAAAGATTCAACAAGGTCGTCAATTTTTCCGTTAAGAAGTTGAACGACTTGATCTATCATTTTATTGTATTCTTCTTTTGAGACAAGACCTTCGCATGGACCGCCGCATTTTTTTATGTGATAGTCAAGGCAAACTTTAATTTTTTTCTTTTGAATCGCATCATCGTCAATATGGTATTTACAACTTCGCACCATGAAAATGTCTCTTATGAGCTTCAATGTTTGTTTTAGTGAATAAGCGTCAGTATATGGACCGAAATAGCGCGAGCCGTCCATTTTTATTTTTCTTGTTGAAAAGACGCGCGGGAATGGTTCGTTAGTTACGACGATGTATGGGAAACTTTTATCATCTTTCAAACTTACATTGTATCGTGGTTTGAGCTTCTTTATCAAGTTTGCTTCAAGAATTAAGGCTTCCACTTCAGAAGGTGTGACTATAACATCAACATCGTGGATCTTTGAAACGAGCGCTGAAAGTTTAGGATTAAATGGCTGTGACTTAACGAAATAACTTTTCACTCTGTTTTTTAAGTTTTTCGCCTTGCCTACATAGATTACTTTTCCGTTAGCATCTTTAAATTGATAAACGCCTGGAAGTTGTGGGAGATTTTGGATTTTTATTTCAAGTTCGTTTGTTCTCATCTTTGTTTTCCGACATCTCCTGTGTTAGTTCAACCAGTACACCGTTTACAGATTTCGGATGAATAAATGCTATCAAACAATTGTTTGCGCCGTATCTTGGGGTTGAATCAACGAGTTGAAAGTTTTTTTCTTTGACTCTTTCAAGCTCTTTTTCAATATCATCAACTTCAAAAGCTATGTGGTGGATTCCCTCGCCTCTTTTTTCAATAAATTTTGCAACTGGTGAATCAGGTGATGTCGGTTCTGTTAGTTCAATCCTTGATTCTCCGACTTTAAAGATCGCCACTCGGACTTTTTGTTCTTCAACTGTTTCAATGTGATAATTTTCAATCCCAGTAAGTTTTGAGAATGTGCTTATTGCCTCTTCAAGATTTTTAACTGCGATTGCGACATGTGATATTTTTTTAATCATTTTTCCTGCTCCTTTAGTTTTTGTATTCTGACTTTTTTGATTCTTCTGCTTTCAACTTTTTCAATTGTGAAACGGAGGTTTTCATAATTTATAACATCTTTTTCCTTTGGAATCTTCCCAGTTATATCAAGTATGAATCCACCGATGGTGTCGTAGTCGCTTTTCGTTGTTTCCAAATTTATTCCAAGAAGTTCGTTTACTTCTTCAATTGTAAGTCCAGCATCAAGTAGAAATTCATTTTCGCTTATCTTTTCAAAGTGTTTTTCTTCGGTTTTTTCTCTTTCTATCTCTCCGAAAATTTCAGTTATAATGTCCTGCAATGTCACAAGTCCTGCGGTTCCGCCGAATTCATCAACGACTATGGCTATGTGCATTTTTTTCTGTTTGAATTCTTGAAGTAGTGTTTCCAGCTTCATTGTCTCTGGGACGAAGATCGGTTCCCTTAGAAACTTTTTTATATCAAATTTTTTTCGTGCGGTTTTGTTTCTTATGAATTGAATTATATCTTTTGCGTAAAGTATTCCAACTATGTTGTCAATTTGTTCTTGATACACTGGGAGGCGTGAGAAGCCGGATTCCTTTATAGTTTTGATTATCTGGTTCAGGTCAGTGTTAATTTCTATTGAGACCATATCAACTCTTGATGTCATCACATCTTTGACTGTTTTTGTCGGGAATTGAAGCAGGTTTTTTATTATTTCCTCTTCCTCTTTTCTTATGATTCCGTATTTTCCTCCGAGTTCAATTAGAGGTTTTATTTCTTCAATCAGTAGGTTTGATTTTGAAACTGGAATTTTTCGCTTGAATGCGTTTGTGATGATTAAGAAGATCTCAACGAGTGGATAGAAAAGTATTGAGAAGAAATTTATAACTGGTGAGACGATAAGCGCCACTTTTTCCGGGTTTTGCGCTGAAAATAATTTTGGAAAAATTTCCCCAAATAAAAGAACGAGGGTGGTTGTAAGTATTATGCTAACTGAGAGGGCGTATTCAGGATTTATGTTAAGTGCATAACTTAATCGTAATGTGAAGAGCGTTGAGAGAAGGGCAATTCCGATGTTTATAAAGTTATTTGAGATCAGAATTGTCACAAGAAGTCGTTGTGGATTTTCAAGGAGTTTTGCGGCGAGTTTATGAATTTTTGATTTGCTTTTGGCAAATTTTCTTATCGTTTCCGAAGGAAGAGAAAAAAGCGAAACTTCTGATGCGGATACGAGCCCTGAAAAGATCAATAACACCAGAACGGCAAGCAGAGAAGCAAGCGCATCGTAAATCATCATAAGGATCAAATGAGGGTTTTATTAAAATGGTAAGTCATCATCTTTTTGTGAAGTTTCATCATCGGATAAAATTTCAGGCGGAATAATAGAGCTTTTAAATTCATCGTTTGTTATATTTTCGGAAGTATCTTGTACTGCAGATGCCCTTTGTTGTGCTTGTAAACTTGAGTCAGAAGATGTTTTTGAATCAAGCAGAATTATATCATCAGCTACGATTTCTGTTACAGTTCGTCTTATTCCGTTTTTATCTTCGTAAGTTCTGCTTTGAATGCGACCTTCAACATAAACTCTGCTTCCTTTCTTTAATAAATCATTTGTCAATTCCGCGAGCTTTCTCCATACGACTATTGTATGCCATTCGGTTCGCTCTTGCAAGTTCCCGTCGGCATCACGCCATGTTTCATTTGTTGCAATTCTGAATGTAGCAACTGGGACACCGCTTGGGGTATATCTTAATTCTGGATCGGCGCCGAGATGTCCAATTAGCATAACTTTATTTAAACTTCGTGCCATGGCAAATTTTCTAAATTGTTTGAAATCTATGGCTTAAGATACTGAATAAATTGCTAATAAGCAAAAGCGGGTAATTTATAGTATTTTTCTGCGTATTCCCGGACCATTCTGTTCGTATTAAAAAAGTAAGTTATGGTTGCGATTGAATGCCTTATTCGCTTGATCCATTCTTTGGGAATTCCATTTGCATCACGATTGTAAAAGGTTGGTATAATTTCATTTTCAAGCGTTTGATATAGTGATTCTGCGTCAAGTTTATCTTGGATATTGGGGTCTTCAAGCGATTCATCTTTTCCTATAGCCCATCCGTTTTTTCCGTTATATGCTTCGCGCCACCATCCATCAAGTACGCTAAAATTGAGCCCGAAATTAAGAATTATTTTTTGCCCGCTTGTTCCGCTTGCCTCAAGAGGTCTTCTTGGATTATTCAGCCAAAGATCACAACCGGAGACGAGATATCTTGCTATGTTCATGTCGTAATTTTCAAGGAATATAACTTTGCCGTAAAATTCGGGTAATTTTGAGATCTGGACAATTTTTTGCAAGAATTCTTTTCCGGCGTCATCTCTTGGATGAGCTTTTCCTGAGAAAATTATTTGAATTGGTTTGTCTTTGTTGTTGAAAATTCTTTTCGCTCTTTCCATGTCATAAAAAATTAAAGGTGCTCTTTTGTATGTTGCGAATCTTCTTGAAAAACCGATCGTTAGTGCATCGGGTGACAGGATCGTGTTTATGTTAATTCTCGAGTCAAGTCCCATTCTTGAAAGTTGAGCGGAGATTTTTTCTCTAACAAATTCAATTAAGTTTCTTCTTAATTCGTATCTGATAGCCCATATTTCTTCATCAGTGATAAATTTCTCATCAAGGACGCTTTGCCATAGGTTAGGGTTTTCAATTTCTTCGTACCATTTTTCTCCGAGTTTTCGGCGCCAGAATTCAAAGGTAATTCTGTTAAGCCATGTTAATGTGTGTATTCCGTTAGTTATATGATCAATTGGTACATCTTTTTCGGATTTGCTTTTAAAAAGCGGTTGCCACATTTTTCTGCTCACAATTCCGTTAAGTTCGCTGACAGCGTTTGCGTTTCTTGATAATTTCAATGCGAGAACGGTCATACAGAATGGTTCTTGATCGTTGTCTGGATGGATTCTTCCATATGCGAGAAATTCTTTCATAGAAAATCCGAGTGATTTTATAAATTCGCTCAATGCATATTCTATTAGATCTGGTGTGAATCTATCGTGTCCAGCTGGGACAGGTGTGTGAGTTGTGAAGATACATTTTTCTTTTACTGCTCTTTCAGCTTCTTCTTTGGATTTACCTTTGTTGATTTCTTCTCGTAGAAGTTCAAGTGTTAGAAATGCGCTATGTCCTTCGTTTAGATGATATACGGATGGTTCAATGCCAAGTGCTTTTAAAAATCTAACTCCTCCGATGCCGAGAATGATTTCTTGAAAGATTCGTGTTGTTGAATCTCCGCCGTAAACTCTGCTTGTTATATCTCTGAAGTGAAAGTCATTTTCTGGGAGATTTGTGTCAAGTAGGTAAATTTTTGAAATTCCTACATTTATTTCCCAAGCTTGGACGGAAATTTCCGTGTGTGCGATGTTGAGTTTGATTTTTAATGGTTCGTTGTTTTTGTTTAGGACAAGTTTTATAGGTAGTAGGTTTGGTTGTACTGGATTATATTCTTCAATTTGCCATCCGTTTTCAGAAATTTTTTGATCAAAATATCCATGTCGGTAGAACAAGCTTATGCCGACGAAAGGCAATCCGATATCGCTTGCTGACTTTGCGTGGTCGCCTGATAGAATTCCGAGTCCTCCTGAGTAAATTGGTAAACATTCGTGAAGTCCGAACTCAGCTGTAAAGTAGGCAACAGGTTTGTTTATAAATTCTGGAAATTTTTCTTGTGAAAGTTTTTTTCTTGTGTTGAGATATTCTTTGAATTCGTTTAGTATATTCTCTACTTCTGTTAGGAAGTTTGGATTTGCTAATCTTGCTTTGAGTTCATCTTTTGAGATTGACTTTAAGGTTTGTATAGCATTGTGGTTTGAGGTTTTCCAAGTTAGGGGTGAGAGCGTTTCAAAAATTTTTTGAGCTTTTGGGTTGTAGGTCCACCATAAGTTGCAAGCGAGTTCATATAGTTCGTTGACGATTTCATTTATGCTCATAGTGTTGATGCGGTTGTTTGTATTTTGTTTTGGTAAAGCTTTACGAAAAATAAAAAAATGGTTTTATAAAAGCAATTTTGGTGTTCTGTGCGAAATTTGACTTTTTGATTTTTTTGATTTATATTTAAGGTTGCCTTTAGAGATGTTTTAGAGATTCAGGTTTGAGAAACTTGACAAAGACGAAAAAATTTATTATATTTATATTTGCCTGAAGTTTGAGAGTGTTCTTTGGAAAAGGGCGTGCACAGAGCTAAGGTCAGTTTAGCAGAGTTTCACCCTTGTGGCTCTATGAATTAGAGCCGCAGGACTCTCGGTTGTAAATTTTATTTACAACGGAGAGTTTGATGGTGGCTCAGGGCGAACGCTGGCGGCGTGCCTAACACATGCAAGTCAGGGACACGGTGTGTAGCAATACACATCGTGGACCGGCGCACGGGTGAGTAACGCGTAGGTAACCTACCCACAGGTTCGGGATAACACCGAGAAATCGGTGCTAATACCGGATGATGTCCCGGTGTCGCATGATGCTGGGATTAAAGGTGGCTCTTACAGGGGCTACCGCCTGTGGATGGGCCTGCGTCCTATCAGGTAGTTGGTGGGGTAATGGCCCACCAAGGCGATGATCGGTAGCCGGTCTGAGAGGACGGCCGGCCA